>JADFZO010000017.1 GCA_015232465.1 Desulfamplus sp.
TCTCCATTAAGAAAAGTAGGAAGAGCTGGGTCTATAAAAGATGTTAGCTCTAAATTTTTTGCTTTAGCACTTGGGAATAAAAACTCCGCTACATCATCAAGTAAATTTTTTGGTTTAAAATCAATATATTCAAGCTCTATCTTTTTAGCCTCAATCTTTGAAAAATCGAGAATATCATTAATAATAGAGAGCAGAGATTCAGCACTTGATAAGATTATCTCAGCGTAATTTCTCTGCCCATCTTGAAGTTGAGTCTCTAAAAGTAGCTTAGTTAGACCAATCACCCCATTCATTGGGGTTCGTATCTCATGGCTCATGTTGGCAAGAAATTGGCTCTTAATTTTATTTGCCCGCTCTGCCTCAACAACTGCTTTTTGAATTGCACTATCGCGATTACGCAAAGCACGGGTGGTTAAAACAGCAGCAAGGATAGATAAAAAGCAACTTATAAAAGATATTGAGACAAGTGCTGTAACTCCTGTTAATCTGCCTCTGCTCACAAGTTCTGCCTGACGGTGAAGGTTGTGCTGCACCTGATCCACGATCACCTCTATCTGTTGAGATAAGATTTTTGCCTCATCTCTGCCTTGATTGAGCAAAGATAAGATGGCACGCTCCTTTTCAATCTCTTGTCGCCTTATGACAAATGGGTTTTGCTCCCCCTTTATCAGCTCTGAAAAGTTCTGCTCAATATTCTTTAAATTTACACTTAAAACTGGATTTCGTTTAGATAGTTCGCCCTTATTAAACTCGTTTGATGCAAGTAAAAAGACATTAAAAGAGCGAGCAGCCCTATTTTCAAGCGGGAATATATCTTCAGTAGAGTTTACGTGCATTGCCATATTTAAAAGGGTCATCAAAAGGGCACTCTCTGATTTAATATCAAGTGCTGTCTGAAGAGGCTTTATTGATGCTTCTGTAAAATGGTTAAGAGCCTCTCTTAACTTCTCAATATCTTTGCTATTGTTATCAATCTCTTGGGTTACCATTCTGACTGTTCTTTTGCCAAGAAGTTTGGTCAAAGATGTTGTACCCCAAATAAGAGGACCTAAAGTGTCGTCAAGCTCTGCTTGAAGTTTTAAGAGATTATCCAACATATCCTCTCTGCTTTTACTTAAAGCAAGTTTCTCTTCAACCATCTTACGTAGATTGCCCTCAATTACCGATACACGCTCTAAACTCTTTTCAACCTCAGAGATAGTTTTATTATCGCCCATATTGTAAAGGCTTTGCAGATCGCTGTGGTTTTGTAGCATGTGCTTTTCAAATTCACTGTAAATCTCTTTTATATCATCATATTTTGAGGCAGCATTAAGTGCTGGAGCACTTGCAGCAATTAGAGCTGTTCTTTCAGAAAGACGCATAGCAGCAAGGGTTGCGGGAAAGGTCTTTTGCTCAGTTGTATTTATAACTTTTCCAAGACTGTAGAGCGTGTAGATACCAAATCCAGATGCAATAACAACAAGTATAAAAATAAATGCAAATGCTGCATTTAATTTGATGTAAAAGCCCTCTGCCTCTTTGCTGGTAGGTGGTGAATCTATTTTCATTCTATTTAAAAAAGCCCATTATTTTTTAAAATTTCTTCTGCATTGGTTGAATCTATAACCATTGTGGGCAATATAACATTTGGCGGGATACTTTGCCCTTTAAGCAGCTTTATTGCCTGACGAATCCCTTCTGCCCCTGGTGTCATATATAGAAATGTTGCTGTCAATTGTTTTTCATAAACCCACTTTACCCCTTCAGCAGGGATTCCATCAATTCCAAGAAATATAATCTCTTTTTCTCTGCCCATATCTTTTGCAGCAAGATAAGCTCCGTAAGCCATAGGATCGTTGTGTGCATAGACAAGATCGATCTTATCAAACTTATCAAGAGCCTCTGCCATGATGTCATAGGCTAAATCTTGCTTCCAATCCCCATCTTTTGGGGTGTTGATAATTTTGATTCCAGCCTCTTGAGATATGGGATCCATAAATCCAGAGTGTCTATCTTGTGCAGGAGTCGCAGCCATTCCTCCCCATATCTCAACAATATTTCCCTTAGCCTTGCCCTTGCCTCCAAGATGCTCAACTGCGTATTCTCCAGCAGTTCTGCCAATAAGCTGATTATCTCCGCCTATAAATTGGGTATAGTTTTTGTTTGCAAGATCGCGATCAAGCACAATAACTGGAATCTTGCGATCCATAGCCTTATTGACCACTGGAGTTAAGGCATCAGCAACTTTAGGGGAGATTAGAATCAGATCAACTTTACGCGATATAAACTCCTCAACATCTGCAATCTGCTTTTTTTCATCATCAAGACCATCTCGAACAATAAGATCAATCTCAGGATACTTTTCAGCCTCAATGCGAAGCTCTTTGTTAAATAGCAATCTCCAAGGCTCTGTGATTGTTGCTTGCGAAAAGCCAATTGTGTATTTTTGTTTTGCTTCAGATGCAAAACAGTTGCTAACTGGTGTAATTTCACAATTTGCAAATATATAAACAGCAACAGACATTAAACTAAACAGAAATATTTTTATATTCATAATCAATTTCTCCTTATATTTTTTTTGTTAAATGAATTAGTTAGCTAAACCCATTGATGCTCTGTATATCTTTTTTTGACTATCTCGACCAATTGAGTCAGTTATCTTTTCCCACTCATCTGCAACCTTATCCATTCCATTTTTTATCTCTGATCTGCCGTTAATGATATTTGTTAGTTCAGATTCAAGAACCCTGATGTAGTCGTTATAACCTAAAACACGTAAATCAAGGGCAGCATGTGGCGAATCAAGGCTCTCTTTTAAGACATTTAAAAATTCAGATGCGGCACGAGGCGAAAAAGCCTTAGACCACTCATCAATTGCAAAAAAGTGGGAGTATCTGTATGGATTAACTCCAGTTCCACTCTTTACAACATCGTGCAGGCTATTTTCAGGGTTTGAGAACCACATAATGTAATCCCAAGCAGCATCTTTGTTTTTGCTATTTTCAGGCACACTTGCAACCCATCCTCCAAATGCAAGAAATGGGGCTTGAAAGAGATTTTTTTGAGCCTCCCACTTGTTAGTTTTGATATTCCATATCTCTTTTGTGCCGGGCAACACAAAATAGCCAACATTATCAACAATTTTTGAGATTTTAGGGTCAGCAGATATTTGGGCAGTATCTCCCCAATCAAGAGCCATTGCACTCTTTCCCTCAACAAAAGCCATACGGCTATCAACAATGTTGTAGTTTATAGCATCTGGAGGACAAAATTTTAAAATATCAACATATTCAGTAAGAGCACGTATCCAACCCTCATTGTTTACCTGTGCTCTCATTGTATCTGGATCAAAAAATTGGCTACCTGGGTTATCAGGGTGGTTTACATAGGCAGATACTCGGCTAAATAGATCCCAATAAGATTGACCTCCGTATGCAAATGGCTCTGATGTTCCATAAAATTTATTAGCTGGGGAGGTGAAAAACTCAGCAATATCTCGATATTCTCTCCAAGTTTGGGGCGGTGCAAGCTCATATCCATACTTTTGTTTAAATCCATTTCTGTTAGCAGGATCAGCAAAAAGGTCTTTACGGTAATATCCATTAAAAAGGTCACCATCAATGGTAACTGCAATCCATTTTCCCTCCCAAAGCATAAGCCTTTCACGGTATGTTGTGTGAACATCATCAAAAATCTCACTCTTTGTAAGCTCAATAGGCAGCGGTGAGAGATAGTCGTGATAATCTCCAACCCAAGAAGATGCGTATAAAATTACATCAAAGTTAGATGGCGTTTTAGCAATCCCATTTTTTAGAGCATTATACAAATCTCCAAATTGATACTTTTTAACAACAGCTTTTGCCCCTGTTTTTGCCTCCCAACTCTTTGCGTGTTCAGTTGCAGGGCTGCCAATTGCTGGTGCATCTTGAACACCTATCACTATTGTGGTTGAGGAAAAATCGATCTCACCCGCTATTGCATTTAGTGAAGATAGAGCAACAGAGCCAATCAGAGATGTGATTAGCAGCATAAAGATTGCTGTTAAGATAAAAATATTGGATTTTATTCTATATTTTACCATTTAATACTCCTTTATTAGCTTTTAAAATGTCAATAATAGAAACAAGTAATATTTATTTTTTATAATTTTATTCCAATATAGATTAAAGATGCAGATAAAATCAACAAAATAGCTATTGACAAGATATGAGCTATTGCTTATTATAATAATGAGCATAAACTTGTTATATTAATGCTCTAAAAATTTAAAAATTTTAAGGATAAACAATATGATAATTACAGTAGCAAGCGGTAAAGGTGGAACAGGCAAGACAACAGTTGCTGTAAATCTTGCAACCATAGCAGCAGAAAAAGGGTCAGTTGAGCTTTTTGACTGCGATGTTGAAGAGCCAAATGCCCACCTATTTGTTAAGCCTCAAAATATCACCAAAAAAGAGGTCTCAACCATGATCCCATCGGTTGATATTGCTCTTTGTAATTTATGTCAAGAGTGCGAAAAAATATGCCGTTTTAGTGCAATTAATATTGTTGCAAAAAAGATTATGGTATTTGCTGATATGTGCCACTCATGCAAAGGCTGCCTTATGGTCTGCCCAACTGGTGCAATTTCAGAGGGTGCTCGTCAGCTTGGTTCAGTTCTTACTGGTTATAGCAAACAGGGCTTTAAACTGACATGGGGAGAGCTAAGGGTTGGTGAGGCTATGTCTCCCCCCTTAATTAAAAAGGTTAAAGATGAGATTAACAATTTATATAATTTAATATCAATAGTTGATGCCCCGCCCGGTACATCGTGCCCTGCTATTACAACGCTTCGTGATTCTGATTTTGCCCTGCTTGTTGCTGAAGAGACCCCTTTTGGTCTTAATGATCTTACTTTAACTGTTGAGGGGCTTAAAAAACTTGGTGTTCCAATGGCAATTGTGATCAATAGAGCAGAAGAGTCAAAGGGGATTATTGATGACTATGCAGAGCATGAAAATATTGAGATTTTAGGGAAAATTCCATTTAGCAAAGAGGCTGCTAAAATCTGCTCAAAGGGGCTATTTTTGGTTGAGGAGATGGCTGAAATAAGGGCAATTTTTCAAAAAATCTATCAAAAAATCTATTGCAAAATTGTAAAAACTGAAAATAAAGGGGAGATAAAATGAGAGAGCTAACCATCATAAGTGGTAAAGGTGGAACAGGAAAGACCAGCATAACAGCCTCTATCGCCTCCCTTGCTGAAAATAGAGTTGTTATTGATGCTGATGTTGATGCTGCAAACCTTTTTTTAACACTTGAGCATAAACTTATAGAAAAAGAGCCTTTTCAGGGGGGGCACAAGGCTCGCATAGATATAGATAGCTGTGTTGGTTGTGCTGAATGCCTCAATCGCTGTCAGTTTGATGCTGTTTTTGAGAAGTTAGATCAAGATAAAAAACCTACTGGTAAATTTTCAATTGATCCCATCTCATGCGAAGGTTGCGGAGTTTGTGCCCATTTTTGTCCAACTGGTGCAATTTTGTTTGAGCGTCAAATTTGCGGCGAAAAATATATCTCAACAACTGCAAATGGTCCAATGGTTCACGCAAGACTTGGTATTGCTGAGGAGAACTCTGGATTGCTTGTAAGCCAACTGCGTCAAAGGGCAAGAGAGATTGCCAAAAAGCAAAAAATCCCTTTAATTATAACAGATGGACCGCCCGGCATTGGTTGCCCTGTTATTGCATCAATAAGCAATGCTGATGCCCTGCTTGTTGTTACTGAACCAACCATATCTGGTATGCACGATATGCAAAGAGTTATAAGACTTGGCAGACAGATGAATGCTGCAATCTATCTTTGCATAAACAAAGCTGATTTAAATATTGAGGCATCAGAAAAGATAAAAGAGTTTTGTAACCACAACAAAATTAAATTTGCAGGAGAGATTCCATTTGATAGGGCTGTTGTGGAATCTATGAAGATGGGTCAAAGCCTTGTTACATACTCTCCTGATAGTGAGGCATCTAAAGCTGTAAAACTGGTTTGGAAAAATGTTGTGGAGTTTATGGGCGATCTAAAAGAGCGGTTAATCTAACAAGATAAATATTGATTTAAAATTGTTTTAAAGGAGGTACCAATGAAAGTAGCAGTATCATCAAGCGGAGAGAGCCTTGATTCTGAGATTGATTTACGGTTTGGAAGGGCATCATACTTTTTGATTGTTGAGACAGATACCCTTGATTTTGAGGTAAAGCCAAATGAGCAAAATATGGATCTACCACAAGGAGCTGGAATTCAGGCTGGTAAAACTGTTGTAAATTGCGGGGTTGAGGCAATCATTACAGGCAACTGCGGACCAAAGGCGTACAATGTTCTTGAGTCTGCTGGTGTCAAGGTGGTTACTGGAGTTAATGGAACTGTAAAAGAGGTTTTGGAAAAATTTAAAAAAGGTGAGCTTCAATATTCAGTATCAGCAAATGTTGAGGGTCATTGGGTCTAATTTTTATATCAATTTTTAAGGTGTTAAATTTTAAGTTAAACAGATGAGGAAAATATTATGAAATTTGCAATACCTATGGCAATGGGTAAATTAACGGCACATTTTGGACACTGCAAAGAGTTCTGTTTTGTTACAACTGAAGATCAAAAGGTAAAAAATAGAGAGGTTCTTGTGCCTCCACCACATGAACCGGGCGTGCTTCCAAAGTGGCTGCACGATCACGGCATTAATGTTGTTATTGCTGGTGGTATGGGGCATAAAGCACAAGAGCTTTTTTCACAGGCTGGTATAAAGGTTATTACTGGTGCTCCAGTAGAAGCACCTGAAAAGTTGGTTGCTGATTATCTTGCAAACTCGCTTGTAACTGGCGAAAATGTTTGTGGGCATGATCCAAACTCTGCTTGCAACCATAACCATTAATTGTATTGATTTTACATCAGAGACGCACCATCGTGCGTCTCTACATCGCCTCACCTTCAAGAGCACCTTTTTTATCAGTTCTTATAAGTGTTAAACCTAAAAGCCCATCCTCTTTTAAGACACGCCCATCATCATCAAGCCAAGTAAAGAGGTTTAAACCTTTAAATGATAGCGACACTTTTTGTGCTAAAATCTCTTTTCCATCAATATTGACACTCTCTTTAGCCTCAATCTTTACAGTTGCAGGTATCTGTCCAAGTGTTGATGGATCAAATATAAAGAGCACCATCTCATCACCTTGTTTAAGACCTGATGCCAATGTTGCCTGAATTATTCCTGATGTCAGATATGGGCGATTTTCAAGAGGTATCTCAATTGTGCTATCTTTTTTATCTGAAGAAGAGTTAGAAACCAAAGAGTTATTATTTTTAATAATTATGGTATTGCCTTTGATCTCGCCATTTAAAGATAGGTTAAAGCTACCTGATGCAATTTTAAAATCAAATACTTGGACTGCAAAATCCATATCAGTTGTGCTTTTGGACTCAATATCAACCTTTTGAGCTAAACCCATTGTGTTTAGCTTCATCACACTCTTTTCATTGATGTTGTAGCCTTGTCTCAATTTCTTGATGGTTCTATGGGTAAACCCTATCTTTTTTGAATTTTGGTAAATATTCATCCAAGATTCATCATATTTTGTAGCTTTTAAGAGCCAATTAGAGCTATTGCCAACCTGTTTAAATGTGCCATTGTAGAGCGTAACCCTATAAACCATAATAGAGACAAATAAAATGGTTGAGAGGGTCGCACCAATTAAAAATGGTCTATTTTTATGAAGTCGCACGCTCAAGAGCCTTAATAAGAGTATCCATGTGAGATTTTTCAGCTTGCGAAAGTGAGTAAAAGGCATCTTTAAGAGAGCCATTATCAACTCTTTCTGATATGACCCTGTAAAGATCAAACGCCCGATACTCCATTGAAATCGCAACTTCAAGAATATCAATATTTTGATCTTTAGTCCTATTCTCTATAAGTTTAACCATCTCATCAAAGGTTGCACCCCCTTCAAGAATATCGCCTTTTAATTTTTCATAAAGAGTGTCAAATTCAGAGAAAACTTGATCATTTGGCAAAATCTTTTTTAAATGGGAGTAGATAAGTTTTGCGTGTCCAAGCTCTCCATCTCTTGCATTTTTGATAACTTCAACCATAGAGTCTCCACCATTATTTGAAGGAGATTTATTAAAATTAGCATCTAAATCAAAATGGTTAAGTATATGCTCGTAAAACCTAAAAGCACCTTTTTCTAAATTTATGGCATCTAAAAGTGTCTCATGCAGCTCTTTATTTAGATCAAAAGTTTTAAAACATGGAAGACCACTAACTGTGATCCCCTGCCAACCCAATATACCACCTTCAAGAGTGTATATATCTTTTTTTGACTCATTGAAAAAGTCCGCTGTAATGGCTGCTGCTTTAGAGCGAATACCGCTTCTGCAATAGAAGATTAGATTCTTTTCAGGAAGCTCCTCTACCTGCTCCTCAAACTCATTTAATGGAAGAATTATTGAGCCTGAGATGTGGCTCTCTTCATACTCATTAGGCTGCCTTACATCAATTAAAAGATAGCTCTTTTCATGCTCTTTTTCTCTATATTCACGTAACTCATCAGCAGTCATTGATTTCATTTAAAATTCCCTCACTCTTAAGTAAACAGCTATTTTGGCTGATTTGAAAGGTATTTTTGATAACCATATCTTGATATGATGATCTGCTGCATCTGGTTGCTACCCTCAATTATCTCCATTATCTTTGCATCTCTAAAGTGCCTCTCAACAGGATAGCTATCAGAGCAACCGTTTGCACCATGTATCTGGACAGCATCGCTTGCAACTTTAAGTGCTGTGCGTGATGCAAAATATTTTGCCATTGAGGTCTCCATTATAACTGAAGGGTCTTTGCTCTGCCTTAAAAATGCAGCATTATAGCAGAGCATTCTTGCAGCTTGAGTCTGGGTAATCATATCAGCCACAAGCTCTTGAATTAACTGATGCTCTTTTAAGCTCACCCCAAACTGTTTTCTTTGCGTGCTATATGAAAGTGATGCCTCAAGAGAGCCTTGAGCAATTCCAACACAGCCCCATGCAATGCAGTACCTGCCCTGATCCAACGCTGTGCCAGCAACATGGGAAAATCCAAAGCCAATCTTGCCAACCATATTTGAGGCTGGAATTTGGCAATTTTCCATGTTAAGTGTTGCAAGCATTGCAGATCGAAACCCTAACATGCCGGTTATTGGCTCAGTAGAGAAGCCATCTTGTTCACGCTCAACAAGAAATGCAGTTGCCTTTCCATCAACTTGAGCTAAGATCAAAAAAAGATTTGCAACCTGACCAAACGAGATCCACCGTTTTTGACCATTGAGGATATAGTTATCACCATCTTTTATAGCTGTTGTCTGTGCATTTTTTGCATCACTTCCAACCTTTGCCTCAGTAAGTCCAAATCCACCAATAACCTTGCCAGTTGCAAGAAGAGGGAGCCACTTATCACGCTGCTCTTTAGTTCCCCATTTTATGAGCGTCTGAATAACCATGCTGTGAACAGTGAGCAGTGATACAAGCGAGCCACTTGCTTTTCCAATCTCTTCACACAAAATACCCCATGTGAGCGGATCCATCTCCTGCGTCTGATTTGCTGCTTGATTGGAGATATCATCTTGTTTGGTCAAATATGTTGATGGAACAAGTGCTCCAAGATAACCTTCATCAGCCATAATCTTTACAAGCTCAATTGGAGTTGTTTGGTTGCGATCATACTCAGCAGCATTTGGTGCAACATACCTATCAACAAACTGACGAAATTTTATCTGTGCATCTCTCTGTTCTGGTGTTAATTCAAAATTCATGGGGTAATCTCCTAAACGATTTTTTGTTTTTTCAAGCAGCTGGAGCAGCAAGTTTTCGCTGAATAAATCCTAAAATTGCGTCAATAGATTTAAAATTTTCATAATCAAGGTCTTCATTTTCCACCTTAAATCCAAACTCTTTTTCCACAAATAGAACAAGCTGCATTGCAAATAGAGAGTTTACCCGTCCAGAGGCAAAGAGATCAAGATCATTTGTAATTTCGCTGATGTTGACATATTGTCCCACAAACTTGGTCAATTTTGGCATTATATCTTCTGTGTTCATTGTTTTTAGGTCTCTTTAATTTTAATAAATATAGAAAGTTGTTTTAAATTTAATTTAATATGAATAAAAACCTTTTCCGCTTTTGCGTCCTAACAGCCCAGCATCAACCATCTTTTTTAACAATCCACATGGGCGATATTTGCTGTCATTAAAGCTCTCGTGCAGAACCTCAATTGAGTATAAAATAGTGTCAAGCCCAATAAGATCAGCAGTCTCAAGAGGTCCCATCTTATGCCCAAAACACTTTTTAAATATATCATCAACATCTTTAGCAGTTGCAACCTGCTCTTGAAGAAGAAATATCGCCTCATTGATTGTGAGCATCAAAACACGATTAGAGACAAATCCAGGTGAGTCATTAACAATTACCCAATCTTTGCCCATAGCTTTAAGAAGATCAGTTGTGATGTTAATTGTCTCCTCTGATGTGTGCCACCCCTTTATAACCTCAACAGTTGGCTTCATTGGAACAGGATTCATAAAGTGGATACCAATAACCTTGTCAGCACGATTTGTCAGTGCACCTACACGGGTGATTGAGTAGCATGATGTATCAACCGCAAACACAGCATCTTTAGGGCAGATTTTATCTAAGCGTGGATAGACTTCGCTCTTTACAGCCCACTTTTCAACAACATTTTCAACAACATAATAGACATCTTTTAGCTGCTCGTAATCTGTAGTAAATAGAATCCTATCCAAAATCGTATCAGGGTTGTCAACCAGACTCTTATCTTTTTTCATAAAACCTTGAAAACGGACGTTATTATAAATCTCTTTTTTTGCCCGCTCAAGTGCTGCTGCTGCAACATCAATCAACACAACCTTAAAGCTGCTCTGTGCAAGATTTTGTGCAACGCCGCTTCCCATTACACCAGCACCAATGACTCCTACTATATTTTCAGCCATAAGAACTACTCCCATATTATTTTTTTACATAAATTATAATAATCCCCAAAATCTAAATGCTTTATCGCAATTAATCGTCAAATTAACTCATATTGAGGTTGCTTTAGAAAAAAGGCTCGTAAAGAAAATTTACGATATATTAAGAGTGAAATTTGGTGGGATTAAATACTTGCGGATTTTAAAGCTCTTTTTGTATCAAGATAGATTTGACAAATCTTATAAATACTGTGCCAAATCTATCTTAAATATTTGTTATAAATATCTATATAATTAACTTAAAAATCAAGATATTATATTGTGGTTTAGCCCACTTTTGCCTCTGATTTAGCAAACTCTTTTCCCTTCTCAAACTGCTCTTGAAAATACCCCTTTACCTTATCAGGATCAAATGTTAGGAATGTTCCGCCTGACTCAAAGTGCTGAATAAAGACCTGTCCAACAGCATAAGTTGCAGCACCAGCAATAACTGGCATTGAAACTGCCCCCATGATTGGTCCAATAACTGGTATTGTTTTGGCAAGAGAGCTTATCCATGGTCCAGTTGCAACTGGCACGAAACCGCCAGTAAGGGTAGTTATGGCGGTTTTACCAATATCTTTGCTAAATTTTATATCATAAAGTTTAGCAAGTGCCCTTACTGTATCCATCTGAATACCAGTTAAGGCAACAATATCAACTATTGGAAATGGAATAAGACCAGCACCAACAGATGCTATCATTCTGTTTTTAACGATATGATTTGCCTCTGCTACCTTCTCTTTAGGGGTCATTGGGGTTTCTGTCTTCTCTGTGCTCTCTTTTTGTTCATTTTTCATCTCTGTTTTGGTCTCCTTTATTTGATTTGTTGTTGAACTCTGTTGAGTTGAGCCACTTGGACTCTGTTGAGCCGCACCGCTCGCACTCGCTTGAGTTGTGGTTGCTGAATTTTGTTGATTTATGGTCGTTGATGTTGGATTGGTAGTTGGATTATCTTTTTTAACCTTATCATCTTTAGGCTTTTCCATTTTTTCGCTCTTTTCCTCTTTCACCATAACGCTCCTTGTTGCTTTATGTATTTATATTGACTCTTTTATTTTCTTTGTTGATGCTTTTATTTTGCTTTTTTAAAAGCAAAATAAATTGTATTAGATATAATTATTTATGGTAGATAGTTATTTAAAATCTAATTAAAAACTTTTATCTTTTAAATAAATTCTTGTCAATGAGTTTAATATCATTATATTAATTCAAAATAATATCTATGAAATACTTAACCATGATTAATAGTTAAAAAAACTTAAGCATAAAAATTTGGCTATTTTTTTGAAAACTATCAAATCTACATATTGACAAGAGTATCTGACTAAGATATTGTGAAAAATTATTAATTCTAAAAGATAAGACGGCAAGCTTACTTAATAGAATATCAATTTATTTTTTTAACAGGAGGTAGTTTTAAATGGCGAGCATAGAGATAAATGGAACCACTTTTGAAGTTGATGAGGATGGTTTTCTTCTTGATTACAAAACATTCACTAATGATTGGGTTGAGTATGTAAGACAGCAAGAGGGAATTGAAGAGCTTACAGACGAGCATTGGTCAGTAGTTAATGTTCTTCAAGACTACTATGAGAAAAATGGTATTGCTCCAATGGTAAGAGTTCTTTCTAAACTTACTAAGTTTAAACTAAAACACATCTATGAGCTGTTCCCATCAGGACCTGGAAAAGGAGCCTGTAAAATGGCTGGTCTTCCAAAACCAACTGGTTGTGTGTGATCAATTAAACTGTCTAATATAGCTATTGATAGTATCTTAAATAAAAAGCCCTGCATTGTTTTGAAATATGCAGGGCTTTTTTTATAACAATTTTAAGAGATTAACTTTATGAGCAAAATTGATGATATAGACAAAAAGATAATCAACAGAATCCAAACCTTGTTTCCGATTGCTCCTGAACCATATAAGTTAATAGCCAAAGAGCTTGGGCTATTAGAAGATGAGTTAATATCAAGGATAAAAAGGTTAAAAGATGAGGGGGTTATTAGACGAATTGGGGGTAACTTTGGACCATACAAACTTGGTTTTTTTAGCACACTTTGTACTGCCTCTGTCCCTGATGATGCTTTAGAACTCTTTACAAAGGTTGTTAATGGCTATTCAGGGGTAACTCACAACTACATGAGAAACCATAGGTATAATGTATGGTTTACCTTTATAGCAGAATCTATGGAGATTATCGAAAACAACCTTAAAGAGATATCTGAAAAGACAGGTGTTTATGATATTTTAAATCTTCCAGCTACAGATGTCTTTAAAATCAGTGCTAACTTCAAAGTTGTTTAACCCCCCTTACTCTCTCACTTTTTAGCCACTAATCAGATCTCTTTTGCGTTGATTTTAAGTTATCCTCATGCCTGACAATCTTTCCACTTACAAGGTGTATAACCTCTTCTGCAATATTGGTGGCGTGATCTCCAATTCTCTCTAAGTGCCGAGCAATTAGGTAACGATTTACAATCTGTCCTGCATATTCAGGGGCATTTAAAATTGCCGCTTTCATAGCATCATAAGCCTCATCTCTGATTGTATTTACCAACTTATCTGTTGTCTGAACAGACTCAGCAAGGTCTGAATCCATACTAACTAAAGCATCAAGGCTCTTTTTGAGCATTAACCCTGCAAGCTCTGCCATTCGGGTATAGTCAAAATCATATTTACCCATATTTTTGCCTGAAATCGTTTTAACTCTTCTTGCTATGTTGACCGCCTCATCTCCAATCCGTTCAAGATCGTTGTTTATCTTTATTACAGCTATAATAAATCTTAAATCAACTGCAACTGGCTGATAGAGAGCTAAAATCTTAAGGCACTCCTCTTCAATATCAATCTCAAGCTCATCAATCTCTACATCAGAGTCTATAATAGATTGAGCAATCTTTATATCGACATTTTTTACAGCATCAATAGCTCTTCTAAAACGGTGCTCTGCCATAGAACCAAGTGATAAAATTGATTTTTTTATCTTATTCATCTCTTTATAGAAATTTGCGATCATTTTCGCATCATCTCCTTTAAATTAAGTTTTTTAAATCTTTCTAAGAAAAGATCGTTAAAGTGCTGCTTTCTCACACTAAAAGATTGCAGCATATCGTTATATGACGACTCACAAAATAGGGGTCTTAGGCTTTGATAGGATAAAACCCTGTTTAAAAGATTAATAGCCTCGTCTGTATCGTGCCAATCCCCCAAAGGCTGATGGATACTCTTTAGGCTACTATTCAAAAGCTCAAATGAATTAGGCTCAAAAAGGCTTGATAATATCTCTAAGGTGTATCTGCTCTTTTTACACAGTATCCTTATATCGTGAAAATCCTCCTCTTTAAGTTCTGCTTGATTTTGCTTATCTGATAAAGTGTCAAATAGGGAGATGATATAATCTTTTGAATATGTTATTAATCTATTTTCATAACAAGCCTCAGATCGAACAGATTTGGCAAGTGAGCCTAAAGCCTTTTCAACAGAAGCCCAATTTTTCTTAAAAATGGTAAGATCAAATTTTTTGCACAACTTGATAAAATCTTTTTTGCCAGCCATCTCTTTTTGCTTTAACAGGTTGAAATATTCGCTAATATTTACATTTAAACCAACCTCTGCAATATACTCTCGTGTCATTGTCTGAAGCACCTGAGAGTCTCGTATTGGTGCTGCCATCTTAAAGAGCGTTCGTATTGGACTGTATGCTTTTTTCAAATCAAAATATGGGGTAACCCCCTTGATTAGTTCAAGAAAAGCCCTTGTTTTTTTAATTTCAACTCGCAGCTCATGGATAGACTCCTCATCTACAATCTCTGCTGCACGCATAAAGTGTTTTGTAACAGCCACATCTCGCTCGTTGTAATAGTCTCTAAAAGACTTGATAATGCCCAACTCTTCTTGAACAACCATAAGTATCTCCGTAAATTTAATCAGTTTTTTTAAAAGTTCTGTTTTACGTTATGCTTTTCATAAAGTTCTCTTATAAGCCCGTCAGCTAAACCAATTTGAGGCACATGAATCTTTTTTATATCTGCCCACTTCATAATCTTTATAAATGTTGATGCTGCTGGAATTATTACATCAGCTCTATCAGTATGCAGATTTAAAATCCTGACTCGCTCATCAAATGAGAATGAGTTTAGATAGTTAAAAATCTTCTCCACCTTTTTAATAGAGAGATAAGTTTGATCTTTTTTGCCAGCAAATTTATATAACTTGTTGATATTCCCGCCAGTTCCAATAGCCTCTATGGGTCTGTCATGCTTTTTGACCTGCTCTTTTACCCACAACTTCATATCGCTCCAATTGGACTCTGTAACTTTATTTTGTATTATTCTGACTGCACCAATATTAAATGACTCAGATATAATGATTTTGCCTCTACAAAAAAAGGTCATCTCAGTACTGCCGCCTCCAACATCAATGTGCAGATACGATTTTCCAGTATCTGAAAGATGTTGCTCAATATGGTTAGAGCAGATAATCTCAGCCTCTTTGCGTCCATCTATAACCTGAAGCTCAATTCCTGATTTTTGTTTTATCTCATCAACAACCTCTTGACTATTTGAAGCCTCTCTCATTGCAGCAGTTGCACACGCCATAAAATCAACTGGTTTATACGCCTCTATTATATATTTAAACCCAGCCATTGCAGTTACAAGTTTTTCTCTCTTCTCATCAGAGATAACGCCATCTGTAAAGACATCTTCGCCCAACCTTATTGGAATTCTAAGCAAAGAGTCTTTTGAAAAAAATGGTGTACAGTTACTCAAAACTTGAGCTAAAAGTAATCTTACTGCGTTAGAGCCTATATCGATAGATGCAAATTTCAATTTATCTTCTCCTTAAATATCTTTTTGATTAGCAATGTCTTGTTTTTAAAAATTCATAAAAAGCATCTTGAGCTTTTATCTCTTTTTCTGAATCTCTTTTTCTTATTTTGTTATCTTGATTTATGTTTAACACTCTGGCTTTTGTATTATCTAAACACTGAATCTCCAAAAATCTACGCAGCTCCTCTTTAAGCTCTTTGTTGTAGATAGGACAAGTAACCTCAACCCTTGAATCCATATTTCTGGTCATAAGATCAGCAGATGATATAAAATATTTTGGACTTCCACCATTTGCAAAGGCAAATATTCGAGCATGTTCTAAATATTTATCAACTATACTAAAAGCCTCAATATTTTCGCTTACATCTTTTAAACCTGTCTTTAAAGAGAACATGCTCCTAACAATCAATGTGATCTTTACGCCAGCAGAGCTTGCCATATAAAGATTATCAATTATCTGGGCATCAACTAAGTTGTTGAGCTTTAAAATAATATAAGCAGCTTTACCTTGCTGATGATTTTTAATCTCATTGGCAATAAAGCTGATAATCTTCTTTCTTGTCTGAAACGGAGATACAATAAGGTGTCTAAAAACTGGAGTATTATAGTTACGTCTAAAAAAACAAAATAGACTCTCAACCTCAGATGTCAACCTTTTATCTGTTGTGAACAAAAATAGATCACTGTATATTTTGGCTGTATCTTCATTAAAATTTCCAGTTCCAATAACAGCATATCTAAAATCTTTTTTACAAGTTATAAGGCAGAGTTTTGAGTGCACCTTTAAATCAGGTACACCAAAGATCACCTTTACCCCCTCCTCTTGAAGTCTGTTTGCCCAGATTACATTTGCCTCCTCATCAAAACGCGCCTGAAGCTCAAGTACAACAGTAACCTTTTTGCCATTTCTCACAGCATTAATAAGTGCATTCATAACATTTGAGTGTTTTGCAGCACGATAAAATGTCATCTTGATAGAGACAACATCTTTTTCAATAGCAGCCTCTCTGAGCAAATCTATAAGATAGTCAAATGATTGGTAACAGGTATATATTATGCTCTCCTTCTTTTTGATTGAGTCAAAAATTTTTTTATTGGGCATAATATCTTTGTGGGGAAGCTTTGGAGGTTTATTATATTGAAGATGGTTTATTCCAAAATCAGGGAATTTGATAAAATCCTTAAAATTGTGATACCGACCACCTGGTATAATATTTTCAGCACCCTCCAATTTTAGATTTTTAGTAAAGAGCTGCAAGAATTTTTCAGGCAGATTTAGATCATACACAAATCTTACAGGATTTCCCTCCCTACGCTGCTTTACGCTTTTTAAAATTTTTCTAATATAGCTCTCTGAAATATCGCTCTCAATAGCCAATTCAGCATCTCGTGTTACCTTTACAGCGTATGCCTCTACTTTAGTAAAGTTGAAGTTGCCAAATATATCAATAAGCCCCAATCTGATCACATCATCTAAAAGCATAATATACTTTTTATCGCCTATTTGAGGCAGAGTCAAAAAACGGGATAGGCTCTCTGTTGGAACCTCAATAATTGCAAATTTAGATTTAGCCCCTTTGTTCTGTTTTAAAATAACAGCAAGGTATAAGGTGTGATCTTTAAGATCAGGAAAATCTGTTGCCTGATCCATCATAACTGGGAAGAGTTTAGGACGTACCTCATTTTGAAAGTAATTTTTTACAAATATATCCTGCTCTGCATTTAGCTTAGTTTCATTCACAATAAAGATATTTTCACCTTCAAGTGCATACAAAATCTTCTCATAAACAGCCTCAAAACGCCTTTGAAGAGTCAGCACTCTCTCCTGAATTTCTGTTAAAACCTCTATTGGATCAAAAAATATAATATCTTTAGCACTCTTTCCCAACTTTGATATCCGCTTTAAAACAGCAACTCTTACCCTGAAAAACTCATCTAAGTTTGAGGAGAATATCCCTAAAAAGCGTATTCGCTCAATTAATGGAACTGTTTTATCCTCAGCCTCCTGCAATACCCTCTCATTAAAAGAGAGCCAACTTATCTCTTTATTTATCAGCAGGTTGTCCATCTTCTTTATTTCCACATTCATGTTCAACTGTTTCACCTATCTTTTCAGATTTTTTATCAGATTTATCAGACTTGTCAGATTTAGGCTGTTTTAGGTTTCCTGTAAAATTTTCAGCTAACCTTGTAGAGTATTTTGCAACAGATTTGATAACATTTCCAGCAGCATTAGGGTTGATATTTTTTAGTGCACTTGAGATTGATTCAGATATTTTTAATATCAAACTCTCTTCAAATCCACTCAACTCCTCAGATTTTTTAGAAGGGTATTCAACATAATTTAAAATACCACCTTGAGCCTCAATATCTCTCCATGAACTCTTATCAAAAGAAAAGGCAACAACCCCAGATTTAGGGATATTGAACTCAAAATCTTTTATTAAAGATGATGCAAAATCGCTCAAAGATGGATTGTGCCCAAAAATAAGCACTGTGTCGTAGTTATCATCAACCTCTTTTATCAAACTTAGTAGCTTTTCTGTTTTTGGATCGTTGTAGATAAGCTCTCTAATAAGAATTTTTACTGTTGGATAGTTCAACTTTCCAGCAAAGATGTGAGCAGTTTCAAAGGCTCTATTTGCAGGGCTTGATATAAATAGAGGGTTGCCTAAAAGATTACATTTTATCTTTTCAGCCATCTTTTTTGCATCTTTTATCCCCTTTTTAATAAGAGGACGTGGAAAATCAGAGTCATACTCTCCTTGCAGGGGTGCGGCTTTTGCGTGTCTTACTAAAATTAAGTTTTTCATTGTGAAGTTCCTTAAAAAAGGTTTTGGTAAAAAATAGGGTGATATTTTAGTTGGAATTTAAGCTATTATAGTGAAACATTTTTACACTCTAAATGTTAGACAGGTGTTAGAAATATGTTAGTATTTGGTTAGGAACAATAAAAGCCATTTAAATTTAAAATGCAATTATGTGGCAAACTTTTTGGTGAACAGAGGCTAAGTTTAATGGTATATGGTTTTTAAACAATCAAAAATACTAAATTTTACGCACCACCCAAAAGGTCTATTAAAAAATGAGAAATCTAAAAATACCTGTTGTGGTATCAGGCTTGGTTGTAACTATCTTGGCGGTTATGCTCTACCTTGCAGAACCCTACTCTGTAAGAATAATTGATAGAAGGTTGTATGATATATGTTGTCAATTATCACTCTTAAACTCTAAAAGCTCAAATCAAGAAGAGGGGGTAATAAAAGGCAAAGATGGGTCATATTCAGCAGTTATTGTTGATATTGATGAGTATAGCCTTGATAAATTTGGTCAATGGTCTTGGCCCCGCTACCGTGTAGCAGAGCTTATCAATAAAATTCATGATGCTGGCTCTGCTGCAATTGGCATTGATATTGTGTTTGCAGAGCCAGATAGAACATCGCCTATTGAGATTCAGAAGGCTATAAAAGAAAATTTCAACATTGATCTTACATTTTCTGATCTTTCGCAGAGCCTTATTGAATCGTATAAACTTATGGATAACGATGCCTTGCTTGCACAGGCGATTATTAAATCATCAGCCACCCTTGGTTACTACTTTAATTTTGCAAGCCAGCCAGCCACAAACAATAAAAACTCTCAAATAGCCTCATCTTATATTCCGCAGCTTATTGCAAATATTGAGTTTAAAATAGGTAGTGATCCTGATGCAATTTTTAACTATATTTTCAAGGCATCTGATATTTTAGCACCTATTCCAGAGCTTTTAAGCAGTGATAAAAAGTATGCTGGTTTTATGAACACACTTTCAGATGAAGATGGAATTTTAAGGCGAACTCCTCTTTTTATATCGTGGAATGGCAAACTATATACCCAACTTGCTTTAGCCACTCTGTTACAATCACTAAGCAAAAAGGGGGCTTACGAGCCAATTATAAAGCTCTATGAAAACGGCATTGAATCTATTAGCATTGGCAACACAACCATACCGTTAGAGCGTAACGGCTCAATGCTTTTGAACTATCGAGGTGCTTCACACACATTTCCATACATCTCTGCTGCTAAAATACTTGAAAACAGCGTGGATATAAGCAGATTAAAAGATAAAATTGTGTTTATTGGCAGTTCAGCTTCAGGATTAAAAGATATTAGAATGTCCCCGTTTGATCACGATTTTCCAGGTGTTGAGGTTCATGCCACAATTGTTGATAACATCATAAAGGGGGATTTTATCTTACGCCCAGATTGGGCATCTGCCCTTGAGCTTATTTTGACCATTTTATGCGGCATTTATACCACCCTTCTTATTGGTTGGTCTGGTGCTTGGACAACTTTAATAATAAGTTTAGCTGTCAGCAGCACTATGCTGATAAGTAGTTTGTCAATATTAAGTAGCGGTCTATTTGAAATTAGCCATCATATATGGATATCTCCTCTATTTCCCTTACTTACGCTATCAATAAACTTTGCAATACTAAATCTTGTCAAATATGGGTTATCTGAAAAAGATAAGAGATTTTACAAATCAGCATTTGGTCATTATGTCTCTAAAGCTGTGGTAAATCAGATAATTGAATCACCAGAGACATTTAATTTAGATGGTGAGGAGAAAGATATAACTCTGCTATTTTCTGATATACGCGACTTTTCATCAATCTCTGAAACCTTATCGCCATCACAGGTTAGCAGCCTTTTGCACAAATATTTTACACCAATAACAAAAATAGTTATCAACCATCATGGCACTTTAGATAAATTTATAGGCGATGCCATGATGTGCTTTTGGAATGCCCCTATAAATGTTGAGAACCATAAATCTTTAGCATTAAACACAGCTATAAAGATTATTGATAAACTCGATGCTTTGAGCCGAGAATTTGAAAAAGATTACGGTGTTAAGATTAAAACAGGTTTTGGGATTCACTCTGGAGTTTGTCGTGTGGGCAATATGGGTTCAGCAGATCTTTTTGACTACACAGCTATTGGAGATAATGTAAATATTGCCTCAAGACTTGAGGGGCTTACCAAATTTTATGGCGTTAATATCCTATTTAGCCAAGTTATGATACCAGATAATCAAAAGGATATGCTGATTCAATATGTTGATAGGGTAAGGGTTAAAGGGAAATTTGCTCCAATTAATATCTACACACTCCATTTAGTAAAAACTGGTGTTGAGTACGCTTTTATAAAAAATGAGATTGACCAATACAATTATGCCATTGAGCTTTATAAAAAAAGAGACTTTAAATTTGCTTTAGAGGCACTATCATTGCTTAATGGCAAACAAAGTGGCATGTCACAGCTCTACTCTATCTACAAAAGGCGGGCTGTGGAGTTTAACAGCACCCCGCCAGACGATAAATGGGACGGGGTTTTTAACCATACATCAAAATAATTTATTGCAATCATGTAGGGGACTACTTCTGTTTTACGACTGATTCTTCTACTACAACTGGCTCTACCAATCTTGCAACCTCACTTTTTGATCTATGTTGACTTAAAAATATACCCAAAAATATCACCACACATGCAGCATACTGCTGTAAATTTAGCCTCTCATTTAAGACAACCATACCTAAAATAAGTGAAAATATGGGAATCAAATTTATAAATGCCGATGCCTGCCCCGCTGGAATCCTGCTAACGCCAAAATTAAACAGAGCATAAGCCCCTAAAGTAACTGCTGCCCCTAAATAGATTACAGAGAGCGTTGGCAAAAGTGCGATTGAGTCAGGCAGATTGGTTGATGGAAAAAATAGCATAGGAAAATAGAAGATAGCCCCTCCAAATGCCTGAAGTGCTGTTAGAAAAAATGGGGAGTAACCTCGTTGAGTCAATTTTTTAAGGCAGATGGTGTATCCAGCAGCACACACCATAGCTATAAACTCAAAAAGGTTGCCAAGTGGAGGATTAGGGGCATTTTCTGCAACATCTCCGCTAAAACTGAGCCAGCACGCCCCAAATACGGAAATTGTAAGTCCTGCCAACACCTTTTCTGTAAGTCTCTCTTTTAACACAAAAAATGCAACCACAGAGACTAAAAGAGGCATGATTGCTGTTATCATACCAACCTGCGATGCTGTTGTTAGCTCTAATGCTTTAGCCTCAAATATAAAATATAGACAAGGCTCGCAGATCACCATTGCAAGAATCCACCTTATATCTGAATAGAAATTACCCTCTTTAAGAGCACTATTTTTTAAAATTCCTCTAAAAATTGTTGCAAGAATTATAAATGAAAGGCTACCCACAGCCATTCTACTAAAAATAACAACCATTGGGTGGTATCCTTGAAATGCAATTTTAAGGGCAACAAAAGAGCTTGACCATATTACAGTGGCAAGCAGCAGACTAATATAGGGCAAAATTGGATTTTCTCGGCTCATGGATATTTTCTTTTTATATAAATGGGTTAACAAGTTCTCTGCTTTTATCTACTCATGCCATGCTAATAAAAAAAATAGGCAGGGTCAACCCCTGCCTATTTTTAATCTTTTTAATCTAAATTTTTACAACCTAAAACACTATAAAGCAAAACTATAAAACAACAACCTAAAGGGAAGAGTTATATGTCGTAATAGAGATAGAACTCATAAGGATGTGGACGGCTATTTACTGGTGTAAGCTCATTTTCTCTTTTGTATGCAATCCATTTTTCAATAACATCTTTTGTAAAAACATCGCCTTTGAGCAAGAACTCACAATCTTTTTCAAGTGCATCAAGAGCCTCACCAAGTGAACCAGGTGCAGATGGAATCCCTGCAAGCTCCTCTGGTGGAAGATCATAGATGTTCTTATCCATAGGGTCGCCTGGATCAATTTTGTTCTGTATTCCATCAACCATTGCCATTGTCATTGCTGCAAATGCAAGATAACCATTGCATGATGGGTCTGGAGTTCTAAACTCAATACGCTTTGCAGATGGAGAGCTTGAATACATAGGAATTCTTATAGATGCACTTCTATTACGGCTTGAGTATGCAAGGTTAATAGGAGCCTCAAAACCAGGAACAAGGCGTTTATAAGAGTTTGTAGTTGGATTTGTGATTGCACAAAGAGCTTTGCAGTTTTTGATTATACCGCCAATTGCATAGAGTGCCTCTTGAGATAACCCAGCATATTTATTACCAGCAAATGTATTTTTTCCATCTTTCCAGATACTTAAATGGGTGTGCATACCAGTTCCATTGTCCCCATAAAGAGGTTTTGGCATAAAGGTTACACTGTTGTTATACTTTGCAGCCACATTTTTAAGCACATACTTAAACCAAGCAAGTTTATCGCCCATCTCCAAAAGTTTGCTAAATCTAAGATCAATTTCACACTGTCCAGCAGTTGCAACCTCATGGTGCTGACACTCCATCTCAATGCCCATATCCTCAAGAGTCATAAGCATTTCAGTTCTCATATCCTGATACTTATCAGAAGGAGGAAGTGGATAATAGCCATGTTTATGGCGAATTTTATATCCAGTATTTGGCATCTCATCACGCCCTGAGTTCCAGATAGCTTCATCAGAATCTAACTCATAAAAGGCTGCATTTGACTCAGCACCATAACGAACATCGCTAAAGATAAAGAACTCTGGCTCAGGTCCTACAAAAACACTATCTCCAATACCACTGCTTTTGATATACTGCTCAACCTTTTTTGCAATGTGGCGTGGGTCTCTTGTGTATGCAGCTCCAGTAATTGGGTCTTTTATATCGCCTATGATTGCAAGAGTTGGCTGTTTAAAAAATGGATCCATCTTGGCTGTGGTGGCATCTGGAATAACTATCATGTCGCTGTTGTTAATATCTTGCCATGCTCTCATACTTGAGCCGTCAAATCCAAATCCATCTTCAAATGAGGATTCTGAAACTTCAGATGCTGGAACTGTAAAGTGCTGCCATGTTCCGGGAAAATCCATATACCTAATATCAACCATTCTAATTTTTTCTTCTTTAATCTTTGCAACTATACTTGCTGGTGTCATTTTAACAAATCCTTTTTGTAATTAGTTTTAAGTTTGATCTAATTAATACTATTTTTTAATACGACTTTACGATTATTTTAAATTGTCCAATAAGTTATAGAGCATCTGCTCCACGCTCATTAGTTCTTACTCTGATAACATCATCAATAGGTATAACAAAAATTTTACCATCACCTATTTTGCCTGTATTTGAAGCCTTGCAGATTGTATTCACAACCTCTTCTGCCTGCTCTTTTTTTACAATGATTTCAAGTTTAATCTTAGGGACAAAATCAACAACATACTCAGCACCACGATATATCTCCTTGTGCCCCTTTTGCCTACCATAACCCTTTACCTCAGTTATGGTCATTCCTTGAATACCAATTTCGTTCAACGCCTCTTTTACATCGTCCAACTTAAACGGTTTAATAATAGCTTCGATCTTCTTCATAACTCCTCCTTTATTTACTATTTAATGTTATATTTATTATGATAACTTTTTGGCTAAACATCCTAATTTTAAAGCTTTGGTCTTAAGTTGTGATTTTAGGAAGGGCGCTAAGAATCGCCCTTTTTATCTCATCTTGCCTCTCAAGATCGTCAATCTTACCACCATCTACAGCCCTTACATAAAAAACATCTACCACCTGATCGATCTTTGTTGCAACCATAGCAACCCTAACATCAAGCCCAAGTTTGTAGAGCACATTTGTTATGGCAAATAGAAGACCCTGAAAATCGTAAGCAAAAACCTCAATAACAGTGAAAAAACTTGAAGTCTGATTATCAATTTTAACCCTGTTTGGCATTGGGATATGACCAGATTTAGGTGTAATTGTTTTTGGTAATCTATCAGTAAGCCTCTCAAGAAACGCATCATCATTTAGAGCCTGCTGAAACTCTCGTTCAGCCTTTTGCCACTTTTCGTTTTCAAATATCTTATCTTTTGGAGGCATAACCTTAAAAATATCAAGCGCTGTGTCGCTGATAAACGAGTATGCCTGAGAGCCTACAATATTTAGTCCATTTAGAAAAAAGACACCAGCAAGTTTAGAGTAAAAACCTGGTTTATCCTTTCCACATATAGTTATGCTTCTAATATCAGACTCCCCGTTAGATGTTATACTCCATATAAAATCTCTATCTTTTAGCTGTCTGTATAGGTTAAGATGAGATATTATTTCAGATGCCGATACATAGAGAAGATACCTTCGACTCATGCTCTCAACATCTTTTAAAATAAGCGATTCATCAGACAATCCATCTTTTAAAAGCTCTTTTTGATTAAGCTCAAGAACCTCTTCTCTCTTTTTCTGTATTGTCTTTGCAGCCTTTTTAGTTGCAAGCTCTTTATCTTTCATAACTCCCATAACTTTTAAAAAAAGCTCTCTAAGAAGTGCCTCAGTCCAGCCATTCCAAGCCTTTGGACCTGTGGCAATTGAGTCTGCAACTGTAAGCAGATAGAGCTTTTTAAGAAGAGATAGCCTCTCAATTCTGCTTGCACAAAAAACCGCTGTCTCTTCATCGTTTATATCGCGGCGAGTGGCAACTTTAATCAAAAAAAGGTGGTTTCTAACAAGAAATGCAACCTCATCAATATCTGCCTCAGAATAGCCTGATCTAACCATTATTTTACGGGCAATATCAGCACCTCTTTTTGAGTGCTCTTCAGCAGGATCGCCCTTTCCAATATCGTGCAAAAGAGCAGCCATCAAAAGCGTTTTTCTGTTTCTTAGCTCTTTGTATATTGCAGAATAGAGAATAATATTGGGGTGATTTGGATCATCGCTATCACTATCTTTAAAACTATTTATAAGCTGAACGCACCTTATAGAGTGCTTATCTACAGGAAAAAGGTGATATTGATTATACTGAATCTTATTAACTATAAGTGAGAACTCAGGCATAAATTTAACAAGTAAGCCTGTGTTTAGCATCACATTTAGTACATTGAACTCCCACAATGAGTGAGAGAGTATATCTTCAAAAGCCTCAACATTTGCAGGGTCTCGTCTGAACTTATCGTCAATTAGATGCGAAAATTCGCTTACAATACGTCTTGCATCTATTGAGAGTGGTTTTTTTAATCTGCCGCTCTCAACAAATATCTTTAATAAAAGATTAGGCTCGTGAGGCACCATCTCAACAGGGTCAAACTCAAGCCGTCTTGCACGCACCACAATACCTTTATAGTTTGTAGATCGCTTAATTGATGTAAAGATGAGTGCCCTTTTGCTAAGTTGAATATCCTCTGTGAGCATAAGATTTATCTGTTTGATAAAATCCATCTTAGAGTGGAGATCGCCCATAAAGGTCTCAACTGCTTTATGACCACTTTGCTCTTTAAAACCGTAAATTTTAGCAAGCTCAATTTGGTGTTCAAAATAGAGCTGATCGCACTTTCTACCAGCAATATGGTGGAGCATATTTCTTATGTTCCATATAGATAACAGAGAACTTTCAAGGGTATTAAACTCATTGTGAGATAAAAAGCCATAACGCTCAAGGTCTCTACGACACTTAATGTCAGCCATTATTCTGGCATACCACAAGATTGTGTGGTAATCTCTAAGACCTCCATGACCAGATTTAAGATTTGGCTCTAAGAGATAGGTTGAGTCTCCATAATCTGCATATCTTTTTTGGCTCTGCTCTATTAAACGGTTTAAACTTGCCTGAACATATTTTTTTGATAGCTTACTTCTAAATCGCTCCATGAGCATTGAGTAGATATGAGATGCTCCGCACACAAACCTTGCATCAAGCATTGTTGTAAGAATATCAAACTCCTCCCACGCCATTGCAAGACACTCTTTTATAGTTCGTACAGCGTAACCAGTCTCAAGTTTTGCGTCCCAAAGCGGATAGATAAACTCTTTAACAAGCTCGTCAGCTTTTTCTGGGAGTTTTTTTTCAAATAAAATAAGAATATCAACATCAGAGTGGACACACTGCTCCTCTCTGCCATATCCGCCAAGAGCAACAATAGCAACTGGGTTATCTCTGAATGTCATTTCGCGTGCTATTTTGCTCTTTGCAAACACATTCATAAAGTAGTCGTCAATGATGCGGGTGTATGACTCAATAAATTCAAAATGTTGGGGTAAATCATCAGGATGTTTTAGACTTAAATCTTGCAAAAAAATTGACTTTTTAGAAGATGCAAACCTCTCAATAAGCTCTTTACGCTTAAAAATCAATTCAGCACAATCCCCTTGAATCTGCCTATTATCATCTGCTATTTGAGCTTTAAGAGTCATTGATACCCTATTATTTTACAATTTTAATTGATATTGTTTAGAAAAGATGGATACTAATCTATTATTGCTACTCTCTATTATTATTGTTGTTTTGTTATTGCCGATTATTTTTTATGATATTAATAAGCAATATATATGCCACAATCTCTAATTGAGTCTTTACAGCTTTTATACAACCAAGAACATAGTAAACATCATAGAGTTGATTTATATTAATTACAAAAATGCAACCAAAAAAATCTGCTAATCTACATTTATGTATTTTTAGATTTTAATCAAGTTAGATTTGCTTTAAATGGTGGGGCAAAGTTTGATGCAAAAAAGGGGTTAAGCTATTAAAGTAAAAAAAGAGACTCCATGTAGAGCCAAAATTATAAGGGGTAAAAGTTTTATATCAATCAATGGACCGCATGGAGTGGTTAAAATAGATAAAGCATAATATCAAACAGAATCAAGATTTTAGCTTATCTTCAATCTTTTCTGGCTCTTTATCTTCTTGTTCAATCTCTCTTGTTGCCTTTTTAAAATTCTTTATCCCCTTTCCTATTCCAGCACCTATTTCAGGAAGTTTACCAGCACCAAATATTATTAATATGATGACAAGGATAATCAAAAGTTCAGGCATTCCAATTCCACCAATCATAGCACACTCCTATATTTATCTTATTTACAAAACCATAAACTGAGACCTATTTAAACACTATGTTTACGAGTTGCTAACATATAGTAAATACTATGTAAGTGTCAATATGATAGAGTGGCAGGCAATAAAAAGATTATATAGGCTGATTTCTTGCATGAGCTATTATTAATAATCTTTTTAACAACCATCTTCAGGGAGAAGAAAGCAATGAAAATGCTTAACAAATTAAAAATTTCGCACAAGCTATTTATTTCAACCTCAATAATAGCAGTTGGTTTTGTAATGTTTTGTCTCTACATATTCCACACTCTAACCATAATAAAGGTTAATGGTCCTATGTACAGGCAGATTGTGCAGGGAAAGGACCTTGTAGCTGATATTTTGCCGCCGCCAGACTATATAATTGAATCATATCTTACTGCATTTGAGTTGCGAGAAAATATTGATGATGAAAAAGAGGTAGAGAGATTATCGCAATACCTTATGACAAAACTGAAAAAAGAGTATATAGATAGGCATGAATATTGGGTTAATGACAAGATATTTCTTCCACAAGAGCCAATAATAAAAGAGACTTTAATCGACTTGAGCTACAGACCAGTTGTTGATTTCTACAATCTCTTTGAAACTGAATATTTAGATGCTATTAAGAGCAAAAATAGGCAATCTGCTGATTTGATTCTTAATCAAAAATTAAAACAATATTATATTGAACATCGAAAACATATTGATACAGTTGTCAGATTGACATTAGAGAAAAATTCAGTCATAGAGCAAGAGGCAGCCCAACTTATAAAAAGAAAAACTATTCAGGCAATAGCAATATTTATTGGCTCTCTATCTGTTGGAACAGTGCTATTTATGGTAGTACTTTTTCAGATAACATCATCTTTAAGAAGATTGACTTTAAGCATTAAAGATATTTCTGAAGGGGAGGGCGATTTAACCAAACGCTTAGCAATAAAGAGCCATGATGAGATTGGAGAGACATCATCATACTTAAACCAATTTGTAGATAAGCTACAAAATTTAATTGTAATGATACGATATAATGCTGACTCTTTAGCATCTTCAGCATCTGGGCTTGCAGCAACATCAACCCAGATAGATGCAAGTGCAAGTCAAATAAGTAGCAAAACAACAGCAGTTGACTCTATAACCAAACAGGCAACAGAGAATATGAGCACAATATCAGCAGCAGCAAAAGCGATGTCTGACTCGACAAATTCTGTTGCAACAGCAATTCAGGAGATGAACGCATCAATAAGCCAAGTTGCAATGAATTGCCAAAAAGAGTTAAAGATTGCAACAGAGGCAAATTCTCATGCTGTTAGGAGTAAAGATATAATGGCTCGTCTTGATTTGGCTGCAAAATCTATTGGTAAAGTTGTAGAGGCTATTAAAGATATTGCAGATCAAACAAAACTTCTTGCACTTAATGCAACTATTGAGGCAGCATCAGCAGGAGATGCAGGCAGAGGTTTTGCTGTTGTTGCAAATGAGGTAAAAGAGCTTGCAAAACAGACAGAGCAGGCAACAGAGTCAATAAACAAACAGGTTGAAGAGATTGTAACAAACACAGAGTCAGCAGTAGATGCAATTGATATAGTTACTAAGGTGATTGAAGAGGTAAATATGATCTCTCAAGCAATTGCAAGTGCTGTGGAGGAGCAGAGTGTGGCTGTTAATCAAATATCTCAAAGCGTTGTTGGTGTAAGTTCAAGGGTTGATAATGTTACGCAAAATGTTACGCAATCAGCTCAAAATCTGCTCTTGGTATCAAGCTCAATATCAGGCATAAGCAGTGCAGTTAAAGATACATCGTTAGGAATTGCTCAAGTTAAATCCAGTGCTGGTGAGTTGGCAACTCTTTCAGTAAATCTTAAGGAGATTTTATCAAACTTTAAAGTTAATGAAGAGTGTAAAAGCAAATAATATAATAAAATGTTAAATTTATTCATCATAAGATATTGATTTACAGGAGTTTTTTTATGACAGATCAAAATGGAACAACAGCCCGTTTTTCTGGTGCTACAAAGTATGTTTTAGATAGTGAATTGGCATCTATTGTAAATATATCAATGGCTCTTGAGATGCCCCTGCTGCTTAAAGGCGAGCCAGGAACAGGCAAAACTATGCTTGCCCATGCTATTGCTGAGAATCTCAAGATGCCACTTATCATACTAAATGTTAAATCAAGTATGAAACTTATTGAGGCACTTTATCAGTATGACACACTCACAAGGTTAAATGATAGCCGTTTTGGGGACTCTAAAAGAGATGTTAGTAACATTAATGAATATATCAAAATGGGTAAAATTGGTCAGGCATTTACAGCAGAGGAGCGAAGTGTTCTTCTGATTGATGAGATCGATAAAGCAGATACAGATTTTCAAGATGACATGCTTGATGTGCTTGACCAGATGCAGTTTGACATTATTGAGACAGATCAGACTATAAAAGCACGCCACAGACCAGTAATTATAATTACCTCTAATGCCAAAAAAGACCTATCTGATCCATTTCTTGGTCGTTGCAACTTTCACCACATCGCATTTCCAGACCCTAAGATGATGAGAAAAATCATATCTGTCCACTTTCCATCAATTGACAATAAACTTGCTGAAAATGCTATTACTGCATTTTACTCAATGCGTGAAGTTGATGCTATTGAAAAAAAGCCAGCAACAAGGGAGCTTATTAACTGGATACGTGCCCTTAATGTTGATCCTGATTTTCGTGCAAAAGATATTCTAAAAGGAGAGCTTCCATTTTTGGGTGTTTTGTTCAAAAAAAGCCCTGATTACGAGCGAGTACAGAGTGTAACATCAAGGCGTAAGTTCTTTTAATAAAAGGTTAATCTTATGTTCATACCATTTTTTTATAAGCTAAAAGAGGTTGGAATTCCAGTAACGCCTACATCTTTTCTGACACTTCAAAAAGCTATGTCAATGGGGCTTATCAACTCTCTTGATGATTTTTACACCTGTGCCAGAGCTGTTCTTGTAAAGAGCGAGCGATATTTTGATCTTTATGATCAAGTTTTTGCCTTTTATTTTGACGGTGTCCCGCTTCCTGATATTGATGGCTTTGAGATAGATGAAATTGCAAAGGCTATGCTTGATGAGTGGCTAAAAAATCCAAAACAGCTTGCAGATGCACTTGGAATTGATGCCTCAAAACTTGCAAAACTCACACCTGACGAGCTGATTGACTATTTTAAGGAGCGGTTAAAAGAGCAAAAAGGCAGGCATGAAGGGGGTAACAAATGGATTGGTACAGGCGGCACCTCTCCAGTTGGGCACTCTGGATACCACCCTGGAGGAATGAGAGTTGGCGGTGAGTCAAGAAATAAATCTGCTGTAAAGGTTGCAGGGGAGAGAAGATATAAAGATTACTCTACCCATGGACCGTTGACTCAAGCAATGATGGGCGAGGCTCTAAAGCGTCTTAGAAACATGGTGCCAACTGGAGCAAAAGATCAGATAAATATTGATGAGACAATCCATAAAACCATGAAAAATGGCGGAGAGATTGAGCTTATTTTTGATCGATCCTTAAAGGACAGACTTAAAATTATCCTTGCCATTGACAATGGTGGCTGGTCAATGGATCCTTATATATCTGTTGTTCAGACACTTTTTGATTATGCACGCTCTCAATTTAAAGAGGTTAAAACCTGCTTTTTTCACAATACAATCTATGATTGCGTATGGGAAGATTCAGCACGTTACCGCAAACCAATAAGGATTGATGAGTTTATAAAGCGTGATCCAGATACTCGATTTATTGTTGTTGGTGATGCAAGCATGGCACCTTATGAGCTTATGGCAACTGACGGTTCAATACACATCAAAGAGAGAAGTGGAAAACCAAGCATTGATAGGCTTCGTTTTATTGCCAACACATTTAGCCACTCTGTATGGCTCAATCCTGTGCCTCAATCTATGTGGAACTACACTCACACAATTATTGCCATATCAAAGATTTTTCCAATGTTTGAATTATCAATAGATGGGCTGGAGAAGGCTGTAAGCCATCTGATGTCAAAATAGCAAATTGCCTAACATTTAAGGAGAGTAAAAAAATGAGCGTAATTCAAGTTGATATTGATGATCAATTGGTTCAGACAATAGGGTTAAAAGCGATTAAAGAGTTTATGGATAACAAAATTGCTGCCCTAAAAATAGAGCTTTTAGGGGATAGTATTTCTGAAATAGTTGCACTGTCTGAATTTGATCATTCAAAAGAAGTAGAGATAGCTCGTCAAGAGGCATGGGAAGAGTATAAACAAAAATATATAGTATCATTATGACAATAATAGCTAATTCATATCTGATCGATGCCAATATACTTTTTAGCGCATTTATAAGCGGAAAAGATATATATCCCCTCTTGTTTTCACAATACAAAATTTATCTCCCTGATTTTGCATTTCTTGAACTTGAAAAATATAAAAAACGAATCCTTAGTAAAACAAAGTTGACTGAATATCAATTTCAGGAGTTTGTACTTGGGCTTTTAAAAGATGTAACCGTTATTCCAAACTTGCTATTATCTAAAGAATCTTTATCTAAATCGTATGAAATTTGTAAGGATATTGACGAAAAAGATACTGTTTATGTTGCTGCTGCCCATGAGTTTAATTTGACTTTAATAACAAGCGATAAAAAATTGTATCTGGGTCTTAAACCCCATAATTTTATAGAGGTTATATTATTAGAAGATATAATAAATACAATATGTTCAACCTAAGAAAATAAACAATCAAGGAGAGTAAGATATGTCTATTTTTAAGAAATGTATTAAAAAAAAATTAAGATTATACATTTTAAGTATGAATAAAATAATAGTACTTGCTTTGTCATCTCTTTTTATACTCATTGCTTTCAATAGCATTGCAAATGCTTCAGACACTAACATAAAGCTATCTGATATAACCCCTCTAACAATTGAAGATGCCATTAAAACAGCACTTTTGCAAAACCCTGATATTGGTATGGCTCGCGAAGGTGTAAAAATTGCACAAGAGGCTCTAAAACAGACAGACTCTCTTTTTAGACCCCGTGTTACTCTATTTAGTGAAGTATCAACTGGAGATGCCCCATCTGCCTATCTATTTAAAACAATTGATCAGCGATCACTGCCTCCAAACACAAACTTTAATGATCCCGGCACATTTACCAATCTTGAAACAGGAGTCAACATGAACTTTAACCTCTATAAAGGCGGAATTGACTCACTTAATAGACGTATAGCAAAGTCAGATGTCAGATATAAAGAGGCTCTTACAGACCACTCAGAAAATATGGTGGTATCATCAGTTATAGAGCTATTTTTTTCAGTTCTAAAGGCTCAAGAGTATGTTGAGATCGCAAAGCAATCTGTTGAGACTGTAGAGGAGCAGCTAAGGGTTATGAATGTAAGATTCAAAGGGGGAGGAGTTCTTAAATCTGATATTCTCTCCCTTGAAGTAAGGCTTGCAGATTCTAAAAAAGATTTGGTTCAAAGCCAAAATCTATACACCACAACTATTACAGCATTTAACACTTTGCTTGCAAAAAGAGCTGAAGATAATGTTGAGCTTGCCCGAAATTGCGAGTGCCCATTTACATTTCCAACCTCTTACAAAGAGGCTGTTGTGATAGCAATGGAGAATCGCCCAGAGATGCTTCAAGCAAAAGAGATGATCCAAAAGGCACGTTTTGCACTTAAACAGGCAGATGCTACCTACCTTCCAAGCGTTGATTTAAATGGCAGATGGTATATTGGCAGCGATGATTTAAAGGTAAATGGCAGCAGCGATAACTACACAGCAGCACTAACAATGAATTGGAATATTTATACAGGGAACTCCACACAATCTGATATTGTTATGGCAAAGCACGGGCTTGCACTTGCTCTAAAAAATCTTGAAAAGACAGAGCTTATGATAAATCAAGATGTTCGTCAGGCTTATTTAAACCATGATGATGCTATTGAGCGTCTAAATGTTGCTGGCAAAAGTGTTGAGATGGCTGATGAGTCCTTGATGCTTGTAAAGCAGCGATATGAGGGGGGATCAGATTCAATTACCCGATACCTTGAGGTAGAGCTTGCAAGAAACAGGGCAATGATAAACAGAGCAGCAGCTTTTTACGATGAGAAGATAGCTTTGAGCGATATTGCTAAATCTATGGGCACACTCTCATCTCTTTGGAAAGATGCAAAATAGGATAGGATAAAAACAGATGATTTTTATAGCCGAGCGATGAATCGCACGGCTACACTTTAGATGTTTTTATTTAAATTTTCTTGCTAAATTGCTGTCAATTACATAAATACAGACCTCTTTTGCCCCTTGCTGAGTATATCCAAATTTAGAGACCATGTTGCTGATTAAAAATTCAATGTCTGTCTTTATACGATTATCATAAGTTTTAAAAAGCGGGGTATCAAAATCTTTAATTGCACGACCAAAATTTTCATTATCAATAAATGGTTCAAGCACCTTTTTCTTTAAATTATTTATATATTGCTCATGCAGATCATCAAAAAGTTTGGTATCAGCAATATCTTTTCCCTCAATCATTATCTCTCGTGTTAAGGCATTTGTGGTGTAATCTTTTAGCACATCTTGACGCATCTCTTGGCGTCTTGCATAACTAAAATTACCAGCAAATAGACGGCTCTCAAGGCTCTCAAGAAATGAGTTGCTTACATGGAGCATCTCTTTAGTAAAAAGGCACTTTTCTGATGAGCCAATCTCAAAATTGACTGCTGAGATGTAGTTTTTTATATCTTTTGCAATCTGATCTTCATTGTAGTAGTAGAGCGACTCTTTTACCTGCTGAAGAACATTGTAATCATACATTCGCAATAGAGATTCAAGAAAACCATCTGGTACCATTTTGGGCATCTCATTCATCAAATTTCTAAAAAATGAGCAGAGTGCTGGCATGTTTATAAGTCTATCCTCTCTTGCAAACCTTGAGTAGAACTGATCAAATATCCTTATTGAATCTCTGCCTGAAAAACCACTATTTCCCTCTGTATCTGATTCAGCAAGAATTTTTCGCCACATTTTAGATGTTAGAGCCTTTCTATCATCACTATCAAGCCACTCTGGAAGAGAGCCTGAATATATCTCCATTTTTAGCAATAGTAGCTGCTCATCGCAATAGAGCCGATATTTAGAGGCATCTCTTATCCACTCCATAAGGCTCTCTGATCTTGCCTTTAAACGAGAAGAGACAATAATTCTTGCAAAATTCTCCATTACCATTGGCAGAAAATTATCCTCAATATGTCGTCCAAAAATATTACAATATATCTTTACCTCTGTGTTTATATCAAGAACATAAGGTATATTTATATACTGAATCCTATCTGAAAAAGAGGGAAACTCCTTGATATTATTCTTATCTTCTGGATTCATAAGTGCAAGAAAAAGTGAGTTGACACTCTCTTCAATATCTTCAACCTTGTGAACAGCTTCACTGATGATATTATGAAGCTCCACCATTCTCTCAACATTGTGAGACTTTATATCCATAAGGGCATAGATACCATTATTGGTCTTTGCAAACCTTGAGTAGATATAATGGATAACATTGCTGTCTCTAAAGAGGTTGTTGATTCTATTTTGAACCATCTGGTTTGTAATGACATTTTGCTGAACAGGGCGATCTCCTGGATTAAATACACTGATTCCAGCACCAAGTCTGCGGTTAAAGTAGTAGGGGCGAGCATGGAGCATCTCAAATACCCTTGATGGCTCTCCAAGTCTTTCTAACAGAGATTGATAGATAGATTCACAAATTGTGCAGCATGAGCCGCTAAAGACCCAATCATATTGCTTTTCAGTAAAGAGTCGCCATTTAAACTCATCATTTTTTATGAGCTTGTCTAAAATTTTACGTCTGTGGTTTTTTGGGATAATAAGTATTGGGTTGTCGTGCGATATACATGGAATCTCAATGTGCGATGCGTTAAAACCTGTTCCAATGCACTGCTCTGTAAGCATCTGGTTGGTTTTATCGTTTGGTTTGCCCCCTTTGTTATCAACTTTATGATCTGATTTTTCAATAAGATCAACAAGCCTCTCAATTGCTGTAACTGTCTCAGCCCTGCCATGACCCCCAAGTGTCTCAATGTCAAGCCTCCAGACAACTTCATAACGCATACCCTCCTCTGTGTTGGCATAGGCTTCAAATTTTTTCAAAAGATTATTTAAAAATGTGCTCTTGCCACAACCGTGAGGACCATGAAAAATATAGATTCGGTTCTGTTGAGTACCGTGACGCAAACCCTCCATGTGCTTCATAAGACGATTGGCAAATAGCCTATCTGTAAAGTAGGGGTTTTCAGAACCCTCAACAAATAGGCGGCTACAATCGTAGTCAACCAAGGAGAACTCGTCCATATCGTTTAAGATTGAATCGTCAGAGACAGTAACATGAGCCTGCATCATATCGTGAAAAACCTGAAAAACATTGCGCAGCATATCTGACGGTCTTGTCTCAACAAGGGTGAGAAAATTTTTAAAAGTTATTGGCTTTAGCCTTTCGTAATCGCCAATCTCAACATTAAGAAGCTCAACAGCTTCATTAGCTCGTGTTTTGTCATACTCTATACCAAGGGATTGTGTTGTCATAATCAGTTTATCTCCCTTTTTATCAGCTTACGATTTTCCATAATATACAATACCCGCTTCCATGCAACTGGCTGTTGCTCTTTTTTAGGTTGTGGCATAGCACCTCCTGAGTGTTGCGGAGATACAGGAGGATTCCAGTAGTTACCAAATCCCTGTTGAGCCTTGTTGTTAGCAAGATAAGGCTCGCTTGTCTCAAGCCTGACAGAGCGTCCCCAGAGATACTCAAGTCCTATCATTGTGTTCTCAATGTAATCAACTTTCAGAGGCTTTTCCTCAAACTTGTGCACCAAATAAAGAGGTCCTTGCTGAGTCTTTTCATGGTTTACATAGATAACAGGGGGGTGATAGAGCGTATCTATAAGCATCTGTTTATAATCTTCTGCTTTTCGTGACTTTATGTAGTATTGCCAAGACATTCGTTCGCGATTAAGGCGTTTTCCTGATACAAACAGTTTATGTTTGTCAATGAACTCTTGATCTATGTAGCTGTTTATAAAGGTAAAATCACATAAATTCTCTCGTATAGAAAAGATACGATCAAAGCCTCTTTTCTTATCCGCCTTGATATTTATTGCTTTGGCTTTTGCCTCTACACTATTTAAGTGGCAATCTTTTGAGCTGCACGTATCTAACATATTATATCTCTTGCGTTTGATAGCATCATGGGTATTGATATAATCCCACGAGTAACAGCCACGCTCCTCCATATCCATTATGTGGTAAAAAAGACGCATTCCAAGTGCGTAGGGGTTAAGCCCAACCTTTGGCATGGCTGTAACTCCAGCATTGACTTTGGCAAAATCGACCTCATGCCCCTTTATCCTATCATCTTGCATAAAGAGCATCTCATGCCAGATACTTGCCCAACCCTCATTCATTATTTTACTTCTTATCTGTGGCTGAAAAAAGATAGATGTGTTTCGCACAATCTCCATGATTGATTTCATCCACTCATTCTCCTCTTTTTGTAAAAATGCAGAGTGGTTGATAATATACTGCATTACATCAAAAGAGTTATCTGGTTTTTTTTCGATATGTCTTTTATAAAAAGCATCAAATTCAGGGTATTTTATTCTAACATCTATTAAAAAGTCATCTTCTGATATATTAATCTTCTCTCCATTGCCTTTGGCTCTACCCATTTTATTGTATCGATCGATCTCTTTTAAATACTCATTTTGGGAGGCTTTTTTCTCTTTTTGCAAAAATAGATCAAAATAGTAGTCAAGTTTGTTAATCACCCTTCTATCATCTGGCATTACAACATCAGATACAGCCTTGTGATAGCCAACAAGATTGTCAATTCCCCTTGCAAATTCAATAACATAATCAACCCACCTGCCTTTTTCAGAGCGATATTTTGCAATAAGCCTTTTGTCGGCAAGAGCTTGTCCATTAAAATCGTAATCCCAAGTGTGTTTAAAAAAGAGGTTATTTTGAAAAAAATCAATATGAGCTAAAACATGATAAAAGATCATCACATTTAACCAGTCAGGGTTATTGTCATTATAAAATGAGATAGGAGGTCTTGTATTGATAACAGTTTCGTAAGGGTTGCTTGGATAGAGTTCATACATACCTTTACCTGAAATTACCCTAACATCATGGACCCAGTAATCGTAAAGTGTTGGTATCATCACCTTAGGGCTAAGTTCAATCATATCTCTGTTGGTAACAATATATTCAAGAGACTCATCTTCAAACGAAAGTCCTGCATCTCTTGCCCTCTTTTTGCACCCCTCCATGATCCCTTTGACATGCTGATCTATTATTTCCATGAAACTCTCCTTATTTTATGATTGTTTGAACTCATCAATTGATCAGTTTTACAAATATTTCTCACAGCGTCAACTATATTACCACAGCTCCCATTAATTAATTACCCACTCTTATTAGATGACTGATTTACTTTTTAGTTTATAACATGGTATAATTTTTTTAAATTGATGAAAAGCAGATTTTACCATTAAAATAAATCCGTTATAGTTGAGGAGATATTAATTATGAAACTGTTGATATTTGGAGGAAACGGTCAGCTTGGTTGGGATTGTCAACGGGTTTTTAGCAAAGAGAATGAGGTTTTAGCCTATGATCTTCCAAACCTTGATATTACAGACAAAGAGGCTGTCAATTCAACTATAAAATCACTCATGCCAGATGTTGTTATAAACTGTGCAGCTTATACCCAAGTTGATAAGTGCGAAACAGAGCAAGCAATCGCCAAAACTGTAAATGCCGATGGACCAGAGTTTATTGCTCAAGCATGTAAAGAGATAAATGCAACAGTAGTGCATATCTCTACTGATTATGTTTTTGATGGGGCAAAAGAGCCTCCCCTATCATACACAGAGCAAGATGAGGTCAATCCTCTATCTGTCTATGGCAAGACCAAACTTGAAGGGGAGCAAAGGGTTGCACAGATAATGCAAAACCATATAATTGTTAGAACAGCATGGTTATATGGAATTAATGGTAATAACTTTCTTAAAACAATGCTAAAATTGGCACTTTTAACACCAGATAGAGAGATAAAGGTTGTAAATGATCAGTTTGGCTCACCAACTTGGTCTTTGCGTCTTGCCCTTCAGATAGAGAGAATTTTAAATATAAATGGTCAAGGCATTTACCATGCTACTGCAGAAGGGTACTGCTCATGGTATGAACTTGCACTCTATTTTTTAAAGCAGATGGGAATCAAAGCCAATATTGTTCCATGTTCAACAAAAGAGTATCCTGTTGCTGCAAAACGTCCCGCCAACTCAATTCTTGACAATAGAAGGCTAAAAAATTCTGATAATAACCTTATGACTGGCTGGCGATATGGGCTTGATAATTTTGTAGCTCGATTTGGTCAGCAGCTAATTGATGAGATTAAGGCAAATCGCAATAAATAGATAAGGTTTTAGTGCTCTTTAAAATCTTAACTTTTTACTCTAAAATGTGCTTTATAATGTGTCCAAGCTCTGGAAAAATAAGCGAATTACAGGCAAGTTTGCACCCATTAAGGCTACCTGGCATACAAAATATGACTGTCTGACCGATTATTCCAGCAGTAGCTCTTGACATAATGGCTGCTGAATCGATCTCCTCAAAGCTCAACTGGGCAAAAAGCACGCCAAATGAGGTGAGGGTCTTAGCAAACATTGGCGATAGAGCCTCGATAGTTACATCTTTGGGGCTAATGCCAGTTCCGCCTGAGATAAGTATTGCATGTGGAGAGACCTTTTCAACTACATGCTCAACCATTGAGCGAATAGCAGCAATATCATCAGTAACTACATGGTGCACAACAACCTCATGCCCCTCTTTTTTAGCCTGCTGCTTTATCCATGCTCCGCTTTTATCTTCGTTAATTCCCCTTGTTGTAGATACAGATATAACTGCAATTTTAAGATTCTTAGGTGTCTGCTGCTTATGTAAAAGTGTTCCCATCATCTAATCTTCCTGTTCAATAAAAACGCTATCTTTGCCATCACATTCAACCAAAGAGACATTTATAGTCTCAGCATGACGAGTATCCACAGATACACCTTTATAATCAGCCTGAATCGGAAGCTCTCTGTGTCCCCTATCAACTAAAACTGCCAACTCAATAATTGATGGTCTGCCAAAATCCATCAATGCATCAAGTGCTGCCCTGATAGTTCTACCAGTAAATAGCACATCATCAACAAGGATTATCTTTTTGTTGTCAACAGAGAAGGCTATTTTAGATGGTCGCACAATAGGTTGATGGCTTATTCTTGTCCAATCATCACGGTAGAGGTTAATATCCATTGCACCAACTGGCACATCTTCGCCCTCTATCTGTAAAATTTTCTTTTGAATCCTCTTTGCAATAAAATCTCCTCGCGTAATAATTCCTGCTAACGCAAGATTTTTAACCCCTTTGTGAGCCTCTATAATCTCGTAGGACATCCTTGTAAGTGCCCTCTCCATATCTTCAGCATCAAAAATAATTTTCTGTTTCATTATACTTTAAGCCTTAAAAATAATTTGCCATGTTAAGAAAATAGTAACCTTTAACTACGCTTGCATTATGAATAAAAGGAGTTATCACTTTTTTTAATAATCAGCAATCTTTGATTTTAAGTTTTATCTTAAACAGATTTTTGTTGCTATTGACAATAGGGTTCACAAATCTTGATTAGACAAATTTTTTACTTGATTTTTTATAGCCTCCTTTATATCCATTGTTTTCACTTATTATAAGAGATGCGTTTATTGTAGTTAAAAACTGAAAATCTTTAGGAGATGTTTTTATGCCAACATTGGAAGAGAGGGGAGCAGAGACCCAAGCAGAGCTGAAAAAAAGATTAAAATCAAGAGCAAAAGAGTTAGGAATTAACTGTGCTTTTGCTGAATATATAGAGATGATGGAAAAATATCTTTTAACCCTTGAGAGGCGAGTAAAAAGAATTGAGAGAAGACACAACTACAACAGCGATGATCTTTTGAGCATGGAGGGAGAGGAGATTAGGTAATCTGCTGAATTTTTTAAGCCCCTCTTGCTTTAAAGAGGGGCTTTTATTGAGACTATTTAGCTTAATTTTTTTAGAAATGTATTTAGCTGGGCAATATGCTTTTGTTCCTCTTTAATTATATCATCAATCTTCTCTTGACCATATTTTGGAGGCAGAAGATTTCTTATCCCCAAATAGAACAATATTGACTCTTTTTCAAGACCAATGGCAATATTTAAAATATCCTTCATGGGTTGATTTTCAGTTAGGCTCTCTGTAACCTTAGGGTCACCCTCGCCGCCGTGAGCGTCAGCCATAGCAGAAAGATAAAGCCCAAGCTCATCTTGCGGATCAAAAACTGTGCTGCTCTTATCCATTTCAGAAAGCTCTTTTCTCATCTTCTCAAAAGATGTTTTGTGGTTATCCTCAACCTTTGCAAGCTGCTGCAAAAATTTTTGATTCTCCTCATCTTTTTGAAGAGAAGCTGCTTTTCTGTAAAATGCTGCTCCATTCTCTTCAATCCTTATTGCTACTGCAAAAATTTCATCTGCGTTAAAGTTGTAAGCCATTTTTTTATTCTCCTTGTTGTTAAAGTGTGTAACTAAATTATACTACTTTTGTTCATTTTTAACTTCTTGGGTGAGCCTTATCATAAACCTCCATCAGTTTGTCAATGGTTACGTGGGTGTAAATCTGAGTTGTAGATAGGTTGGCGTGCCCTAAAATCTCCTGTATGCCACGAAGATCAGCCCCAGCATCAAGCATGTGCGTTGCAAATGAGTGCCTAAGAGTATGAGGAGATACATGCATTTTAAGGCTACAATCATTTACAATCTTTTCAAGAATACGTCTCATAGAGCGATCTGTCAGACGTGTCAAATTTTTGTTCAAAAAAAGTGGAGTAAAACGGTGCCCAAGTGTGTATCGATACTGTAAAATCGCATTTAGTGCCCTCTCTCCAACAGGCACAACCCTATCTTTGCCCCCCTTGCCTGATAAAATTTTGATAAACCGCCGATCAAAATCAATATCATCAAAGTTAAGGGCAGCCATTTCAGATATTCGCATACCTGTTGAGTAAAAGGTCTCGATAATTGCAAGGTTTCGTTTTCCAAATAGCGAGTCTGCCTCAATTGAGTCAAGAAGAAAAAAAATATCATCTACAGTCAAAAAATCTGGTATCTTACGGGGAGATTTTGGCATTGGGACTCTATCTGCTGGATTTAATTCAATCACGCCCCCTCTAACAAGATTGTTAAAAAAAGATTTTAAAGCTGACAACTTTCTTGAAATTGAACTCTTTTTGATTCCACTACTGGCAATATGGGCAATATAATCTCTGGCTATATTTTTGTAATCTTGACGAATAAGCTCAAGAAATAGCTCATCTGTCATCTCAACTTTAGAGTCTCTCTCGTGAAGATAATTTATATAATCGTTTATATCATTTTTATAGGCAACAATAGTATGTTTAGAGTAGCCTTTTTCAGCCTCAAGCATATCAAGAAATGATTTTAAAATTGGTAGCATTTATAAAACCTCATTTTAGCAATCCTCACTGGAAAGTATCACACAGAGCCTATTATCCCCATAACCTGCTTCATATCTTCCCACACTAACCGTTTTAGATTTTTATCATCTATAATATTTGCTGGGTGATAAGTTGGCATAAGGCGAGTGCCGTTATAGTTGTGAAATCTCCCCCTTGAAGATGATAGCATATACTCCCTTCCCATCATAATTTTTAGTGCGGAGTCCCCAAGTGTACAAATTATTTGAGGATAAAAACCATTGGTTTTGGCTTTTATCTCATCAATGCAATCTTCCACCTGTTTTCGTGTAAAGTTTACCTGTTGACGCAATACTGGAATGCTAAGTCTATAATCAAGGGGCGGAAAGGTGCAAAGACAGATAGACTCTTTTTTATGATTCATCGCTTTTAATATATTTATAAATAGCTCTCCAATTGGTTCTGTGTAACTAAATGATTCGCTAAAAAAAAATAGTTGAGAATTTAAATCACCCTCGCATTTAATAGAGCTAAAGGTTATTTCATCAACTTTTGTAATAACATCTATTGGCTTTGCTTTGGCAACCACAGTATGAGACAATTGTTGATAAACAGGAGTGTTGATTTTTCTCTTTTCTGTCCACCTACTTATAACTTTTATAGACTCTTCAGAAATATCAAGATGCTTGATACCTATCTGCCTATACCATGAAAATAGCTCTGATACCTCTTCAATTGCCTGACAAACCTGCTCTCTCATCTTAAAATCTATCCAGTTATAGCTATTTTTTATTACAATAAAATGATACAATATGGTCAAAAAGCCTATTTGCCACCATTAACTTATCCATCATAGGCAGATCATCAGTTGTGCCATCTTTAAAGAAAAATTTAACTTTATTTGTGTCAGCTTCAAATCCTGAGCCTTTAACACCAACAATATTGCCAACAATCATATCTAATTTCTTTTTCTCCATTTTGGCTACAGCATGTTCATCAAGATTTTGGGTCTCTGCTGCAAATCCTGCAAGAAACTGATCATCTCTTTTCTTTTCACCCAACATCTTTAAAATATCTTGATTTTCAGTCAAGTCAATTGAAAGGGCAACTTTATCAGTTTGATTACCTTGCTTTTTTATCTTGTTCTGATGAGATACCAATGGTCTATAATCAGCCACAGCAGCAACTTTTATAATTATATCA
>JADFZO010000018.1 GCA_015232465.1 Desulfamplus sp.
TGTTCAAGGGGGTATCTATCCTGATCTTCGCCGTAAAAGTGCCGAAGAGATAACATTAGAACCATCAATTAAATATGGATTGATATTTTTAACCTGAATTTGATGAGCTTCTCCTTTAATATCTTCGTATTCAAACAGCCACTTTGGTGAAATATCCTCAGTAGAAAAGCCTATAATCACACAATGAACAGCAGCTTTTCCGCGTGCTTCGTTATTCCATTGAAAAGTTCGATGAGCAAAAAATATCTTGATTCCTTGATCAAGCATCCAACTCCACAAAACCCCAACCTGTTCGCCTTGGGTAATTGAATTTGTCGAAACAAACGCACACTTAATCGAAGTTGCTTGAATCATTCTTGCAGCTTTGACATACCACGCAGCCACAAAATCAAGAAGCCCCGCATTTTTAATATTTCCAAACACTTGAGCCACATCAGCACGTTGAGAGTCGTTCATAAATTTTGCACCCACAAACGGCGGATTTCCCATGATGTAGCTCAATTTTTCTGCTGGGATAAGCTCGTTCCAGTCAATTTTAAGAGCATTGCCACAGACAATCGTGCTGGCAGAGCTTAACGGAATACGTGCAAAATAAAGTCCAAACTCTTCTGACACAAGCAGATTCATCTGGTGATCCATAAGCCATAACGCAACTTGGGCAATTTGAGCTGGAAACTCCTCAATCTCAATGCCGTAGAATTGGTCAACATTGAGCTTAATTAACGAATTAATATCAAGCTCCTGCTGTTTTGCATTAGGGGCTTGCTCCTCTAACTCTTTAAGTTTTTTGTGTTTATCTGTAATAATCTGCCTATTTTTCTCTTTACTAAACAAAGCACGAATAACATCAAGCTCTAAAAGTCGTAATTCGCGATAGGTGATAACAAGAAAATTGCCACAGCCGCAAGCAGGATCAAGAAAGGTTAAGTCGCGTAATTTGTCGTGAAATTCAACAAGTCGATTTTTATTATTTTTAATCTTTTCAAACTCTTCACGTAGCGAGTCAAGAAATAGCGGTTTTATAAGTTTTAAGATGTTCTTTTCGCTGGTGTAGTGTGCTCCTAAATTTCGTCTTGCAGTTCTGTCCATAATAGATTGAAATAGAGAGCCAAAAATAGCAGGAGAGATTTTACCCCAATCCAAAGCACAGCAATCAAGAAGGGTTTGACGCATTGCACTGTCAAAACTTGCGATTGGTAGCATCTCTTCAAAAAGTCTGCCGTTGATGTAGGGAAATGCTGCAAGCTGTTCATCAAGATTTTTAAGTCGTTGATGTTCTGGAGTGCTAAGTATTTGAAATATTATGCTAATATGTTGACCAAGATCAGAGCCATCTTCACTTGTTCGATATTCGATATAATCTTGAAACTGCTGACGCTCGAAAATGCCTGTATCTTCGGCAAACATGCAAAACAAAAGACGAACTAAATAGACTTCAAGCGGGTGTCCCTCATAGCCAACATCTTTCATCAAATCGTGGAGTTTGCCCATCTGTTCAGCCGCTTTAACATTTACAGGGTCTTGCTCTTGAATAGCGTGAGTTTGATAACCAGCGATAAATCCAAAAAGATTGACGTTTTTATGTAAATCTTTTAACTCAAATTCGTGAACATTGTCGTTGTCTAAGTCATAAAGTCTAAAACGGGCAAAATCAGAGACTAAAACATACTTTGGAAGATAGCGATCTTTAATTCCATGAAAATAATCAAGTGCTTGGGAGTAGGCTTTATCAAGGCTTTTTCCGCGTGATTTATGTTCGACTAAAAGCACCCCTTTCCAAAAAAGGTCTATAAATCCATGCTTGTTGCCAAGTTTTTTTACTGGCTCTTCAAACGATGCGACTCGCCTTCTGCTTATTCCAAAAATGTGAAAAAAGCTGTCCCAAAAAGATTTTGCCTCTGCATCTTCAGATGTTTCAGATTCCCACTCTTTTGAAAATTCGATTGCACGGCTTTTTATTTCATTCCAACTTATTGGCATGGCTTACCCTCTTACAACAAAAGATGCAAATTGGGTCGATCAATAGCCTCTGGTTGCTCAAAAGGCTCTTTAAAAATTGCATCAATTACCTGTTTTATCTCACTCGCTCTATCTGCTCTCAACAACTGCTTACTTATGCTGTGCCCAAACTTAAAACCTGCTGCATAGTATGGGACAAATTTTTTAAACATTTTGACTGCCAATCTCTCCTCATAATGTTTTAGTAGCAAATTTAACATGCAAGTAGCTGTGTGGTGATAAATATTTTCATATTCAGCTAAAGAGTTGCCAGCTATTGATGAAAATATCCAAGGTTTAGCAACAGCCATACGCCCTATTGATATGCCATCACAGCCAGACTCTTTCAACATTTTTTGGCAATCTAAAGGCTCAAAGATGTTGCCATTTCCAAAGACAGGAATTGAGACAATATCTTTAATCAGCTTGATGTGCTCCCACTTTGGAGGTCTAAGCCTTCTATCTGGTGCAACCCTTGGGTGATAGACTAAAGCATCAGCTCCAGCCTTTTCAAAAGCCTCTGCCATTTTTGCTGAATCTATTGCAGCAGAAAGAGGATCGCTATCCCACCCGCTTCTAAATTTGACAAAAACTGTAATTGAGACAGCATCTCTTACAGCTTTAACAATATCTTTTGCCAAATTTGGCTCTTTAAGAAGAGCAGCTCCAGCCCCTTTTTTGCAGATTGCAGCAGCACAACAGCCAAAATTTAGATCAACCCCAAAAAAACCCTCTTTTTCAATCCGCTTTGCTGCAAGTGCCATGCTTTTTGGCTCAGAGCCAAATATCTGGCAGACAAGGTATTCAAGCTCTTCATCTCTCCATTTAAAGACAGCAGAGATGTTGCGATTCTCCTGAGGAAGAGCCTTTGCACTGCACATACCAGTAAACAAAAGCCCAAATCCACCAAATTGAGATATAAGCTCCCTAAATGCCACATGACCAAGCCCTGCCATTGGGGCAAGAAAGAGCCGATTTTTTACCTCTTTGCCACCTATTGTTATGGAAGATGCAAGAAATTTCTGAAAGCTCTTTTTATGAGAAAAATCTATTGAGTTATTAAAATCCATCAGAATTACAACCCAAGAAGCCCCATTGCATTTTTCCCTAAAATCTTATCTTTATCAATATCTGATATACCAGAGGCGTTAATATCTTTGTAATAACGAGATGGTTTTAGAAGAGGGTAGTCGCTGCCAAAGAGAACTTTGTCAATAAGCCCCATCTCTTTAGCCACTTTATATATTGCACTGTCATACAAAAATGGTGATGCTGCTGTGTCATACCAGATATTTTCTAAAACAGATTTTGTCTCTTTTTTTAAAAGGTGATAAAACAATATCCCGCCCCCCCAATGTGCAAGAACAATTCGATTTTTAGGAAAGCTCTGTGCAAGAGCATAAATCTGCTCAAGAGTATTTGGGGTTTTCCCAGGATATTTATGCCCAACTGGCTCGTTTGTGTGGATCATAACTGGCAGATTTCCACTATTTAAACAAATCTCCATTATTGGCTCTAACTCTTCTATTGCCTTATCATTTATGCCAGATAGATAAAATGCAAGCTCCCCAACTCCGCAAAGTCCCCCTCTAATACAACGCTCTAACTCTTTTTCCGTGCCTATCCATGATGTATCAAAACATGCAAAACCCTTGAGTCTATCTGGATATTTTGCCACTGACTCCATGATGTAGTCATTATTTTGCATTGCAACTTTTCGATCTCTCCAGGGAAAACCAAATACAACAGAGAGTTGAACCTCATCTTGATCCATCACATTTATAAGATCAGATGCTCCAACCATTTTTGATGATGAAGAGCTGTAAAGCATCTTAAACTCTGGCTCCTTGTCAAAGTAACTCTCACGCGATTTAAGGATAGAGTCAGGAAAAATGTGTGTGTGAAAATCTATTTTCATATTTAATTTCCTAAATTATCAATGTTAAATTAATTAAAGATTGAAAAAAAATATTTTTTTACTTTATAATACCTGTTTCTTACAGACAAGGAGAATCTTAACTTGGATAAAAAGGGTGCTCTTAAATACTATCCTGTATCACTTGATATTAGAGACAAGAGCTGTCTTGTTGTTGGGGGAGGCTCTGTTGGGGCAAGAAAGGCTTTAACCCTTGCACGATGCGGGGCAATAGTCAAGGTTGTAAGCCCTATTTTTTCTGATGAGTTTAACAAAAAAATTGTAGATATTAATGGCAATAAAACAGGTGATATGGTTCAAATCAGGTGCATTCAAAAATATTATGATTCAGATGATCTTGACTCAATCTTTATAGTGGTTGGTGCAACTGACAATATGGTTCTAAATAAAAAGATAGCAGCAGATGCAAAGGCAAAGCAGATTTTGTGCAATATTGCAGATTTCCCTGAAGGTAGCTCGTTTGTCCTGCCTTCAATTGTTCAAAGAGGAGATCTTGTTATTACAGTTTCAACATCTGGAAACAGTCCAGCATTTGCTAAAAAGTTACGAAAAGAGCTTGAACTTCAATTTGGTGATGAGTATGCAGCTTTTCTTACAATCATGGGAAAGATACGAAAATGGCTATTGGCTCAAAACCATCTGCCTGAATCTCATGCCAAAATCTTTAGAGAGCTTGTCAACTCAGAGCTTTTACAAGAGATTGCATCAAAAGATTACTCAAAGGTAGAGAGCACGCTAAAAGATATTTTGTGCAATAGCAGGGAGCTTATTGATAATTCCACTCCCCCCCCATACCAAGATTTTATCTTCGGAGATTAAAATGACATTAGAGAACATAGCACAAACTCTATTTATTGTTGCAACAGCAGTCTATGCGGCAAGCATGGCATCATACCTATTTTACCTATTTAAGCAGCAGGAGGATTTCCAAAATTATGGATTTTTTCTCACTGCCATAGGTGCTGGATTTCACTTTATAGGTGTCTGCTTAACCACTATTGTTATGGGCACTTTGCCTGCATACAACCTTCAGCAGACGCTCTATATTGCAGCACTTGCTTTAGCAGCGACCTTTATTGTTCTAAATCAAAAATTTAACTTAAAAGTTCTTGGGCTTTTTGCATCACCCATAATTGTAATAACAATGATAGCAGCTATTATGGCTCCTGATACCCCGCCTGTAAAGGCATCTTATCTAAATGGATTGTTCTCAATCTCCCATATTTGGCTTATCTCCCATATTGTTCTTATCTTTACTGGCGAGGCAGCCTTAGCATTAGCTTGTGGTGCTGGAATTTTATATCTTATTCAAGAGAGGGCTATTAAGGAGAAAAAACGAGGTTTTTTTTACAAAAGACTCCCATCGCTTGCCCTTCTTGATAACACAAGCTACACCAGCGTTATCACAGGTTTTACCATGCTAACAGCAGGGCTGATTATGGGACTTGTCTATGCAAAAATTGTATGGGGAAGATTCTGGGGCTGGGATCCAAAAGAGATATGGTCAGCAGTAACTTGGCTTATTTATGCAGCTCTTTTGCACGGACGGCTAACATCAGGTTGGAGAGGAAGAAAATCTGCAATAATGACAATTATCGGGTTTGCAGTTTTAGTCTTTACACTATTTGGGGTAAATATACTGATTGGCGGACATCATCAGCCTTTTACAAAATAAATTTAATATTGGAACACAATGTCAGATATAACACTTGTTGGACTTAACCACAAAACAGCAGCAGTTGAACTTAGAGAGGCACTTGCATTTACAGCAGAAGAGTCATCTGATGCTCTTAAATCGCTAATTAAAGGCGAACAAAATAGTAAAATTATAACTGAGGCTATGCTATTTTCAACGTGCAACAGAATGGAAATCCTATTTACATCAGCCAAGCAAAATAGTGAAAAGTTAAGTAGTGGCGATAAAGAGTTAAGCGAAAATAGCACGCAATATGTTATAAACTTCTTATCTAAATATAAAAACGTGCCAGTTAGTCGATTTCACGATTCGTTATATATTTACAGAGGTGGTGATGCAATAAGGCATCTTTTTCGTGTTGCATCAAGTCTTGATTCGATGATTATTGGAGAGCCTCAAATTTTAGGGCAGGTAAAGGCTGCTTATAGATTTGCTGTAAGCTCAAACTCATCAGGCGTTGTTATAAATCGGCTTATGCACAAAGCATTTAGCATCGCAAAAAGGGTCAGAAGAGAGACTGGAATTGGAGATAACGCTGTATCTATCAGCTATGCTGCAATTGAGCTTGCAAATAAGATTTTTAGCGATTTGAGTGATCGTAGCGTTATGCTTCTTGGTGCTGGAGAGATGGCTGAACTTGCTGTGGAGCATCTTATCTCTCATGGGGTAAAAAAGATTGTTGTGGCAAATAGAACCTTTGAAAATGCTGTAAATCTTGCTCAACGCTTTAACGGAATAAACTCTTCTAACAGCAGCAGAAGGTGCGGTGCTCAAAATTTTCTAAATATCGAAGATAGGGTTAAAAGTGGCAAAAAAGATATTGTCAGTGCAGAGCCAGTAAGATTTGAGGAGCGAGAAGATAAACTCAAAGATGTCGATATAATTATAAGCTCTACTGGTGCGACAGATTACGTTTTAAGAGCTTCTCACGTTAAAAAAATCATGTCTTTGCGAAAAAGTAAGCCCCTCTTTTTTATTGATATTGCTGTGCCACGAGATATTGATCCTGAAATACATAAAATTGATAATGCATATCTGTATGATATTGATGATCTGCAAAACATTGTTGATGATAACATGGACGAGAGAAAAAAAGAGGCTATTAAGGGAGAACGCCTTGTTGACGAGGCTGTTATAAAGTTTCAAAGATGGCTTGGAAACCTTGATGTTGTTCCAACTATTGTTGCTATCAAAGAGAAGATCGAGAAGATAACAGCATCAGAGACAGAAAAGACATTAAGTTCACTCCATCTTGGAGAGCACGAGCAGGAGGCGATAAAAAGAATGACCCGTGCAATTACAAGCAAGATTATGCACGACCCTATACGTTTTCTTAAAAATACAGGCAGCCATAGAGATGATGCCTTTTATTTAAATGCGGCAAGAGAGATTTTTAATATCAACAATATAAATGGTGATTATTAGAATTAGTGCAATTTTAAAAAAAACGATAATACGAGGGATAAAAATATGGACGATAAAGAGTTAGAGTTTTTTAAAAATCTTTTGAACGAGAGGCTAAAGGATCTCATCTCTCACGCAGATGAAACTGTCAATGAAATGACTATACCTAAGGATAACTTTGCAGACCCAACAGATAGGGCATCGCATGAGGCTGAACGCAGTTTTGAGCTTAGAATCAGAGACAGAGAGCATAAGCTGATAAAAAAGGTCAAAGAGGCTTTAACGCGTATTGAAAACAACACTTACGGCATCTGTGAGAGTTGCGGAGATGATATTTCAATCGCAAGGCTAAAAGCACGCCCAGTAACTACCCAATGTATTGAGTGCAAGACTCGAGACGAAGTGATGGAAAAAGCACTTGGAATCTAAAGAGTTATCTAAGAAACTTAAATTAATTTTAAATGGAAAAACTTACGTTGTGATTGATCTACATATACATTCAACAGCATCAGATGGCTCTTTTACGCCATCTGAAATTATCAATATGGCGATTCAAAAAGGGCTTAGTGCTATTGCCATTACTGATCACGATAATGTCGATGGCGTCAAAGAGGTTATTGAGGCTGGGGTTTTGCACAACCTTGACTTCATAACAGGGGTTGAGATTAGTGCTGAGCCCCCTCCTGATTATAAGGAGTTTGGTAGTATCCATATTCTTGGTTACGGATTTAGCATATACGATAAAGATATGAACAGGGCTTTAGAACGCCTTAGATATGCCCGAACAAATAGAAATCCCATGATTTTGGAAAAGCTCAAATCATTGGGATTTGAGCTTTCAATGCAGGAGGTTATAGATATATGTGGAGCTGGTCAAATCGGTCGCCCGCACATTGCAAAGGCTATGGTTGAAAAGGGGTATGTTGCCTCTTTTGACGATGCTTTTGACCACTATCTTGGGGAGGGAAAGGCAGCTTATGTCGATAAATTTAGATTGTCGTGCAAAGATTCGATAGAGCTGATTTTAGATGCTGGAGGCTTTCCTGTTCTTGCCCACCCTGGTCTTCTATCTTCTAAATCACCGCAGTTAAACGAAAATAAGATCGAATATTTTATATCTCATCTTACAGGTATGGGGCTTATGGGGATTGAGGTTTTTCACACTGACCATAATGTTGAGCAGACAGAATATTTTATAAAACTTGCTAAGAAAAAGGGTCTTCTTCTGACTGGAGGCTCTGATTTTCATGGTGCACTAAAGCAAGGGGTTGAGCTTGGGGTTGGCAAGATTGAGACTTATGATGACGGGCAGAAACAGGGAAATCTTGAGATAAATTATGAGATTTATAGGGGATTATCCCTTGCTGTTGAGAGGTTAAGAAATAGAGATGAGCAGCTCTCAAAACTTGAAGATAATTTTTGCTACTCATTTAAAGATAAGTTGCTACTAAAAACAGCTCTTTGCCACAGCTCATACATTAATGAGGTGCAGCCTCCAAATATAGCTGACAACAAAAAGCAGTTAAAGAGTCAGAGTCAAAAGCTAAGTGATAATCAACGTCTTGAGTTTTTAGGTGATGCTGTTCTTGGGCTTGCGATTGCCCATCTTTTGATGCAAAAATTTTCAGAGACAAAAGAGGGGGTTTTATCGAAATTAAGATCATCGCTTGTAAGTGAGCCAGCCCTTGCATCAATGGCACGTCAGATGGATATTGGACGATTTATATATCTTGGCAAAGGCGAGAGGCTCTCACGCGGTTTTGAGAAAAACTCTATTCTTGCAGACACATTTGAGGCTATTATAGCCGCAATCTATCTTGAAATTGGCTTTGAGGCAACTTGCGAACTTATTGCACTCTACTTTGAGCCTCAAATAAGCCAAATAACACCAAACGGCGATAGTTGTGATTATAAGAGCCTACTGCAAGAGATGGTTCAGGAGATAGGAAATTTTATCCCTTTATACACGATTATCAAAGAGAGTGGTCCAGATCACGATAAGATATTTGAGATTATCCTAAATGTCTGCGGAATCGAAGCTAAGGGCGAAGGTAAAAATAAGAAATCAGCAGAACAGAACGCGGCAGCCAATGCAATCGCTATCCTCACAAAAGAGTCAAAATAGCAGTAAACCCCTTGTTATTCCGATATTTATTCCCCATTTGGGGTGTCCCCATCAATGCGCCTTTTGCAACCAATCCATCATAACAAAAAAAGATAACACAAGCGATATTCCATCTGAAGGTGAGATACGAAAAATTGTAGATAATTTTCTGCAATATCGAGGCTCAAGGGCTGATGTAGAGCTTGCATTTTTTGGAGGAAACTTTCTTGGACTTAAGCCAAATCAGATAACCTCGTTGCTATTGTCAGGTAAAATGCTCGCAGATGAAAAGAAGATTGACTCTATTCGCTTCTCAACTCGACCAGAGACAATCACAAAAGATAGATTTGAGCTTATAGCCCAATATCCTGTTACCACAATTGAGATTGGCGTGCAATCTATGGACAATAGGGTACTTAAAGCTGCACGAAGAGGTCATACTGCAGAAGATACCATAAATGCGATAACACTTTTAAGGAAGAGTTGTCATATTTATAAACAAAATCAAGATACTATGCAAGATAACAAGATTGATCGTAAAGTTAAAAGCGATAGGTTAAAAATAGGGATCCAGATGATGGTAGGGCTGCCAGAAGATAGCAAAGATAGTGCTATTGAGACAGCAAAAAAGATAGCATCTTTTAAACCTGATTTTGTTCGTATCTATCCACTAATTGTGCTTGAAAAAAGCCCTATTGCAAAGTGGTATCGCCAAGGCAAATATGAGCCTTTATCACTTGATGGGGCAGTTGGGCTTGTTAAAGAGATATTTTTGATATTTCAAAAGAGGAGTATCCCAGTTATAAGAATGGGTCTTCAGGCATCTGATCTGCTTGAAGATAGATTATCAATGGTTGCGGGTCCTTGGCACCCAGCATTTGGGCATTTGGTATATTCTGAAATCTTTTTTGATAAAGCTCTTAATTTAATTGAAAAATCCTCTTTTGCAAAAGATAGAGATAAAATTAAAACCATAACCTTGAGTGTTCACCCATCATCTATATCACGCCTTATTGGAGATAAAAGCTACAACATTAAACGGTTAAAAGAGATTTATCCATCAATTGAGCTAAAAATCAAAACAGATAATAGCTTAGATAGTTTTAGTTTGAAAAGAGTTGATGAAAAAGTTTATAAAATTTGATGAATTTATTTTGCAAAAGTAGTATGTAGTTGCCGTATTTAGTCTAACTAACAACAACAAACAAAGGGTGGGCAAAAAGATGGGATTAAAGAATATGAGCATAAAATGGAAAATCTTTGGCATTGTCTTGATAGGACCGCTTTTTGTGGCTCTTATTCTTGCGATTCAAGATATTAACCACATAAAAGAGTGGGCAAAAAATTCAACAATTGAAAAAAGCCGTGCTGTGGTTCTTATGGCTGAGGCTGGAAGAAACGAGATGGCAGATAAGCTCAATGCTGGAATTATCAGACCATTTAGTGAACTTGATAAATCAAATATAATAGATGCTGTTCCAGTTATAACAGCTATTCACATGGCAAGGAGCAACGCTCAAAAGGCTGGCTATGAGTTTAGAGTGCCTAAATTTAGCCCTCGAAATCCTGAAAATGAGCCAACTGAGCTTGAGGCAGCCATACTAAAAGAGATTGAAGAGCAAAATCTTGAGGAAAAGATCGTAATTGAAGATGACTATATTCGTTACTTTAAGCCTGTTCGACTGACCAAAGAGTGTCTATTTTGTCATGGAGACCCTAAAGGTAAAGTTGATCCAACTGGAGGAGTTATGGAGGGGTGGAGAGAGGGTGAGATTCACGGAGCTTTTGAGATAATATCATCTCTTGCAGGGGCAAAAGAGGCTGTTTGGGAAGCACAAAAAAGTATATTTTTGTGGACTGTTACTATTTTATTTTTAATAAGCATGTTTGTCTGGCTCTTAGTTAAAATGAATGTCATAAAGCCCCTTGAAGCATCAGGCAGCTTTATCAATGCAATTGCTAATGGCGATTTAACTCAATCTCTTAAAGCTGAATCTAAAGATGAGTTTGGCACGATGGCGTCAAATCTTAACTCTATGTCTGTAAATTTAAGAAAGATGATCTCTGATATATCTGAAAATAGCCATATACTTTTAGACTCTTCAGGTGGTATCCAAAAAATTGCAGATTCTTTGTCCTCTGGCTCGGAAAAGACATCAATGAATGCCAACACCGTAGCAGTAGCTGCAGAAGAGATGAGTGCAAACATGAACTCAGTTGCTGCTGCAATGGAGGAGGCTTCGACCAATATCGGCATTGTTGCAAATTCAGCAGAGGATATAACACGAAATATAAACGAAATTTCACGTAACTCTGATAAGGCTCGTGAGATTACAGATAAGGCTGTGAAGCAGGCAAATAGAGCATCAGAGCGTGTTGATAAGTTGGGGCGTGCAGCAACGCAAATTGGAAAGGTAACTGAGGCTATAAGTACAATTTCAGAGCAGACAAATCTGCTCGCCCTAAATGCGACAATTGAGGCTGCAAGGGCTGGAGAGGCTGGCAAAGGCTTTGCAGTTGTTGCTAATGAGATAAAAGACCTTGCAAGGCAGACATCAGATGCAACAAGCGAAATTAAACAGATGATTGATGCTATTCAAAAATCGACTATGGAGACTGTAAAGGATATTGAGGAGATATCGACTGTTATAAATAGTGTCAATAAAACAGTATCAGAGATCGCAACATCTGTTGATGAGCAATCTCGAACTACACGCGAAATTGCTGAGAATGTGATGCAGGCATCTCAAGGGATAAGCGAAGTTAATGAGAATGTATCTCAAACATCTGCTGTCTCTGAAGATATTGCACGAGATATTTCTGATGTGAACCACTCAGCTCAAGAGATGTCAAAAAATAGTATGAACTTAAACAATAAATCGCATGAACTTTTTGAAATATCAGAAAAGATGAGAACAACTGTGAGTAGATTTAAAATTTAGGAGATTACATAGATATGCACCATCAAAATCTTGTGGCAAATACTATCGCATCAGACATAATTAGATCAGATGTTAAGATTCCATCTTTGCCAGCATCAGCCCAGCAGCTTCTTGCTATCTCTCAGAAGCCTTTAGATAAGATTGATATTAAGGGGCTTGAAAAACTTATTCAAAAAGACCCAGTTCTTTTTGCACAAATTCTTAAATTGGCAAACTCATCGTATTACGGCATAGGCAGAGAGACAGTTGGCTTGCACGATGCTATTATGCGTATTGGTCTTGCTGATACTATATCTTCTCTTTATCTCTATCTATTTAAAAATGCACTTCCTACATTTCCGCAGATAAAAGGGGTATCTGATAAAGATTATTGGGACGAATCTTGGGCTTGTGCAATTGCAAACAGAAGACTTGGAGATTCCAGACTTATGGTTGAATCTCTACCCGGGGATCTCTACATTGCAGGGCTTTTGCATGGAATTGGCAAATTGATTCTTGCTGTTTATGATCCTAAGAAATTTTATGAGTGTATTAAGATCGCAAGAGGCTCTGGGCAAAGTTTAGACGATGTAGAGCTTGGGATATTTGGCACAACAGACTCTCTTGTGGCACATAAAGTTTTAGAGTCATGGAATCTTCCATCAAATATTTGTGCTGCTGTCGGATACCATAAATATCCTGAATTTGCAGCAGATACTAAATATAGAGAGATAGCAGCGATTACCCAATTTGCAACTGTTGTTGTTAAGATACTTCGCAATTTGGCAGACGAGGCGAGTAGTAAAGTCGATGATAGTAAAAAAGGCGAAAAAGAGGGTGATAGTAGCATCGCAAGTAGTAAGATAGATAGCGATATAGATATTAGTGAACTTGACCATACCTTTATCGCAAAAAATAAAATCTCTCTTCTTGCACAGGGTATCTATCAGCAGAAGATTGTTAAAGAGATTAGTGAGATATTGCAGCAGCAATCTATACTAATGCAAGATAAAGAGGAGGCAAATACTAACCAAGATAAAAACTTGAATGTAGATGCAAAAGATAGAACTAAAGAGTATTCAAAAAGAGCGGTTGCATCTTCTCCAACTGCTCAAAAAAGGGGGATAATGGCATGGATACGAAGTCTATTTGGAGGATAGTAAATAGTGATATTACGAACCGTTATTGCTTGACTTGACTTTGATAATCAACTATTCATGCCCGATATGGCGATCAAAAGAGAGTCAACTAAATCAAACTAATTAGAGATACCACGGGAGGCGTGGAAATTAAAAGATGGCAAGGCTTAAACTTAAAGAACATATAATTAATAGGGACTGGTGCAAAGGGTGCGGAATATGCGTCCATTTTTGCCCCAAAAAGGTTCTTGAGCTTGATTCACAGGAAAAGGTGGTTGTAGTGAGACCAGAAGATTGCATCTGTTGCAAACTTTGTGAGCTTAGATGTCCTGATCTTGCAATTGAGGTGATACATGAGTAATAATATCAGATTTGTTCAGGGAAACGAGGCGTGTGTTGAGGGTGCTCTTTATGCAGGTGTTGATTTTTTTGCAGGCTACCCAATAACTCCATCTACTGAAATTGCGGAGATTCTATCAAAAAAGCTACCTGAAAAGGGTGGAAAATTTATACAGATGGAGGACGAGATAGCCTCTATGTGTGCAATTATTGGGGCATCATTAACTGGGCACAAAGTTATGACAGCCACAAGCGGTCCTGGCTTTTCGCTAAAGCAAGAGGCACTTGGATATGCCTGCATGGCAGAGATTCCGTGCGTTATTGCAAATGTGCAAAGAGGCGGACCATCTACTGGTAATCCAACGCACGTAAGTCAAGGCGATATATATCAGGCACGATGGGGAACTCATGGAGATCACTCAATTATTGCATTGACAGCTTCAAACCATCAGGACGTTTTTTCAGTAACTGTAGATGCCTTTAACCTTGCAGAGACTTATAGAACCCCTGTTATATTGCTATTTGATGAGGTTGTGGGGCACATGAGAGAAAAACTTGTGGTGCCTGAAAAAGGTGAGTTTCCAATTGTTGATAGATTGAGAACATCAGTAAAAAAAGGTGTTGACTACCACCCATATCTGCCACGCGAAGATGGTCGTCTTCCTATGTCAGATTTTGGAGGTGAGCACAGGTATAACGTAACTGGACTGTTTCACGATATGTGGGGCTTTCCCTCTAACAATCCGCGAGTTGTTCGTGATCTTCTTCACCATCTGATTGATAAGATTGAGAACAATGTTCATGCAATCACGCGATATAAAGAGCACTACCTCGAAGGTGCTGAATATATCCTTATCTCTTACGGCTCTTCTGCCAGATCAGCTATCCATCTTGCGAAAAATAGACGTGAGCGAGGCGAAAAGGTTGGGGTTTTGGAGCTTCAATCAATTTGGCCCTTTCCTGAGGGGTTGGTTAGAGAAAAATGTGCCAATGCAAAGGCTGTTATTGTGGTTGAGATGAATATGGGTCAGGTTATGAAAGAGGTCAAAGCGTGCGTTGATAATCCATCAAAGGTTTTTCTTGCAAACAGGATTGACAACAAGCTGATTACTCCGACTAACATAAAAACACTTCTTAGAATGATTCAGGGCAGAGGAGTATAATAAAAAGATGGCAATAAAAGATTACATAAGGCAGCGATATTTTCCCCAAATGTGGTGTCCAGGTTGCGGTCATGGCACTATTTTGAACTCACTTTTAAGGGCTGTTGATGAGTTAGGGCTTGATAAAAATAGTATTGTTATGACCTCTGGGATTGGCTGCTCTGCCCGTATTTCAGGTTATGTTGATTTCCACTCCTTGCACACGCTTCATGGAAGGGCTTTAGCATTTGCAACTGGCGTTAAGTTGAGCAAGCCAGAGCTTCAACTCTTAGTTCCTATGGGAGATGGAGATGCTTTAGCAATTGGTGGAAACCACTTTATCCACGCTGCAAGACGCAATATTGATATTACGGCAATTGTTATGAACAATCGAATTTACGGCATGACAGGAGGTCAATACTCCCCTTTATCAGGACCTGGTAAAAAGGCGACAACCGCCCCCTACACCACGATTGATAATGAGTTTGATGTTGTAAATCTCTCGATTGCTGCGGGCGCCTCGTTTGTGGCAAGAAGCACAACCTATCACGTTTTAGAGTGCATTGATATTCTAAAAAAAGCGATTAGCCACAAAGGTTTTGCAGTTGTTGAGATTCTATCTCAATGCCCTACCCATTATGGCAGAAAAAATAAAGAGGGCGATGCTATCCAGATGCTTGAGGTTCAAAAAAAGACAACCGCAAAACTTGGCTCAAAGGCTTTAGAAGATGATCCAACTCTTATCCCACGAGGTATTTTTGTCGATATTGATGCACCTGAGTATTGTCAAGAGTATGATAAGATCGTTGAGAGTGCGATGAAATCGGCTAATAGCAGCAACTCTTCTTCTTCTAATGAAAATAGGATAAGTCTAACCACTAAGAGTTGTGTAACACAAGGAGAATAAATAGAGATGAAGCGAACACGATTTGTCTTTTCAGGCTCAGGCGGGCAGGGTGTTATTACGGCTGCAATTATTTTAGCCGAAGCTGCTGTGCTGCATGAAGGCTTAAACGCCACCCAGACGCAAAGTTACGGTGCTGCTGCAAGAGGAGGATCGACTAAAAGCGATGTTATAATATCTGACCAGCCTATCTATTTTCCAGAGGTTAATCAGGCAAATATACTTGTCTGTTTAACTCAAGAGGCTTACATTAACTACTCTTCAATTATCAGACCAGGTGGACTTGTCCTTACTGATTCAAGGTTTGTGATAACAACCAAAAAGGTTGATGCAAGGCAGATTGAGGTGCCGATGTATGATAATGTTATTGAAAAGATTAAAAAGCCAATAGTCTTTAATATCTGTATGCTTGGGGCACTTCTTGGTATTACAGAGTTTGTCCGCCCCTCTTCTGTTATGGAGGTAATTAAATCTACTGTTCCAAAAGATTTTGTTGAGCTAAATCAGAATGCCTTTGAACTTGGTATGGAGCTTGGTGCTCTATATAATGGTTAGGGTATGAAATTTTTACTGGGCACACAATACTTTGTCTATTTTGCTGTTCGAGGTGTTGTGCTGCCCTATTTTAATCTATTTTGCCACCATCTTGGCTTTTCTGGATTTGAAATTGGTCTTTTATCGTCAGTTCAGACAGCCTTCGTTATGATATTTCCAGTTCTTTGGGCTGTTGCTGCAGATAGATTTGATGCTCGAAAGCCAATATTTGTTATCTGCACGATTATCGCATCGCTTTTATGGTCTCTTTTATTTTTCACGCAAAATTTTTTTCCCATTCTTATTATTTTATCAATACAATCAATCTTTTATGCCCCAATTATCTCATTTCTTGAAGCCTTTGCTATGGATATTCTTGGCAAAGATAAGAAAAAATATGGCAAATCAAGGGTTTGGGGAACAATCTCTTTTATTGCAGTATCGCTCATTTTAGGCAAAGCTTTATCTGTATATTCAACATCAATTATAGTGCCTTTAGTTCTCTTAGGTATGATAGCTCAATCAGCTCTTGCCTTTAAGATGCCAAATATTACACAAAAAAGGTCAGATTCCAAAATATCATCGCCTCAAATATTAAATAGCTCATGGTCAGATTTTAGAGCTTTTTTCTCTTTACACACATCTCTATTTTTATTGGCAGCCTTTTTGATGTTGGTAAGTCATGGGGCATATTATGGATTTTTTTCCATTTATTTAGAATCACTCGGATTTAGTACAGGTTTTATCGGTTTTGCCTGGGCAGTTGCCTCTTTTGCTGAGATTGGGGTTATGGTTTATGCTGACTCCATATTTGCACGAGTTGCTTTAAAAAAGGTGCTTGTTGTCTCATGCTTTTTTGCATTTGTCCGATGGATTCTTCTATTTACAACAGACTCATCTGCATCATATTCAGTGATTCTTTTTTCTCAACTTTTACACGCTTTCACTTATGGCTCATTTCATATTGCAAGTATTTTAGCAATTGATAAGTTATCTCCAGAAGGTACAACCTTTGGTCAAGCGGTCAATAATGCTATAACTTACGGTGCTGGTATAATGGTTGGTTTCTTTTTGAGCGGTATTTTTTACGACACTCTTCACGGGTATATATTTTTTGCAAGCTCATTTGTAGCCTTTGCAAGTGGTTTACTCATTCTTGCTGTCAGGTTTGATGCTTAAAGATTTTTAGTTGATATTTTAGTTGAAAATTTTTTTTGAAAGTGTAAATGTAGTAATCAAAATAAATAAATAACAATGTCATAGAGTTAAAAATAAAATTTAGTAAACAAGGAGAAAAAAATTATGTTTAAAAACATGAAACTTGGCACAAAAATCGGTTTGGGTTTTGGCTGTTTAATTGTTATTGCTATGCTACTTGGTGGTATGGCTGTTATCAACATGCGTGGAGTTGCTACTGAATCGACAAAGCTTGCTAATGAGTATGTTCCAGAAGTTGATGTTGCCACCCAAATATACAGTGCCGCAAGCAGACTTATGTATGCCATGAGAGGCTATGGCTTTACTGAAGAAGACAATTTTTATAAAGATGCTCAATCAGAGATAAGAGAATTAGATTCTGCTATCTCAAAAGCTGACGAGCTTCAAAAGAGTGCTGTTCACCTTGAAAAACTTGGTGAACAACTTAATGCTATCAGATCAGCAAAAGAGCAGTATAAAAATGCTATGGATGAAACAGCAGAAATTATAACAAAAATTAAGCAGAGCCGTGCTTCATTAGAGAGCTATGCTGTTGAATATATGGAGAACAGTGCAGATTTTCTTAAAACCCAAAATGAAACCTTTAAAAGTGAGTTGTCATCAAGGCAGGAGAAGATAACCCTTGTTTCTGAACTTGCTGAGATAGGTTCAGAGGTGCGTGTTACTAACTTTAAAGCACAAGCAACGAATGACATGGAGCTTATGCAAAAGGCTGTTGAAAAACTTAACTCTGTTATATCTATAATCTCTGATTTGAGAAAGAGCGTTAGAAATGAAGAAGATCAACGTAGAATGGATAATCTTGTTAATGCAACAACAGGTTATCAAGATGCGATGAAATCGTTTATTGCTGAATTTAAAAAAGGGGCATCTGAATTAGATAGAGCCATTGTGCAGGCTAAAGAGGCAATGGATAAGAACGCTGCTATCTATGTAACCAATTGTAATGAATTTTTAAAAGGTCAGCAGGAGAAGTTGACCAAAGATATGGTAGAGCGTCATTTTAAAATTACACTTACCAATGATATTGTTGATTTAGGTAATGATACTCAGCTTAAAGCTAACCTATCTCAGGTAAAACGAGATCCCAAAATAATGGAAGAGGGTGAGAAAAATTTTGCTATTATCTCTGAAAAACTTAAAGCCCTTCGCGAAATTACAAGGCAGCAGGTAAACCTTGAGCAGATCAATAGTGTAGAGCAGGCTGGTAAATCGTACCAGCAGGCAATGGGAACACTACTTGCTGATTGGAACAAACTTCAAGAAATTGGAAAAACTCGTACAGAGGTAGGAAATGGATTGCTCAATGTTTGCTCAAATCTTGCTGAAGCTGGAATGGGTCACACTGCATCTATTGCGAAAAATGCTATGGATTCTCTTAATCAATCATCAACTGTTATGATAATTGGTCTTGTGGTTGCTCTTGTTGTTGGTATTTTTCTTGCGTTTTACATTACAGTTAGCATTACCCGTCCAATCAGACGCGTTATTGAGGGGCTTACACTTGGAAGTCAGCAGGTTGCCTCAGCCTCTGGTCAAGTTTCATCTGCAAGTCAGTCATTGGCAGAAGGCTCATCAGAGCAGGCAGCATCAATTGAGGAGACATCATCTTCATTGGAGGAGATGTCATCTATGACAAAGCAGAACTCTGATAATGCTGCTCAAGCTGATCTTCTTATGAAAGAGGCTAACTCAGTTGTTTCAAAGGCAAATGAGTCAATGACTCAATTGACAATCTCAATGGAGGATATCTCAAAAGCAAGTGATGAGACTTCCAAGATTATCAAGACCATTGATGAGATTGCGTTCCAGACAAATCTTCTTGCCTTAAATGCTGCTGTTGAGGCTGCAAGGGCTGGGGAGGCTGGTGCTGGCTTTGCGGTTGTTGCTGAAGAGGTAAGAAATCTTGCCATGCGTTCTGCTGAAGCTGCAAAAAATACCGCAAGCCTTATTGAGGGCACTGTAACTAAGGTGAGGGACGGCTCGTCTCTTGTTACAAAAACCAGCGAAGCATTTACCCAAGTTGCTTCAAGTTCAGCCAAAGTTGGAGAGCTTGTAGGTGAGATTGCTGCTGCATCAAGAGAGCAATCAACTGGAATTGAGCAGGTAAATATTGCTGTATCTGAGATGGATAAAGTTATTCAGCAAAACGCTGCAAATGCTGAGGAGTCAGCAAGTGCATCTGAGGAGATGAATGCTCAAGCTGAGACAATGAACGATTTTGTAAATGAGCTTGTTGGACTTGTTGAGGGGAGCACAGTAGCTTTATCTGGTCGTAAAATGAGAAACATATCCTCTTACAAGACTAAGCCAAAGGCTGTTACCCATACTCCACATATTGGAAAATCTAAGCAGTTGAAATCTCATACTAAAAAGGGGGAGGTGAGATCCGATCAGATAATTCCATTTGATGATGATGATGATTTCACAAATTTTTGATATGGGTTGCCTGAGACTACCATAATTGAGGTAATACATTTTCAGTATTGAACAAAAAGAGTAAACTTAAAAGAGGGGTTCAGAAGGTTTGAACCCCTCTTTAGTTCGTTGTTGTTTTTATGATGCTTAAAATTTAAGGAGATAAGAGATGAGTAATGACAGAGGCTATTATGGGGAGTTTGGTGGCGAGTTTATACCAGAAATTCTTGTTGCCACATTTGATGAGTTGAAACAATATTTTAGGCAAATTAAAGATGATCCAGCATTCTGGCAGACCTACTCAGACCTTATGTCAAACTACTCATGCAGACCAACTCCTCTGACATTTGCCGAAAACCTGACTCGTCACTTTGGTGGAGCAAAGATATATATCAAGCGAGAAGATTTAAACCACACAGGTGCACACAAAGCAAACAACGTAATGGGGCAGGGGCTTTTGGTTAAGCGAATGGGCAAGACCCGCGTTATTGCAGAGACTGGAGCTGGTCAGCATGGAGTTGCAACTGCCACTATGGCTGCAAAGTTTGGGTTTGAATGCACTATTTACATGGGCGAAGTTGATGTAAAACGGCAGCGTCCAAATGTCTTTTGGATGGAGCAGATGGGGGCAACTGTTGTGCCTGTAACTGATGGGACTCGCATACTTAAAGATGCAATTAACGAGGCGTTTCGCGATTGGGTTACAAACATGGATAATACCCATTACGTTTTAGGAACAGCTTGCGGACCTAACCCATTTCCTGAAATGGTCTCTTTTTTTCAATCAATAATTGGAAAAGAGGCTCGTCAGCAGATACTAAAATTGGAGGGGAAACTTCCAACCCGCATCTTTGCATGTGTTGGGGGAGGCTCAAATGCAATGGGGCTTTTTCAGGGTTTTCCTGATAAATCTGTTGAGTGCGTTGGCGTTGAGGCAGCAGGGCACGGACTTAACACAGGCAAACACGCTTCACGCCTCTGCTCGCCTGATGCCACAGTTGGGGTTGCACAAGGCTATAAAACATATTTTCTTCAAAATAGTGATGGACAAATGAGAGAGACCCACTCAATTGCTGCTGGTCTTGATTATGTTGGTGTTTCGCCAATTTTATCAAGAATGCACCAAAAAGGTGAGGCAAGGTTTGAATCTGCAACTGATAAAGAGGTTATTGATGCTGTAAAGCTCACAATGCAAAAGGAGGGGATAATCCCAGCTTTAGAGTCTGCCCACGCCTTTGCAGGGGCATTTAGAGAGGCAGCAGAGCTTTCATCAGATGATATAATCATTATTAATCAATCAGGCAGGGGCGATAAAGATATTTTTACAATTGCAGATGCGTTTGGTGATCCAAATTGGAGAGAGTTTATTAAGGCTAAGGCATTAGATTACATATAACTATATAAAATCATTAATAAAATTAAAGATGGTGAACCAAATGGTTGAAAAATATATTAAAGAGCGTCTTAAAACAAAAGAGATTTTACTTATGACCCATATTGTTGTGGGTTACCCCTCACTTGATGCCTCAATGCAGATTGTGGAGAGTATGGTTGAGGCTGGAGTTGATCTGATGGAGCTTCAAATTCCTTTCTCTGAACCTATGGCTGATGGTCCTGTCATTTTAAAGGCAAACCAAAAAGCCCTTGAATCTGGCATAAGAGTCAAAGATTGCCTTGAGTTTGCCAGAAAAGTTGCATCACGTTTTGATATTCCATTTTTGTTTATGACCTATTACAATATTTTGTATAAATATGGGGTTCAAAGTTTTGTAGAAAATATGGCAAAAATCGGAATAAAAGGGGCTATTATTCCAGACCTTCCGCCAGAAGAGGGGGCTGATTATGCAGAGGCAATGCAAAATAGTGAACTTTGCCCTATCTATATTTTCTCTCCAACTACAACTGACGAGCGTATGCAGTATCTATCATCTTGCGGCAAAGGTTTTATCTACTGCATGGCAAGAAAAGGTGTTACTGGAAAAGAGACCCAATTTTCAGACGAGATTGAAGGTTATCTTAAAAGGTGCAGAGCTAATACAGAGCTGCCCTTAGCTGTTGGATTTGGCGTTAAAGATGGGTCAGATGTCGATTATCTTAAAGGAAAAGCTGATATTGCTGTAATTGGCTCGCAAACCATAAGGCTTGTAGATGAAAAAGGGGTTGGAGCAGTTGGCGATTTTATAAGAGCGTTGTAATAGGTAATTATCCTGCCCGTTTGCTTGTTCTGTTTTGAGTAAAAATTTATGTGATGTATTTATGATTGAGTAAAATGCGTGGGGGGATTGTAAGTTTTCGTTCAGTCTGCTTGGTTTTATGGTTAAAAATCACGCACTCTAACGGCTCTTCAATGTGCGAAGATGGATTTATAATAACCCCACGATGACTCTTCTGGTATGCCTCTTTTTCGTTTACGATAAATTTATCCTTTTGGTAGTATGTATCAAGCATCTCATCTGAAATCCTAAAAATCATATTTTTAGGAAGAAAGGTCTTTACAACAAACTGAATCAGCTTATCTAAATACGGGGGATAAAAAAAATCCCCATTTTTATTGTCATTTGTCATAATATCAATTGTTTTGCCAATAGATGATGCTTTTTTATAGACCCTCTCTGCTGTTATCGCTTCAAAGGTATCTGTGATGTTCATCAAACGATAATATTTTACTGTGGCATCGTAAATATCACGTATTCTGTTTTGGGCTTCTGGTATTAGATAATCAAAAAAAGAAAATTTAGTATCATGGCTTATGCTGTAACTTTGGGGAATATCTTTATTCTCTTTAATGTGGTGCATTGCCATAACAAAAGGCTCAAATTCAAGATTTTTTTGGTTATTCGAGCTTAGAATGTAGGATAGCAAAACATGGCTCTTCATAATATCGCTCTCAAGCTGGCTAAGTCGCCCGTTTTTGTAGATTATATCTTTTGGAATCAGAGCTTTACCGCAATCGTGAGCCATGCAGATAATGCTCAATTTTTTGCAATCTGACTCATCAAAATCATCTAACTCAACTGCTAAAACAAGCGAAATCCACGCTGTTTTAAGGCTATGCTCAATTGTCTCCCCTATTTGATCTTTTCTTAGTTGAAATTGGTGCTGCTCATTTTCAATCAATCGTTTAAGTGCTGCCGCTGTCCCAATATACTTTTTATCTGATGTTATAACGCTATTGGCAAACTCTAAATAGCCTTTAACTTGCTGGTAGTGGCTTTGAAATGCCTCTATATTGTTTTGTGTCAATGCATTAGATAAAAATGTATGGACACTCTGCTGTATTATTGGGACATCCTCTTTTTTAATGCTATCTAAAAATTCAGTTTTGCTCTTTATAATCTCACTTATAGTTGCATCAAGAGCTATATTTTTCTCATCATCTGTTACATCACGACTGTTGACCTTAAAGTTTATTTTTAGCTCATCAAAAACTCTAAGAAGTCCGATAGTTATTGGGGTATTTGCTGCAGCAATTAGATCGTTTTTATAATATGTATTAAGAGCGAGCTGTTTTCCAAGAATTGGGGTAAATATTGGGCGATACTTCTCTGTAAAAACTCCATTTTCAGCATCTTTAAATATGCTCTCATGTGAACCCAATCTGCCAAGTGGAAAGTAGAGAAGCTGATTACTATCGTTTGTGTTGTCTGCCAAATTTTATAACCCTTTAAAGTTTAACGATTATCCATTTTGACGATATTTTGAAAATCTGATATTAATTGAACATAAACGATCAAGCAATTGTTTTTTTATGAAGTAACTCTAACTAAAGGAAGACGAAGTGGTGAAACCGCAAAATGGCAATTTTTCAGAAGAGAAATATCGTAATCAGGCATTAATGCTCTCAAACAGAGTCAACAAGAGGTATAAGCATTTAGCTAAACGATACGCAAAACAAAATATTGAGATATTTAGGCTCTACGATTGGGATATACCAGAGATAAATGCTGTTATTGATTGGTATGCTGGGCATCTTGTTGTTGCAGAATATATAAAAAAAAATATAAATCCGCTCTGGCTTCCAATGATGGCTGAGGCAGTTGCAGGTGCACTTGGCGTTGAGATGGAAAAGGTGCATCTCAAACAGCGGCACACTGGATACCAAGATGGGAGACGATATGAGCCAATTGCAAATAAAGATAAAAAGATCGTCATGTCAGAAAGAGACCTTAAATTTTATATAAATCTTGATGATTATGTAGATACAGGGCTTTTTGCAGATCATAGAGATACACGGCTTATGGTAAGAGATATGGCACAAGCAAAAGATTTTCTAAATCTTTACTGCTACACAGCCTCTTTTTCGTGCTATGCAGCAAAAGGGGGGGCAAAATCAACCGTGTCAGTTGACAGATCAGAAAGGGCAATTCAGTGGGCAAAAGAGAACATGGAGCTAAACAGCATTGTGGTAGAGAGCAGGTTTTCAAACCAAGAGATGGTAAAAAATCAGAAAAATATCCTTATCAAAGCTGACACATTTGAGTTTCTTCAAAAGGCAAAGAAAAAGGGGCAGATGTTTGATTTAGCTGTGGTTGATCCACCATCATTTTCAAGCAGCAAAGATTCAAAAAGTATAGATTTAAAATACCATTTTGATATTGCAAAAGATCACATAAAACTGCTCGCTGATATTATTGAGCTTATGCGTAAAGGGTCTGAATCTATAATCTTTTTTTCAACAAACCATCAAGATTTTAATTTAGGGACAAAACAGCTCTTATCAATTGAAAGCTCAGATCAAAGATTAGACGAGGCAGCCTCAAATACTACTAAGAGCAGAGCAATCAAAGAGATTAAAGAGATTACAGATTCAACGATTCCAGAAGATTACAAAACACCAAAAAAACAGATACACAGATGTTGGAAAATTACCCTTTTATGAGCTACTCAAATAGATTTTCGCTCTCTATTTTTCCGCCGCTTTTACTGTTAAAGCCAGAGTCTGAATCTGATGAACTAAAACCAGAATTGGAGGGCGGGGTATTAAATGAGTTTGAAGATGTATCGCCTCCTCCAAATGAGGGTGCAACTCCAATCTCTGCATAGGTGTAATACTCTTTTTCGCGAAGTGTTATAACTGACCATCTTGATGATTTTTGAAAAATAAGAATTGTGGCTGCTGGTGATCTTATCTGACTTATAATATTCCAGCCATCTTTTTGCATATTGTTATTAAAAAACTTTAAAAGAGACTCTTTGCTTATTCTCCCCTTTACAGTGATTATCCCAGAGGTCTGTCCTGGCGTGCTCACTACAAAAGTTGAGCTATCATCAATCTTCATATCTCGTGGAACAAGAACATCTTCAAAATCATAATATACACCATTTGACTGCTGCGAAGTTTTAGATGTAGCACTTTTTTTACTTGATCCTGAAAATAGGTTATTACTACAACCAGTAACAAACAAGATCGCCACAACTGCTAAAGATACTGTTGACAAGTTTATTAAAAAACCTAAATATTTGATCGAATAGTCAGAAGACATTTTTAACTCCATAATGTTTTAAATTATAAACCATGAAAATCCATAGTTAATTTTCATGGTTTTATTATTTTAAAGGGCTGAAATGGCTTAACGCAAGAAGATTGTAATTAATATTTCCTTGCCAAAACCCTTTACTCTTTAGCCTTTGGAACAGCTACTGCATAGCTTTTTGCAATTACCCATACAGCATGGACAACGCCAGGCAGATAGCCAAGCAGTGTCAATACAATGTTTATCCAGAACTGTTTGCTAATTCCAACCTCAATGAAAACCCCAAGAGGTGGCAAAAGAACAGCCAATATAATTTTCATTAGCTCCATAGTTATTCGCTCCTTTTAAAAATAGATAGACTTTAATTGGTTAAAAGTAACTCTATTGATGATAGTCTGTATAACTTTAAACCCACTATACACTTATAAATTATACTCGTGTAACTATGGCAGTGGAAAAATCTATACGTTTAATATCATCAATAAAAATCAAACCTATAAAGTAAATTATCTCTTTTCAAAGTTATAATCAAGTTTTCTTAAAAATTATAACTTTTTACTGACTCTCTTGTTTGTCTTCAGAAGTTGGCTCTTCTTTTTTTATACCAAGTGCACTATCTATCTTTTCAACTATTTGGTTGCCATCATGAGTAGTTACAAAAAATGGGTAGATACTCTCTGAGGATATGGCAGGATAGTTATCATTCTCATCTTTGGTGTAAATTACAAATGATAAATCTTTTTCTGGCTCCTCTTTTAAGGTAATTTTTGCAATCTCCAAAATACCCTGTTGCCTAAACTCATCTTTATTATCTGAATCTGTAAAGCTGTGGCAACTTAGGTTTGAAAATGTGGTTAAAATGGTCTCAATAGCCTCTCCCTCCTCGTTAGTCTCTTCAGCTTCACCACTTGATACTGGTTTACCATCTTTGATTGCAAACTCTTTTATCTTATTGCCCTGTTTAATAGTAATTGCACTGATTTTGCCCTTATCAAAAGAGATGACCTTTTTATCTCTTAAATCTTGAAGGCTCTTATCAAAATCTTGGCGAAAGCTCTTTTCTGCATGATAGACACTCTTATTTGTATCTAATCTTACAAAAGTGTGGCGAAAAGATGGAGCACTCTTACCTATTTCAAACTTTCTAACAGTTTCAGATTGCGATTTTGCCTCAACAGTGATTCTATTTTTTTCTTCCAACTCATAGGGGCTAAGATTTCCACTCTCAGAGACTAAAGCAGATAGTTTTAAAGATTTTATAAGATCAACCATCTTTGTAATGCTCTCTTGATTGGCTTTATAGCTTTTATCAGAGGCAGCATTAGCAACAGACCAGCTACCACCATTTTTTGATATTACTATATTCTTATCCCCTTTTTGCACTGTAATTTCAGTTATATCAGAGCCGTTAATTTCAGGAATTGATGGAAGTGTGTAGTTATCCCTATCTGTTTTATTGGTTAGAATATAGGCTGATAGAGCAATAATTATCAGCCCAAGTATGATATACTCTTTTTTCATTATTGATTTGTCCTCCTTTACAATCTCTACTTAACCTATTTTTCAAACTGAAGTTTAATAGCTTTTTTTCTTGAGGCTCTTTTTGCCCAAACACCAAAACCAAACAGAATCACCAAAATTGGAAGAGCTGCAATGTTAAACACCTTAATAAAGGTTCTTGCTATTGGTGATGTCTCCTCAAGAGGATTTAGTGTCTGAATCTTGCTTCTCATAGCTGCAATATCATCTTTGTCGTTAAGATGATCAATAATATTGAGCAAAAAGGTTGCGTTAGTGCTTCTGCCCTCAGGGTCAAGCATGTTATCTTGAAGTATGGCAGAGCAGGCTATAACAAAAATTTTAGCTGGCTTTCCCTTTGTTATGATGCTGTTTTCAACCTCTATCTTTGCTATCTCATCTTTATTCTCTTTAACAATTTTTTGCTTCATATCATCTGTATTGCTTTCAGCAATCTCGCCCTTTTTATCTGGTGCATCTATATCTATATTCTCATTAATCGCCTCTTTAGCCTCATCTTTTTCATTATCTTTGTCATCGCTGCTTTTTGTTGGCTTTTGCGGAATCGGCTTTCCTGCAAAGTAGCTTTTAAATTCACCATTTAGCATATAGGCAAGTGGATATGACTTCATCTTTGAGCTATCTGACGGTGGATTTATAATAAACATTGGATTTAGATTTATATTCCCCTCCATAAGCCATGACTTTTCTGATGATGAAAATAGCTTTGTGGCTTTAATTGCATTTTGCTCAACCTGTTTTTCATCTAACTCTAAGGGCGATATTTTCATAGCAATAATACCCTTGATGTTGTTCATGTAGGCAGGTGTGTTGTTGATATTTGCATCTTTAATAATTGGAGCAAAATAGATTTTCTGTTCTCCTCCTCCTTGATTTTGTGGCATCTGCTGTTTGTAGCAGTTATCATCAAGAATATAGGAGTTATCAATTTTGATGCCGTAGTGGTTTAAGAGCCTTTCAAGTCCTGTATCTATTGGAATAAATTGAGGACCACCCCCAAAACCAAACTGCTGGCTTGACATTATCTCGTTAAATGTATCTATAAAAAATGCGATATTTGTCCCTCTCATCAACGCCTGATCAATCAAAAATAGCTCATAATCTGAAAATGGCTCAGTAGGTCGTGCAATAATCAAAGTTTTAAGCCCATCTGGTATTGGCTTACTTTTAGATATAGGCACTGCTGAGGGAATGTCGTCCGTCTTTAAATTGATGCTCTGGATTGAGTAACGCTGTGATATAAGGTGGTTAAAGGCTCTCATTGAACTTTGCTGCTGCCCTTGCATCATTGCCAGATTTGTATCCATAAGCGTATGAGTGCCGTAATCTGCAAGGTATCCAATATCCTCATTAATGCCTATCATGGTCTCCATTGTCTGTGTAAAAAGCCCCTCAAGCGACGCTGGATCAACCATCTGATATGTTGTGCCAATAATCGGAATATTTATTGTGCTAATAAGGTTTGTGGTTTTAACTCTATCTTTATACTCCATAACAATTGAGGCAACGCCGCTACCTGCTTCAATAGCTTTTTGAGGTATTTGGGGCCACTTCATCACCATAAGGTTATACTTTTTAGATAGCTCATCAAGTGTGCTGTTTGAGCCAGCATTTAAACCAACATTTGGATCAATATATTTATAATCAACCTTATCAAGGCTTCTGATGTTGAGCCTCTCAACAACCTTTTCAATCAGCTTAGGCATCTCTGAAATCTCATCAAGACCCATTAAAGGTGCTACATTTTCAAGCGATGATGAGAGATAAAGTGTTATTTTAATCTTCTCATCAAGTGCAAGAAGGGCACTCACCTTGTTGTTGAGCTTTTGAATTGCAGATGTCAATGTGTATTCAAGAGCATCTGTTGATGTTATGGCTGGGATTTTTTCAATCATATCACCATGAATAATCACAAGCCCCATGTATGCTTGCTGAAATTTTACCTCATCATTTTCAATCACCCTGATTTGAACAGGAGATATTCCATAATCTTCTGCCATATCGCGGTTGATGTTGGTCTGCTCTGTAACTCCAGCATCTGTAGCTGTAACATCGTAAAATTTGTAGTTAAATACTTTTCCCCCTTTAGCAGCATACTCCTCAAGGAGATCGCGAAGGTAACGCTCTGTGTTATTGTGAGGTGCTGGTAGATTTTTGGTAAAAAAGACCTTGATTGTAAGAGGCTCAGATAGAGTTGATACAACTTTTTTGCTGGCATCTGATATTGAGTATATCTTGTTTGCTGTAAGATCAGCCCTAAAAAATAGGGTTACACCAGCAATATTCACAAGAGCGACAACAACCATATAGATCAAAAATTTAAACCACACCCCTCTTTTATTAACCCCTTTTGCTAAAACCGTTTTATTTTTAAAATTGCTCATAATTACGAATGCTCCTTAATTTTTCTCCTGCATCACAATATAAGTTCCAAAAAGCCCTATAAAGATCACACTTAGAAAATAGAGAATATCTCTTGAATCTATCACCCCTTTGGCTATGCTCTGAAAATGGGAATCAGCACCAAAAAAGGCTATAATTTCAGTAATAGATGGGGGGACAAAAAAGAGAAGTTGATCAATAATGGTCAAGACAAAGCAGATTGCAGCCCCAATTATAAAAGCCACAATCTGATTGCGGGTTAATGATGATGAAAATAGTCCAACAGCACAAAATCCCCCTGAAAGAAAAAGTGCACCAATATACCCTCCAACCACTGGCCCTGGATCAATCTCTCCAATAAATGAGATAAAAATAGGATAAGATAGTGTTGGAAAGAGCATACAGGCTGAAAAGAGTGTTGCTGCTAAAAATTTGCCAACTACAATATCAGTAAACGATACTGGCATGGTTAGCAAAATCTCGTAAGAGCCAACATTAACCTCTTCAGAAAATAGACGCATAGTTACTGCTGGTATCACAAATGCAAATATGATTGGCAGCATGGAGAAAAAATTTCTCATATTTGCAGTGTCAAACAAAAAAAATGTGGAGAAGAAAAACCAACCAGTTACAACAAGAAATATCGAAATTACAATGTATGCAATAGGAGAGATAAAGTAATCTTTAAACTCTTTAACTGCTATGTTTATAATCTGTTTCATTGTTAGTTTCCTAAAAGTTTATTGTTTTAAATTATTGCTTTAATTTTAATGGGTTAAATATCTAATCATCTAATCGCCTTTTGTAAGTTCATGGAATATACTCTCAAGTGTCTGAGATTTTTGGGTCAATTGAGCAATAATCCAATCTCTCTCTTTTATTTTAAGATATATATCTCTTCTTAAATCTTTTGAAGAGCTGCTATATATATCAAAAGATACCAAATTCTTTTCTGCCGACTCTTTTGTAATAACATCTATCTCAGTTGTAAGGCTCTTTAGGTGGTTCACCACTTGATCTGAATCTACACCGTCAGAATACAAAGATAGTTGAATATTGGAGTTTGATGATGCACGATTTTTTAGCGTTTGGGTCGAGTCATCAGCAACAATCTTGCCTTTGTTAATAATAACAATACGGTCGCAAGTTGCCTCTGCTTCGCTTAAAATATGGGTTGAAAAGATTATTGTCTTCTCCTTTCCGATTCTCTTTATAATCTGCCTTATTTCAGCAATCTGGTTGGGATCAAGACCTGATGTTGGCTCATCTAAAATCAAAATTTCAGGATCGCTCATCATTGCGTGTGCAAGTCCAACCCTCTGCTTTAAACCCTTTGAAAGCTCATAGATTGATTTGTGCATGATGCTCGATAGCCCACAAAGCTCAGATAGCTCTTTAAGCCTTGATTGAATATGCTCGTTTTTAATTTTTCTTATTTTTGCAACATAGCAAAGATAGTCATAAACCAGCATGTTGTGGTATAGCGGTGCAGATTCTGGTAGATAACCAATAAGCTCTTTTACCTTTAAGCTATCATCTAAAATAGATATATTTTTGACTAAAATATCGCCAGCAGTTGGCTTAAAAAAGCCTGTTAGCATTCTTAAAGTTGTTGTCTTTCCAGCACCATTTGGTCCAAGAAGTCCAAGAATCTCACCGTTTTTAATCTCAAGATTGATTCCATCAACCGCACAAAAGCTATCATAATATTTGGTCAGATTTTTGACCTGTATCACAACTCCTCCTTTACATATAACTCTGTTGTTTTAATATGTTATAAAAATATGCCTTATAAATATTTAATGGCAATAATGCAAAAAAATATAAGTAAAAAATCTCAATTTTAAAGAGCTTGTTTTAAAATTTTTAAAATTTAAAGAGCTTGATCGCTTACTTGCAGAGGTTGATAGCTCTCAATAATTGCACTCTTTTCAATAAACGATGCAAGTTCTTGCATAGTTCTTGACAATCCACCCATTGATTTTTCAAGATTTTGGCAAAATGGATCCCCTGCTCCTAAGCTCTGTCTTGATTTTTCAAGAAGAGCTTTGCCAGCCTCCCAATGGAGACAAAGCTCATTAAACAGCTCTTTTCTCTTCCCATGCCTTTTTTTCTCTGCAAGGATAACAGATTCAAGTTTTCTGATTGAGTATTCAACTAAAGCGTCCCTTGGCGTGTCGTGATCCTTTGCTATCAGCTCTAAAATATCAAGAGTTTTTCTGCTTAGAACAAAGGTCTTTTGCACCCTGTTTATCTGTTTAAATTGGCGTAATCTTAGGCTCTCTGCAATATCATTCAACGATTTTACATCATCTATCAAATGATCAAAAAGAGATTTTTGCTTAATCCCAAGATGGATAGCAACAAGGCTTAACGAATCAATCGCTTTTTCAGAGAGCTTAAAAGTTGCCCTTACAGATTGCTTCCCCCTTAAATCAAGTTCAACTGATGCTCCTCCTGAAAATATCTCTTCTGAATTTGAGTCTTGACTATTTTTGTTTGTCATGGCAGCCCCCTGTTTTTTTATCAGCTTTAATTTAACAATCAGTTAATGTTTTTAATATCTCATTATTAAATTTCATGGAAGCAAAATAATCATAAAAAGAGATTTTGAAGTGTCGTAGCTTATCTTCAAGGGGAGAAAAGGGGGGACAAAAATTATGTGCAATCTCAATCTAAAAACTTCATAAGCTCTAAGATTCGTGCACCTAAGATTAAAACAATCAGATAGAGAAAAGTTGTTCCAACTGCTGATTTAGAGCGAAATTTTAATGCTGTGCCAGCAGATTTTTTAAATTTTGGAATAAATCCATATTTAAGGTTTATTGAGTTCATCTCATCAAGCAAAAGGTGAGTTAAACAGCCCACAAATATCGAAACTCCAACTGCAATTGCCATCTTTTTACCAGACGGGATAAATATCAAAACTCCAGCTTCAGCAGATAAAATAGCAAACGGTATGCTGTGCATGATGCCTCTATGGATAGTCAAGCGTTTGACAATCTCACAAATGACATATCTTATAAAAAGATATGAAACAACAAAATATGTGATGATAAATTCAGGTGTGAGCTCCTCAAAACTTGGGAACGGGCTAATATTAGATGGAAATAGTTTAAAATTTTCTGACAACAACATCAGTTTTGTTAAATAGTCAAAACCTGCCTCAATATATGGGATAATAAAGAGCCATATAATTGAAATATCTTTAAAAAATAGAACAGGCACAATCATAGATAAAAGGGTGAAAAGCATTGAAAAGGGTCGGCTTGTATCGCTATCAAGGTCTGGTAGCAATCCGCCAATAGTGCCTGTAAGAAAGATGCCAGTAAGCTGCGTTGATGTAAAACTTGAGGGGTATGCTAACATAAAACAGGCGGAAGTTGCGGCTCCTGCAACCATTCCGCCGTAAAGATGTGTTTTAAATCCAGACATATCTACTTTTTATTAAGCAAGGTCAGTTGTGCACTCTTTAAAGATATGCCCCATTTTAAGCTGTTTACATTTTAAATAGCCTTTATTGTATTTGTTTGGTTGAATCTCAATAGGAACCTGCTCAACAATGCTTAAACCATAACCTTCGAGACCAATCATCTTTGTTGGGTTGTTAGTCATAAGACGCATCTTTCTGATGCCCAAATCTGCTAAAATCTGTGCTCCAATGCCGTAATCTCTCATATCTGCTTTAAATCCAAGCTGAATATTTGCCTCTACTGTATCGCAACCTCTATTTTGAAGCTCATAAGCCTTTAGTTTATTGACAAGCCCAATTCCTCGCCCCTCTTGACGCAGATAGACAATAACACCGCTTCCAGCCTCATCAATCATTCGCATTGCCTTATGAAGCTGTGCTGCACAATCGCACCGCATTGAGCCAAAAATATCGCCAGTCATGCACTCTGAGTGAACCCTTACCAAAGTTGGTTTTTCAGGGTTAATGTCACCTTTTACCATTGCTATATGGGTTAAATTATCTAAATCGTTTTCATAAGCAATAATTTTAAAATCTCCGCCAAATTCAGTTGGTATAGTGCTTTGGGCAGCTTTTCTGACAAAAGATTCAGTTCTTAAGCGATAGGCAACAAGATCAGCAATTGTGCAGATTCCAATGCCGTGTAGTTCGCTAAATTTCTCAAGAGATGGCATTCGTGCCATTGTGCCATCGTCGTCCATAATCTCGCAGATGACCCCTGCTGGTTTGCATCCAGCAAGTTTTGCAAGATCAACAGAGCCTTCAGTCTGACCAATTCTAACCATAACACCGCCATCTTTTGCCCTTAATGGAAAAATATGACCGGGTCTTGCAAGATCATCAGCAGTTGTGCCATCTGCAACAGCGACCTGAATTGTGGTTGCCCTATCAGCAGCCGAGATTCCTGTTGTAACCCCGCGCTTAGCCTCAATTGAGACTGTAAATCCAGTTCCGAACTGAGATGTGTTATCTTTAACCATTAAGGGCAAACCAAGCCTGTCTGCCATCTCGCCAGTCATAGAGAGGCAAATCAGACCTCTTCCATATTTTGCCATAAAGTTAATAGCCTCTGGCGTAACAGCCTCAGCAGCCATAGTGAGATCGCCCTCATTTTCACGATCTTCATCATCAACCAAAATGACCATTTTACCAGCTTTTATATCTTCAATAGCCTGTTCAATTGTAATGTGCGGCATTTTTTTTATCTTTTAACTCCTTAAAAATACTAAAAACTTAATGAATAAAAACCTATTTTATAAAAAACCATTTTTAGCCAACAGTGCCATACTAATATCTTTAGCAGAACCACTTTTTTTATAAGAACCCTCGCCTAAATTAGCTGATTGCAAAAACTTTTTAACATATTTTCCAAGCATATCTGTCTCAATATTGACCTCATCTCCAACATCTTTAAAACCTATTGTCGTAATAGATGCAGTGTGGGGAATTATGCTAACTTCAAAGTCAGTGTCAGAGCATCGGTTAATGGTAAGGCTAATACCATCAATAGCAACCGAGCCTTTAGTTATCATCTCTGATGCAAGCTGCCGAGAAACTTCAATAGAGACAATAACTGCATTGCTATTTTTCTGCTTTGATTTAATTGTGCCTGTTCCGTCAATATGCCCAGATACAAGGTGTCCATCTAACCTATCAGAGAGTCTTAACGCCCTTTCAAGATTTACCCTTGAACCTGATTGAAGTTTTTTAAATGTTGTACGAGATACAGTTTCAGGTGCCATATCAACGGAAAAAGAGTATCTCTCAAGCGTTACAGCAGTCAGACAAGCACCATTTACAGCAATAGAATCACCAATTTTGCTCTGTGATAGATCAATTTCAGTCTCAATGGTGAGAATCTTACCCTCGCCCTTAGGCAAAATTTTTCTTAAAATACCAAATCCTTCAATTATTCCTGTGAACATGCTTAAAACCTCTATTTCAAATATCCCTGAATAAGCGTATCATCATCAAATCGCATCACTTCAACTTTCCTAAGCTGCATGGCATCTTGCATAAAAAGCGGACTTTTCCCCCTGCAAACTGGCACGCCATCATCACCGCCTAAAATTTTTGGTGCGATGAAAAATAGAACTTTATTGACAATACCGCTTAAAAGGGCAGAGCCAATAACCGTTGACCCGCCTTCTATTAAAAGACTCATTATTTTCATCTTGCCAAGCTGCTCTAATAAATTTTCAAAATCTAAAAAATTTTCTTTTTTAGCAACAGTAATAACAGTTACGCCCATATCTTCTAAAATGGCACGTTTTTTAGAGTTAGCATCTGCAGAAGTAGCGATAATAGTGCTTGCATTAGATTTTTGCGTTAAAATATTTGATTCAAGATTAATAGATAAATTGGAATCAAGAATAACTCTATGAGGGTCTTTAGCCTCTTTATTTTTAATACGGGCAGTTAATGAGGGGTTATCTTTATGAAGAGTGCCAGAGCCAACAAGAATTGCATCATAGGCGTGTCTTAGTTCATGGACAAATTGGCGAGATTTTTCGCAGGTAATCCATTTAGAATCGCCAGTTGATGTTGCAATTCTGCCATCAAGAGTTGACGCACATTTTAGAACCACAAAGGGCTTTTTGTCGTTTTGTATATACCAGATAAAATCTTCAATAAGTGCTCGAGCCTCATCTTTGCACAACCCAACTTCAACCGCTATTCCATGCTCACGAAGATATTGAATCCCTCCACCTGCAACAAAGGGGTTGGGGTCTTCAGTTGCCACAATAACACGCTTAATGGCTGATTCTATTATCTTTTTTGTGCATGGAGGAGTCTTTCCATAATGGTTGCATGGCTCTAAAGTAACGTAAATATCACTTCCATAGGCACGCTCTCCAGCATCTTCTATAGCCTCAACCTCAGCGTGGGCAAGCCCATAACCTCTATGCCAACCCCTACCAACTACTTGACCGTTGTTGACAACAACCGCCCCAACCATTGGGTTTGGTGAAGTGTAACCTCTGCCATTTGCAGCTAAAGATATAGCCTCTTTCATGTAGCAAATATCACTATTATCTATTGAGGGTGGTTGTTTGGGGTTGTGAATGTTGGAATTGTTGTTATGGCTACTCATTTTGCTCACTACTTATTGGCTGTTCGTTAGAAATCTGCCCGCTAATAGAGGCTGAATCTAAATTGATAGGTCGATCACTGTTGGCTATTTGCTCCTCATCTACTATCTGCTCAATAAACTCATCTTCGTCTAAACGATCTTGATTTAATGTGTTAAGCCTTTTTAATGCATCAATAAAATCATCAACACTGCTAAATTCTCTGTAAACCGAAGCAAATCGCACATAGGCAACGTCATCTATCTTGTGAAGATGGTGCATTATCTTTTCGCCAACAACGCTTGAAGGTATCTCTTTATAGTTTAAATCTCGCAATCCGCGCTCAATAATATCTACCAACTCCTCAATCTTAGCCATGCTTATAGCACGTTTTTCACACGCTTTTTTTATCCCTGATAGAATCTTAGCACGAATAAACTCCTCTCTTCGACCATCTTTTTTTACGATCATAACAGGGAGGTCTTCTACTGTCTCAAAAGTTGTAAATCTACGTGAACACTCCTGACACTCTCTGCGTCTTCGTATCTCCATCTCTGTTCTGCTTAATCTGGAGTCAATAACTCGATTATTTAATTTACCACAAAATGGACATCGCATATTTGACCTCGCAGTTAATAAGGGTAAAGTAATCAGTAAATAGCCGTAAAGATTTAGATTATAGGGAAAAGCTCGATTTTTGCCTCTTCAAACATCTTAATCGAAATTGGAGCATTATACCTGTTTCTAAAGTATACAGAGGTAATGCCAGCATTAATTATCATCTTTGCACAAATAGAACATGGAAGGTCTGTGCAGTATAAAGTTGAGCCACTAACTGATACTCCATGACAAGCAGCTTGAATAATTGCGTTTTGCTCTGCGTGAACTCCGCGGCAAAGCTCATGCTTCTCGCCAGATGGAATTTGCATCTGTTCGCGAAGACAGCCAGTCTCAGTGCAGTGGGCAATCTTTGAAGGGGCACCATTATAACCGCTGCATAAAATCCTTTTATCTTTAACAAGAATAGCCCCAACTTTGCGTCTAATGCAGGTTGATCGGGTGGCAACTAAATCAGCAATGCTCATAAAGTATGTTGTCCATGATGGGCGTTCTTGCTGCATAATTTTAGACCAAATCACTATAAATTGGAAAAGCGTTGCAAAGAGCCATAACTCTATCTTTTACCTGTCCAACATCGCATTTTTTATCAATCACATCGCAAATAAACTCTGCTACCTGATGCATCTCATCTTTTCCCATGCCGCGAGATGTCAAAAGTGCAGTTCCAATCCGTATTCCGCTTGTAACCAAAGGTCCGAGCTGATCATTAGGAACGCTGTTTTTATTGACAGTTATACCAGCAAGACCAAGCATGTTTTCAGCATCTTTGCCTGAAATTTTTTTGTTAGAGAGATTAAGCAGCATAAGATGGTTGTCAGTTCCGCCAGATACAAGATGAAAACCTTTTTGAATCAAGGCGTTAGCAAGAGTGGCAGCATTATCAACAACATTTTGCTGATAAATTTTAAAAGATGGCTCAAGAGCCTCTTTAAATGCAACAGCTTTTGCTGCAATTACGTGCATAAGGGGACCTCCTTGAATGCCGGGAAATATCTGACTTCTTATCTTTTGTGCATGAGTCTCTTTAGATAAAATTATCCCACCTCTTGGTCCTCTTAATGTCTTGTGCGTTGTTGATGTTACAACATCAGCCAATGGAACTGGTGAAGGGTGAATACCAGCAGCAACAAGACCAGCAATATGTGCCATATCAACCATAAAAAATGCCCCATATTTTTGGGCAATCTCAGCAAATCCCTTAAAATCAATGGTGCGAGGATAGGCACTTGCACCAGCAAGAATAAGTTTAGGTTTGTGAGTTTTAGCAAGAGACTCAACATCATTAAGATCGATCATCTCTGTCTTTTCTGAAAGTCCGTAGTGGACAAAATTAAAAAGTCTGCCTGAAAAGCTGACACTGCTTCCGTGCGTCAAATGTCCGCCATGTGAAAGACTCATGCCAAGTACTGTATCACCGGGTTCAAGCAGGGCAAAGTATGATGCCATATTTGCACCAGAACCAGAATGTGGCTGAACATTGGCATACTCAGCATTAAAAAGTCTTTTTAAACGCTCAATAGCAAGCTCCTCAACCCTATCAACATTAACGCAACCACCATAATATCTTTTTGCAGGATACCCTTCAGCATATTTATTAGTTAAAACAGAGCCTTGAGCCTCCATTACCGCTTTGCTCACAATATTTTCTGAGGCTATCAGCTCAAGCCCACTATTTTGCCGTAACTCCTCATCTTTTATAATCCCAGCAACTTCAGGATCAATCTTTTCAACGCTGCTTATGTTCAAAACAAGCTCCTAAATTACTTTATAATTATTACCACTACAATTTTTATGATCTAATTTTATGATCTAAGACTCTATGGAATGGATAGCCTCAATAGACTTAATTCTATCTAAATGCCTGCCACCTTCAAAAGGGGTTTTAAGCCATGTTTTAACTAACTCAAATGCAAGCACATCGCCAATCAATCTGCCGCCAAGTACAAGAATATTAGAATCATTGTGCATACGGCTCATTTTAGCAGAGAGAATATCGTTGCAAAGAGTAGCCCTTACATTATCAAATCTGTTAGCAGCAATCGACATTCCAATACCAGTTCCGCAAAGCAAAATCCCCCTTGAGAACTCCCCTCTTGAGACTGCACCAGCCACCTTTTTTGCGTAATCAACATAGTTTGAGGATAGTTCACTAAATGTTCCAGCATCTTTAACCTCAATGCCAAGAGAGCCAATAAATATACGAATCTTCTCTTTAAGCTGATAGGCAGCATGATCGCTACCAATTATAATAGGCTCAGTTTTATCTATATTTTCTTCGATACGCTCCATATTTACTGCCCTCTTAAATCGCTAAACTTTTATCTTTTATGATCTTGATTTTATATAATCTATGACATTTTTAACAGTTTTGAGCTTGTCTGAATCATCTTCGTCCATATCAATCTCAAACTGCTCCTCCATAGTCATCATAAGCTCAACAAGCATCAAAGAGTCAGCACCAAGATCATCAACAAGAGAGGCTTCTGGAATAACATCGTCAATATCTATTCTTGAATCCACTCTTGAGAGTTTTTCAGCGATTATTTTTTTTACCTTTGTTTCAATACTCATACGTTAAAAGTTCTCTGCAATTAAAATTTTTATAAAATTTGATATTTCTATGCAAGATGCTTTTAAATTAAAGAAAACTCATCTTGCATAGATTTAGGTTATTTTTCAAAGAATTACTCTTCTGATTGAGCAACACTTTGGCGAATCACACTTCTACCTCGATAGACACCGCACGCTAGACACGCTGCATGTGGCAACTTTGTCTCTTTACACTCTGGGCATGTTGTGTATGTTGGCACAGAAACTTTTTGATGAGTCCTTCTTTTTCTACCTCTACTTTTTGACACCTTCTTTTTAGGTACAGCCATTTTTATTCTCCTAACTATCTAATTTACTTTGCAATAATTAACTAAGGGTGTTCTACCAAATAAACATAAATTTCTAATTTAATTATAAAGAGTTGTCAAGCTAATTATCAGCAATCTAAGCAATTCTAATGTTGATCTATAACAGATAACCTAAAATGGCTTTTATGCACTCTGATATATGTTTGTAAAATCAAGGCAGTTAAAGGGGCAACCATAATCATAAATGAGATAGTTGTATCTTCTATCCAATCACCTGTGAGCTTATAGAGAATAAGAACCTTATACGATAATAAAACAGACCAACTTAAAGTTATTCCAGCAGTGTTAAAATTGGCATTAAGCTTAAATGGCAGTAGTGCCACAAGATATAAAGCATACCAAGGATAGAACGTTGGAGTAAGGATAATCCATACAAGAGTTATCTTAAAGAGTGAATCTATTACTACACTTAACCTGCTATTATTATCACTATTTTTTAACGCACTATTTTTAAAAAAACGAACAAATACAATAAAATATAAAAGCGTAAAAACGACAAAAATAATAGCTCGTGCTACGTTACCAGATTGAGCCGTGTAATGCAGCATAAAATTTCTCACAACCCTGAAAAAAAATCCTGAAAACTCCCAGTGTTGAAGATATTGATTGAGAGTTACAAAGCTCTTGATTATATCTGGGAAAAAAGGGGCGATAAATATCACAATAGCAATTATGCAGCCTAAACTCATTACAAGTCTCATCTTCCTATATTTCATAAAAAGTAGAAGAAACGGCAGAAACATTAAAGGGAGCCATTTAGTCAAAATGGAGAGTCCCATAAATAGCCCTGCAAAGATTTGAGTAAAAATTGAACAATTCCACCAACTTTTTTTTGTTATTTTATAGTTTCTACTGGTGCTTGCTAAAAATATAGCCATTAGAAGAAAAAATATGGCTGCACCGTCAATATGCCCTGAATGTGCAATCTCAAGAACTGGCAGAGGGTGCCATGCGTAAATGGTTGAATAGCAGGCAGGCAATTTTAGCCTTTCAAGAATTTTGATAATCAAGATACAAGATAGCGTATCCATCATAAGCAGAACTAACTTTATGCCTACAAAGTTATCCGTGATGTTTAAAGCAGAATCTATAAAACTGCCAATTGCAAAGATTATTTGTGCTGCTGGGGGATAGATGGTTGTAAATTCAAGGTGGTTTACTAATAGTAGCAAGCTTGATATTTCTGGATATATATTTTTAACAAAATCTGATGATTGCCACTCTCCTAATAATTCAATTGGTGCATAGCTGTAAGGGTTCTCTCCATTAATGAGCATAATCCCATCAAGGCAGTAGCGATATATATCGTCTGAAAGGGTTGGAGCTTGCAATAAAAAGAGCAGACGCAAAATAAGAGCAAAAACAATAATAAAATAGGCAGATAGTTGCTCTTTTTTGCGATCCAACGCTACAATCAAAATGGTGATAAGTATAACAATCAAGCCTGATACTCCGATTAGCTTAGGAATAGCAAGGGAGATATCAGGCTCTACTGCAAGTGTTAAAAAAGAGAAAAAGATTAAGATTGGAATAGTTAGAATCAAAATGTTTAAGCAGAAACTATCTCATTAGTGATTAAGGCTGAAAACTCAAAGCCAATGTCCAAGTATCGCCTTTTGCTGTTGATTCTCCCCATAGTGCGGTAGTATAGCCAAGCTCAAGCCCCCATTGAGTCGTCATTTTATATCCAACAGTTAGATCAAGTTTGGTCAGATCATACTCAAAAGTGGCGGTTGGATTGCCGTAATTATCAACTTTATCGCTGCCATTACCAGCATTTATAAGACCATCAATTTTTGCCCGTGTGTAGAACTCTTTGCCAAGATCAGAGCCAACTTCAATCAGATAACGAACCTCATCTGCTGGCTCTTCTGCTCTCCAGCGATAAGCTGACTCAAAATTCACATACCCCGGAATTATGTGCCAAAGAGAGCGACCATAGAGAAATCTTATTTCATAATCATATTGCCCGTTACCAAGAGGAAGTGCATCATCTTCGTCGTAGAGTTCAGGCACTTTTACCATACCCTGCACAGAAAAGACCCCAATCTTCCCTGAATGGAGCTGATAACGTAGCCCTAAGTCAAAATCGCCAACTCCTCGTGTATCGTAGATAAAACGATAGTCTTCTTTACGTAAATCTTTATAGTAGATTGAGGCAATAGCAGTCAGTTGATCAACAATCCCATATTCCACGTAATAATTTAGGTTAAAATCGCGAAATTCACTATTTGATACCATACTTCTGCTCTCTCCATTTTGGTCAAATTCCTTATCTGCAAAATAGTAATTTGCTGCAAAACGGTGATAGCTCTTGCCTTTTTCCATAGTCCACGCCCCAGCAAACAGGTTGGAGCTTGTAACAATAACCATGAACAGACCAGCAATACAGATAATTAAAAGATTAGTTAAAATGCTATTTTTCACCAGAAAATCCTCCGTTAGTTTTTTTGAATATTTTTTAATTATTAGAGTGTTTTTTTACTACTATTGGAATTAATACAACAAGGCAAATAAGAGTAATACCAACTACCAACCCTGTTGAAACATTGCCCTTTAGTAGATCAAGCAAGGAACTTGAAAATACAATAAATGCAATGCAAGCAGGGAGCATACAGATAAATGAGGTTATTGCATAAGAGATAAACTTTATTGATGTAAGACCAAAAGCATAGTTGAGCAGATTAAAAGGAAAAAGTGGAACCAAACGGGTAAATGCAACTATTTTCCAGCCGTTGTTTTCAACATCTTTGTCTAATTTTTTCCATCGCGGACCTGTCAATTTTGCCTTTATCCAATCTCTTGCAACGTAACGTGAAATCAAAAAAGCCAAACTTGCACCAGCAGTTGCACCTGTAATGCTGTAAACAACACCCCATACAGGTCCAAAAATGATCCCACCAACAATAGTAATAGGGAGTCCAGGAAGAAAAAGAACAGGGGCAACAGCATAAATCAAAATATAGATAATAGGGGCAAATGCTCCCCAATCTGCAACTGTTTTACGCAGAGTGTCAGAGTCAAAATTATCAAGCAGACCAGAAAATCTAATCCCAGCAACAGCAGCAATAATAATGGCAAGAATCATAATCTTTTTAAGACTCCCCCATTTATTGCTTGATTCTTTATCTGACGCAGCTTTAAAATCACGCTCTCGTGTTACAGGTGCTAAATATTTATCTTTTAAAGTGCTTTTTAGTTTTATCCTGTTGATATAGGTAAATGGTGCTTTTGATACTTTACGAGTGCCAGCTTCAACCGATTCAGGATAAAAAATAGCATCAATTATATGGTAGGTTGGAACTCTTTTGTTAAGAAATCCAGCACAACCAGCACAGTAGGTAAGAAGATTGCCCCCGTTATTTGTAGCCTCATTTTTTCGTATCTCTCCCCAATTAGATGCAAATTCAGGAGCAACAAACCCGACAGAGCCGCCCTCTCCGCAGCAGAGACTCTTTTGTTTGCTGTGGGGCATCTCTTTAGTTGAAAATCCAATCTTTTGTGCAATTATCCTTACAGCATTTTGGATTTCAGGCTCGTTTCTCAATACGCATGGATCGTGGATTGAGAAAAAAGAGCTTATCTTAGGCAAGGTAGCTGTAGGTACAAGGTCATGTTCGAGTAATCGCTCATAAGCAGAGACAACTTCAAGCAATGAGCCATAATTTTTAAAAACTTTGTAGCAGTTTGGGCAGACAACAATTATGGTTTTGACTCCATGTTCAATTAACCACGATTGCATCTCCTTAAACATCTCATTAAAAAAAGCAGTTCGTCCTAAATCGTGAGATGGCTTGCAGCAGCAATCAAGAACAATGCCAAGTGTTGGCTCTCTACTTTTAAGATGATCATACAGAGCAAGAGTTGTATCTGAGCGAGTTCCAGCAAATGTGCAGCCAGGAAAAAGAACAGTATGACAATCTTGTGGCAGGCTATACCAAGAATATCGCTTTGACGTCCCTTTTTTCTCATAGGCAATAATAGGATTGTGCTCTGGCAGTGGGGCGATGTTAAAAGTTACAGCATCTCTTCTCATCTCCAAAAACATCTTTTCAGGAGATAATTTTACAGGACATACAGCAGAGCAAAGCCCGCACAGGCTGCACTGATAGGATATTTCTAACCAGTTTTTACTCTCATCTGATATTGCTGCCCCATCTTCTTTTTCAATTGAGGCAAGATAGCTCTCTGCAATCTTTGCTGGCGTGCCATACTGTTTTAAAAAAGCACATTGAGCCACACATTTTGGGCAATTA
>JADFZO010000019.1 GCA_015232465.1 Desulfamplus sp.
TGATGCGTATGTGCCATCAACTATAACATCACTGCTCAAAACTCCAACAAGTTTAATTTGGCTCACAACATCACTGCCTGCAGATGTGTTATTGTAACTGATTAACACATCGCTTCCATCGCTGGTAAAGAAGTAGTCATTAACCATGTTTTGCGTTAGCTCAATAACATCATCTGATGAAAAATTTGTGATTTCAACATTATTGGCTTTAGTAGGGTCTTCAATAAATTTAAAACTGGTTGTTGAGGCATCTAAGGTTTTTGGAGTTGCGTTAGAGCCTTCATCAATAGATATTGAAGTAGCAGTTGTAGGAGGTGGGTCATCTGTTGTTGGAACATAATCACCAACTGTAGATTTATCTGGTAAGTTAAGAGAAGGAGTTAAAGCTGAACCACCTGACAGCGTTGAAAGTGAAAGAGTTCCAAGAAGTGCAGAACTGAGCCCTTTTAGCTCAAGCGGTGCTGAACCGTCTGCAAATGCAAGCGTGACTATATTTTCCATTCCTCCGAATGTTGCAACAGCACTACCGCCTGAACGTATAATTACTGATGTTCCTAAAACCTCAAATGTGTATTGGCTTATATTTCCTGTAAACTCAACTCTATCTATATTAGCATCCATAGTTACAGATGGAGTTCCCATAATTCTTACTGTTTCATACGTAGAACCTTTACCAATAATATTGGCATTATCAAGAACTCTTATATTATCACCAGACTCTAAAAAAATTTTTGCCATATTTTTACTCCTAAAATAAAATGTCTATAAAATAGAGATTTGTTTAACCTAAACTTCCAGGACCAAATACATTGATAAAACTTGATTGGCTGAATGCAGCTCCATCTTGAGCCGTAGTTACACCAGTTAGATGAATCGTCATATTGGTACCTCCTGCAGAGTCAGCAACCAAAATATCAATAATTCCGTCAGCAGCAGAACTGTTGCTGACTGTTATTGCTGCAGTATCTAATGTGTTAAGAATATCGCCATTGCTGAATCCTGAGATATTATAAATGTAATTGCCATTGGTAAAATTAAAAGCAACATCATCAGATGATGCATCATAAGGTGTTGTATTTCCTGATGTAACGCTAATAGAGATTGAACTATCTGCAGGAGTGTAATCTCCAACAGTTGATTTGTCTGATGTGTTAAGAGAAGGAGTTAAAGCTGAACCACCTGATAGAGTTGAAAGTGAAACAGTTCCAAGAAGTGCAGAGCTGAGCCCTTTGAGTTCAAGCGGTGCTGAACCGTCTGCAAATGCAAGCGTGATTATATTTTCCACTCCTCCGAATGTTGCAACAGCACTACCGCCTGAACGTATAGTTACTGACGTTCCTGACACTTCAAATGTATATTGGTTTATATTGCCTGTAAATTCAACTCTATCTATATTGGCATCCATAGTTACAGATGGAGTTCCCATAATTCTTACTGTTTCAGAACTTCCTGCTTTTCCAATAATATTTGCATTATCAAGAACTCTGAAATTTTCTCCTGAAGCTAAAAAAATTTTTGGCATTATTAACCTCCTTAATTTATGGTTAGTAGACAATATAATGTATATATTATAAGCTAATAGATACAATTTATTAATCTTATTCAGATTGACCTTTATATAAATCTTTTATTATAATAATAAGAAAAAAACAATAGTTTTGGAGATTCATAATGACAAACAATGACAAATGGATATAAAATAGATGCCTGACCCCTTTTTACTCCCATACCTTCCCACAATTGCCAAACGCTACAGCTATGTAAAAGAAAAAGAGAGCCAAATCATAGCCAACTACAAAAGCTCTTCTCTGTATGATGTGGCTGATTACCACCTATTTTTTGGGCTTCATCTAAATCAAAATGGCTGGATATTTAGAGAGTGGGCACCTAATGCTCAAACTATCTATATTATTGGAACAATGACAGATTGGAAACTTGATGAAAATTTTAGGCTATTTAAAGGTGATTTTGGAGTGTGGGAAAAAGAGTTTCCTAAACATACCTTTAAACATGGCGATCTTTACAGACTTAAAATATTTTGGGAAAACAAGAGCGATTCAAGCCAATTAGAGTCAGGCGATAGAATCCCAACTGCTGCCACAAGAGTTGTACAAGATAGCCAAACTTTGATATTTAACGCCTCTGTAGAGACGCACGGCTGTGCGTCTCTTTTAAAAACCCGCGACGCTCTTTTAAAAACCCGCGACTCTCTAAATGGCTGTTCACCTTTGAAAAAGAGTGATGAGCCTCTTTTAATCTATGAAGCCCATGTTGGCATGGCTCAAGAGGAGGCAAAAGTTGGCTCATTTAAGGAGTTTGAGCAAAATATCCTGCCTCGAATTAAAGATGCTGGCTACAATGCTGTGCAGCTTATGGCAATCCAAGAGCATCCATACTATGGCTCATTTGGTTACCATGTCTCAAACTTTTTTGCTCTATCATCACGATTTGGCACGCCTGAAGATTTTAAATCTCTTGTAGATTCTGCTCATAAATTGGAGATTCGGGTAATTATGGATATTGTCCACTCCCACGCTGTGAGCAATGAGATTGAGGGGTTAAGCAGATTTGATGGCACTTTAACCCAATTTTTTCATAAAGGCGAGCGAGGGATTCACAAACTTTGGGGATCACGATGCTTTGATTACAGCAAATTTATGGTCATAAAATTTCTTCTATCAAATTGCAGATATTGGCTTGAAGAGTATGGAGTTGATGGATTTAGATTTGATGGCATTACAAGTATGCTATTTAAAGATCATGCAATTGAGCGAGCTTTTGTATCATATCAAGACTATTTTGAAGATGATGATGATGGTGCTAATAACAGAGCAGTTGATCTTGATGCACTATCTTATCTCTATCTTGCAAATAGGCTGATTCACCAAATTTTGCCTGATGCTATCACAATTGCTGAAGATGTTAGCGGTTACCCTGGTCTTGCTGCTAAAAATATAGAAGAAATTTTAGCAGTTGGCTTTGATTACAGATTTTCAATGGGAATTGCAGATTTTTGGATAAAGCTTTTAAAAGATTATAAAGATGAGGAGTGGAGCCTTGGGACATTATGGCATGAGCTAAACAGCAGGCGAGATGATGAAAAGACAATAAGTTATGCTGAGTGCCATGATCAAAGTTTGGTTGGCGATAAAACTATAATGATGCACCTAATGGGAAAAGAGATTTACTCCTCAATGAGCATTGAGCATGAGACAATAACCACATTCAGAGGGGTGGCTCTCCATAAGATGGTTAGGCTCATCACAATTGCAACAGCCGCAGATGGCTACCTAAACTTTATGGGCAATGAATTTGGACACCCTGAATGGATAGATTTTCCAAGCAAGCAAAATAACTTCTCATTTGATTTTGCAAAAAGGCAGTGGTCATTAAGAGATAATAAAAATCTCTACTTTTATCACCTTGCAGAGTTTGATAAAGATATGGTTAAATTGGCAAAAAAATATATATTTATTGGCTCCCCAAAACCAGAGCTTTTACACATACACGAAGATAACAGGGTCATTGCATTTAAAAGAGAAATAATATATGAAGAGAGACTAAGTTATTTGATATTTATCTTTAACTTTAATCCATCAATATCTTTTAAAGATTATCTCATCGATGCACCAAAAGGAAAATATCAAGAAGTTATGAACAGCGATCAGATAAAATATGGGGGCAAAGATAGGTTGGTGGCTAATCAAGAGCACTTTACCAACATAAATAGTTGCCTTAGCCTCTATCTTCCAACAAGATCAGCATTGGTTATGGTATTTAAATGAATAACAGCGAAAAAAATATCCTTCTTGTAGATGATTCACCCAATAACATTCAGTTGATAGGTGGTGCCCTTCACTCTCAGGGGTATAACATCTCATTTGCATTTAACGGCAAAGATGCAATTGAGATGGTTAGCACATCTAAATTTGATCTGATCCTTCTTGATATAATGATGCCAGAGATGGACGGCTTTAAGGTGTTTGAGCTGTTAAATCAAAATCAATTATTAAGTCAAGATAGAGCCTTATTAAAAGAGGGTAGGGCAGAAAAGAGTTTAGAAGATAACTTAGAAGATAATTTAGCCCCTTCTGATATCCAAAAGATTCCCCCAGTCATCTTTCTTACAGCACAAACAGACAATAAGAGCATAATAAAGGCATTTTCACTTGGTGCGGTTGACTATATCAAAAAACCATTTGAACTCTCTGAGGTGCTTGCAAGGGTAAAGACTCAGCTTGAGCTTGCAGATTCAAAAGAGATTCTGGTTAAGATGAACCATAAGCTCCTAAAAGAGATAGCTCTGCGTAAAGAGAATGAGCATAAGCTAAAAGAGAGTGAGGCAATTTATAGACGACTTGTTGAGAGCGTACCAGCTATTGTCTATGCTTTTTCAAAAGAGCGGGGCAGAACTTTTTCCTCAAAAAAGGTAAAAGATATTTTGGGTTACAGTGCTGAAGATTTTAAAAAGCAACCATTGCTTTGGCGTAAATCTGTACACCCAGATGACAAAGAGCGTTATTTAAAGGCACTTTATGGCTCATTTGATGGTAACCATTTCGATATAAAGTATCGCATAAAAGGGGCTGATGGTGATTGGCATTGGCTATTAGATCGCTCTTTTGGCACGCACACCCATTTTGAAGATGGTGCTAAATGTATTGAGGGGATTGCAATAGAGATCACTGAGCAGGTAAAGATGGAGCAGGAGGTGTTAAAACTTGTGAAGCTTGAATCTGCTGGAATGTTTGCTGGTGGCATTGCCCATGATATGAATAATCTTAACTGCATTGTTGCTGGAAATATAGAGCTTGCCAAAGATGACCTTGCTGGTAATGAAGCTACTTTAGGGCTTTTAAATGATGCTTTTGATGCTGTGCAAAAACAGACAAAGTTGATTGGGCAGCTTGTAACCTTAACAGAGGGGTTTCAGCCTAAGAAAAAGGCTGGAGATATAGAGCTATTTGTAAGAGATAGCATAAGTCAGATAGAAAAGCGCCTTAAATCTGATGTAGAGCTATCTGTTGAAAATGGGCTTCCAACTGTGGAGTTTGATACCACAATGTTAAAGAGTGCCTTAGAGAACATACTTATTAATGCTGATGAGTCTATGCCATCAGTTGGGGTTATAAAGGTTTTTGTTAAAAAGAGCGATTCAGTTAAAGATATTAATGGGCTTCAGCTAATTGCTGGTAACTATGTTGTTATATCTGTGCAAGATCAAGGTGTTGGAATCCCTGAAAATGAGGTAAATCTAATATTTGACCCCTACTACTCAAAAAAGCACAGAGGCATACAAAAAGGCATGGGGCTTGGATTAACTCTTGCCTTAGCAATGGTTAAAAAGCATAATGGATACATCTTTGCAACATCAAAAGAGGGTGCTGGCTCTCAATTTGATATATATCTGCCATCAAATTAATTGCATTATATTAAGGAGACCTAAAAAACCATGACAGAAAAGGTTATTCAGTCAACAGATGAGATACTCATTATTTTATGCAAATCAGTTCAGTCAGTATTAACTAAAGCATCAGGCGAGGCTGTGTCGTTCTCTCCTATTGTTCAAAAGATAACAAAAACATGCTTAAAGCCAGATATTAGCTGTTTTACCATATTTGAGGGCGGACTCTCAGGCTTGCTTGTTATGAACTTTACAGCAGATGCTGCAATGGAGATATACAGGCAATACATGCTAAATATGGGAATGCCAAAAGATGAGCTATCTATTTTGCACACATCAGATGATGTTGCAAACATCTTGGGTGAGCTTATGAGTCAGACTATGGGGCGATTTCAAAGTGAGCTTAGGCATGAGCTTCAAGTCTCAATAAAGATGAGCCTTCCTAAGATGCTGGTTATCAGTAAAGATGTTGTTATCTCGATTGACACCAAAATTGAGACCCCTGAATATCGTCGTGTATCGTTTGAGACTGCCAGCCATCGCCCATTTTTCTTAGAGCTTGGCATTGAAAAGACTGAGTTTGAGACCCTCTTCCCATTTGAAAAAGAGCAAGAGGAAGATATAGATGCTATAGTGCTTGCAGCCCAAAAGAGGCAGAAGGTCTCATCAAAATTAAAATCAAAATTGTAAACAATTTTAATTGTGATTATGGTGTACAACCACTCTGCCCTGCTGCATACCTTTTAGTATTAGAGCAATATTGTGCTCAAGCTCATTTAATGTGATCTCTTGGCAAAAACCATCAGGATAACTAAGACTCCACTCATCTGAAAAGAGCCTCCATATTTGGAGTCTGTGATCCATAGGGCAGTTTTGCGAATCAATGCCAAACAGCTTAACCCCCCGTAAAATAAAGGGGAACACATTGATATTAAGATCAGCAGATGCAACCATTCCGCAGCAAGTTACAACTGACCAAGGCAGTGCTGATTTGATTGCAGTTGCAAGGATCTCCCCCCCAACTGTATCAACAACTCCAGCCCATCGACTCTTTAAAACAGGGCGGCCGCTCTTATCTGCGGCATCTTCGCGGCTAATAATATCCTTTGCACCAATTTTTTTAAGAAAATCAGACGCATCTTTTTTGCCAGAGACAGCAACAACATTATATCCCAATTTGGAAAGAAGAGAGACAGCAATGCTTCCAACGCCTCCAGTTGCACCAGTAACCAAAATTTCACCATCTTGTGGGGTTATATCTTGAATCACCCTAAATACTGACATGCCAGCAGTAAATCCTGCTGTACCAAGGATCATGCTCTCTTTTAATGTCATGCCTTTAGGGAGTTTAACAACCCAATCTGCTGGCACACGTACATACTCGCCAAACCCTCCAGATGTGTTCATTCCAAGGTCATACCCAGTGATAAGAACCTCATCACCTTTTGCAAAATCTCCCTTTTTGCTGCTAATTACAACGCCAGCAGCATCAATGCCCGGTGTGTGTGGATAATTTTTAGTTACTCCTCTGTTACCAGTTGCAGATAGGGCATCTTTATAATTTAGCGATGAGAAGTGCACCTTGATTAAAATATCACCATCAGGCAGATCATCGGTTGATCTTTGAGCTATTCTTCTTGTAAATTGATTTTTTTGAGTCTCTTCAACAACTAAGCTATTAAATGTAATTTTTTCCATTTTCAAATCTCCTTAAATATTTTGGTAATTTATTAAAACCTCACTTTATATCTATTACAACCCTTGATTTTTTTAAAGCCCTGAAATAGATATTATAAAAATATGGACTTATTTACAATGTAGCCAACTAATAAATCGCAAAAAAACAATTTTAAGGGAAATTATAAAAATGGTAAAAAAAACAGTTATAAGGGGAACAGGCAGATCAATTCCGCCTCGTCTTGTTACAAATCAAGACCTTACAAAGATGATGGATACATCAGATGAGTGGATAGAGCAAAGAACAGGCATCAAGCAGCGTTACTGGGTACCAGAGGGTGAAATTATGGGTGCATCTGATCTTGGGCTTGAGGCATCGCACAAGGCATTGGAAAAGGCTGGTTGGAAGCCAGAAGATATTGATTTTATTATATTTGCGACATTAAGCCCTGATATTTTTTTCCCTGGTTCAGGCTGTCTTTTGCAGACAAAACTTGGGCTAAAATCAACTCCAGCTCTTGATATTCGCCAGCAGTGCACAGGGTTTTTATACGCACTTGCAACTGCTGACTCCTACATCAAAAGCGGACTTGCAAATAAAATCTTGATTGTTGGGGCTGAAGTTCACAGCACAGGTCTTGATAAGAGCACAAGGGGCAGAGATGTTGCTATTCTTTTTGGCGATGGTGCTGGTGCTATATGTGTTGAGGGTGTTGAGAGCAATGAAAATATTGGTGTTATTGCATCAGCTCTTCACGCTGACGGCAAGGGTGCTGATGCCTTGATGACAGAGCTTCCAGCCTCAAGGCTTCCAGAGCGAATGGGGTTAGGACTTACTGGTGATGATGTTGCAAGATATTATCCAGTTATGAATGGGCAGTCTGTCTTTAAAACAGCAGTGAAAAAGCTCCCTGAAGTTACAAAAGAAGTTTTGAAAAAGGCAGCTCTTTCAATAGATGATATTGATCTTATATTTCCGCATCAGGCAAATCTTAGGATAAATCAGGCATATCAGCAGTTTATGAAGATAGATGAAAAAAAGATATTTAACAATATCCAAAAATATGGAAACACCACAGCAGCAAGCATTCCAATTGCATTAGATGAGGCGTTGGAGCAAAATCTTATTGGCAAAAGTGGTGATACTGTTATGTTTATTGGATTTGGTGCTGGCTATACATGGGGCAGCGTAATTTACCGTTTTTAGTTAATATTTTTATAGGTTTTAAAAAGTGTAGGCATTATGGATTCAAAAGTTGCTCAGTTAATAGATAAAGGGGTAAAAGTTCTAAATCCTGAATCTCTATATGTTGATGATGATGTTGATCTTCAAAGAGTTTCAGGTAAGGGTGTTATCCTCTACCCAGAAGTTCGTATCATGGGAAAAGATACATTAATTTTGCCAGATACTACAATTGGGCGTGAAGCTCCAGTAACTTTGGATAATGTGTTTGTGGGCAGAGGGTGCTCCTTAAACGGTGGATTTTTCCAAAAAGCTGTTTTTGTTGGCAATAACTCCTTTGGCTCTGGTGCTCATGTAAGGGGTGGGACAATTTTAGAAGATGGTGCAAATGCTGCCCACACAGTTGGGCTTAAACAGACGATTCTATTTCCGTTTGTAACTTTAGGGAGTCTTATCAACTTTTGCGACTGCTTAATGACAGGCGGCACAAGCAGAAAAGATCACAGCGAAGTTGGAAGCTCATTTATCCATTTTAACTACACTCCAAATCAAGATAAGGCAACCCCCTCTATGTTTGGCAATGTTGCTAAGGGGGTTATGCTAAAAGATAGACCAATATTTCTTGGGGGGCAGGGCGGGGTTGTTGGTCCTTGTCGGTTGGCGTTTGGCTCTATTACTGCTGCTGGCACAATCTTGCGAAAAGATATTTTAGAGCCAAATCAGCTAATTTTAGGCGGTGCTATGAAGCAGATGGCTATTGAGAGAAAATTTGGTATCTACTCAAATGTTAAACAGATATTTACCAAAAATATTCTCTACATTTTAGAGCTTACAAGTTTGATGAGCTGGTATCTTCATATTAGGGCTATGTTTTTAGATGCTAACTTTGATGGTGATGAAAAAAATCTTAATCTATCAAAAGAGCTGCTTTATGGTATGCAGATAACCCTTAAATCTGCAGTTGATGAGCGGATAAATCGGCTTGATGATTTTGTAAAAAAGCTATTTAAATCAAAAGAGCTTATCCTTTATGATAATGGCGGAAAAATCACCCCTTTGGTTAAAGAGCACGATTTTGCGATTAATATGTGGAAAGAGTTTAAAGAGGTTAATGGCTTTCTATCTGCACAAAATATTTTAGATGTGGTTAAAGGCTCAAAAGTTGAAATGCCGCCAGATGCTTTTTTACGTGCAGTTGAAGATGGGATAAAAGAGTATGGCTCTGATTATGTTAGGGTTATTCAATCACTTGATGAGCCAACTTCTGATTTAGGCAGAAGCTGGCTTCAATCTATTGAGCTTATTTTTGCCAAAACTCTGGAACAAAGAGAATAATTATTGTGTAAATCTCTAATCTGCCAGCCAACATGCACCAAGAGAGCACCCATTTTCCAGCAGTTGGAAGAGATGCAAAATTTTCTGCTGGTCCTACTGCCCCAAACCCTGGACCCACATTTCCAATACAGGTTGCAACTGCACTTAAAGATGTAACCATGTCAATCCCCATTCCAGCCAATAAAATAGTGCAAACCACAAAAAGCCCTAAATATAGGGCAATAAACCCCATAATACTTCTTACAACATGATTTTGCACAACAACTGAATTCATCTTGATCTGGGATACGCTGCTTGGGTGTATTAAGGAGAATAGCTCTCTATAACAGTATTTGCAGCAGATCATAACACGGGCACACTTCATACCTCCACCAGTAGAGCCAGCAGAGGCTCCAATAAATAGGGCTATAAATATTAGAGTTTGGCTAAGTGGGGGCCAAATCTCATAATCTGCTGTTGCATATCCTGTAGTGGTAACAATAGAGACAACCTGAAAAGATGCGTATTGAAACGCCTTATCAAAGCTCTCATAAACAGAGCCGTAAATATTAAAAGAGATTATGAGCGTTAAACATAGCAATAGAATAAGAAAAAATCGACACTCACTATCTCGCCAAAATATAAGGGTTTTGCCCCGTAACATCTGGTAGTGAAGAGAAAAATTGATTCCAGCAATCACCATAAATATTAAAATAACATAATCAATATAGACGCTGTTAAAATGACCAACTGAGCTATTTTTTGTTGAAAATCCGCCAGTTGGCATTGTTGTAAATGTGTGGCATAAAGAGTCGTATATATCTAAGCCTCCAAAGAGCAGAAGTATCACCTCTAATAGTGAAAATAGAATATAGACATACCACAAAATCTTAGCTGAATCTGTAAGTCTTGGGGTGAGCTTATCTGGCACAGGACTTGGAACTTCAGCCTTAAAGAGCTGCATTCCTCCAACACCAAGAAATGGAAGTATTGCCAAAGATAGAACAATAATACCCATTCCACCAAGCCATTGGGTAAAACTTCGCCACATCAAAAGGCTTTTGGATACCCCCTCAATATTGGTAAGAATTGATGAGCCTGTTGTTGTAAATCCTGAAACTGATTCAAAAAAGGCATCATGGAAGCTACAAACATCAGCAAAATAAAAGGGAAGTGCACCAAAAAGGCTAACAACACTCCAGCCTAAAGCAACAACAGCCATAGCCTCTCTTGGATTGATGTAGTCGATCTCTTTAGCTCGTGATGTAAAAAATAGAATAGAGCCGATAACTGCTGTTGCGGCTGTTGATGTAATAAGAGCATTGATTGAGCCGTCATTATAAATAAGGCTACATACAATTGGCAGTAGCATTGAAATTGCAAGAACAATTAAAAGAATGCCAATCACATTTATAATATAATTCCACTTCATCTTTTTTTAAATAACCTCAAAAAAACGATAGCTTTACAGTGAGCATCTTCTCAACCTTTGGAATTGCCTGCTTGGTTGCAAAGATTATGATTTTATCTCCATGATTTACAACGCTATCACCAGTAGGGATAATTATGAAATCATCTCTGATAATCAAAATTAAGATTGCACCTTTTGGAAATGATATTTTTTTCAAAGGTTTATCAACAATAGCAGAGGTCTCAAGAGCCATTGCCTCAATTATCTCTGCATCCTCTTGAAGAAGAGATATAACAGATAAAATTTTACCCTTTCTCACATTATGCAAAATAGAGCTTATTGCAGAGAGTCTTGGGCTAACCACCTTTTTTAGCCCAATTGCTGACATTAGGGGAAAATAGCTAAAGTTGCTAACCTTAGTGATTGTGCTTGCAGCCCCTAAGCTCTTTGCAAGCAAAGAGATAAGGATATTTGTCTCCTCGTTATGGGTAAGTGTAACCACAACATCAGCATCTTGAACCCCCTCTTCAATTAAGAGCTTTTGGTCTGAGCCATCTCCGTGAAGTATTACTGTTTTATCCATTCTCTCTGATAAAAATTGGCACCGTTGCAGGTTAGATTCTATTATTTTTGTCTGGATAGATTCAGCCTCAAGGGTCTTTGCAAGTCTATGACCTATTCGCCCCCCTCCAACAACTATAACCCGTTTAACTGGCTTTAACTCTTCACCAAATAGCTCTAATGTCTCTTCAAGCCTCCCCTTTTCACAGATAAAATAGACAACATCTCTATATTTAAGTGTATGCTCGCCCCTTGGGACAATGAGCTTTTCATTTCGTACAATTGCAGCAATAAGGGGGCGAGATTGACCAAAAAGTGAGCCAAAATCAGCAAGACGAAGGTTTACCATTGGGGAGTTTTTATCAAGCACAAGTCCAACAAATATAACCTTTCCACCAGCAAGCTCTCCCATATCAACAGCACAAGGGACACGCATTATTCTCAATATTGTATTGACAACCTCAATCTCTGGATTTATCACAGTGTCAATATGGGGTGCAGCTACACTAAACATCTGGTGGTAATCATCGTAATCAGCGCTTCTTATTCTTGCAAGTTTCTTTGTAGCTGGAGAGATCATATTTGCAACAAGGCAGGAGACCAAATTTGATTCATCACTGTTTGTAACAGCAAGCAAAATTTCAGCAGATTTTATTCCAGCCTCTTCAAGCACTGCTGGGGAGCTTCCTGAGGCACGTATTGTTTGAACATCAATATTTTCAGAGACCCGTCTAATTGCATCAACATCTTTATCAATAACAACAACATTTTTGCTCTCAGCAGCAAGGCAGCTTGCAATGTGATAACCCACCTCACCAGCCCCAACAATAATAACTTTCACAATTTTTTAGCTCCTGTTTAATTGGCTTTTGAAGGTTAATTACAGACTTGTCTTTACTTATTAGGTGTCATATTATAGTAAAGCTCATACTAAATCAAATACAAGGTGGAAACTTTAACTTATGCTGCTATCAAATAAAATTCTGGATCTGGCTGAACATTTTATGGATGTCATCTGGTCAGAGACTGGATTTCCTGTTCTGATTTATGATGAACATGGCTATATTATCCGTGCTACTGAGAGATCGCGTATTGGCAATCTGCACCCTGGTGCTCAAAAAATAATGCAGCACTTAGTTGATGAATACGCTGTTACAGCCCAAGAGGCAGCCAGTAACCCCATAGTTAGAGAGGGCTTTAGTTGCCCAATTGTTATTGATGGAAATAGAGTTGCTGCTTTTGGTATTACTGGTAAGCTCGATATTGTAAAATCATTTGCAAAAGTTGCTGTAAAGATGTTTGATTCATGGGTTAAAAATCTTGCAAATCAAGAGCAACTCCTTGCAAATCAAGAGCAGTTAAAGGCATCAGAGAAAAAATATCGTAGCATATTTGATAACTCTGTACAGGGGATTTTTCAGGTAAATCTTGCTGGGAGATTTCTTACTGTAAATGCTGCTATGGCAAAGATATGTGGCTACTCATCACCTGAAGAGCTTTTAGATGATATTACAGATGTCAGCAATCAGCTATACAGGTACCCGCCAGATCGCAAAAAGTTTGTAAATATCTTATTAGAGAGCGGACAGATAAGGGGATTTGAGACCCAATATCGCCACAAACAGGGCAGAATTGTTGATGTTAGCATAAATGCCCATGTTGTTATAAATTATGACTCTGATGAGCTTTACTTTGAGGGGATTGTTGAGGATATAACCCAAAAGAAGCGGTCAGAGGAGCTAAGGATTGCAAGAGATGCTGCTGAGGCTGCCAGCAGAGCCAAGAGCCAATTTCTTGCCAACATGAGCCATGAGATACGAAGCCCAATGAATGGCATTATTGGAATGATAGGGCTTCTTAGAGGCACAGAGCTTACCCGTGAGCAGCGAGAGTATGCAAATGTAGTTAGCACAAGTGCAGAGCTTCTACTCGATATTATCAACGATATTTTAGACTACTCAAAGATTGAGGCTGGTAAACTTGAACTTGAAAATATAATCTTTGATCTAAAGATGGTCTTAGATGAGGTCAATGATCTGCTTGCAATAAAGGCTCAAAGCAATGATCTTGAGTATCTTTGCATAGTTGATAGCGATGTTCCAACTATTTTGTTTGGAGACCCAGGAAGGCTACGGCAGATACTCATAAATCTTATGGGCAATGCCATAAAATTTACAAAGCAGGGAGAAGTATCAATTAGGGTTAGTGTAAGAAGTAAAGAGGGTTTAACAGCAGATGCAGAGGCTCACAATCAGAGGCATGATAACACAAGGGTAGAGCTTTTATTCTCAATATCAGATACAGGAATAGGGATACCTGAAGATAGAATCTCATCTCTTTTTGAATCATTTTATCAAGTTGATAGCTCAACAACCCGTAAATATGGTGGCACAGGTCTTGGACTCTCAATATCAAAGCAGTTGGTTGAGATGATGAGCGGACATATTGGGGTAAAGAGTGAGCTTGGTAAAGGCTCAGAGTTCTGGTTTACAGTAAGATTAAAAAAGCAGACAAATAGAGAGCAGGCAGATAGAGAGCTAAGAATTTCTGATAAAGATGAGATTTGCTGCGTAATAGATGATAGCGCCATTGATAATCGCTGCAAAGAAGATGGCTCAGAGTTGGTATCTAAAGTTAGCAAAAATGATAAAATAGACTCTAACGCTTTAGATTCTACATCTTATGAGCTTTGTAGTAGCTCTTCTGCTTTAGCTAACATGAAAGATGTCAATATACTTATTGTTGATGATAATGCAAAGTGCCGCTTGATGTTGCAAGAGCAGTTAAAAACATGGGGTTGTAGGTATGATGAGGCATCTGATGGCAACGAGGCTCTGCAAAAGATGCAGGAGGCTGTAGATGATGGCTCTGCCTTTGATATTGTGCTTATTGATGCTATGATGCCAAAGATGAGCGGTTACATATTAGAACAAAAAATTGCACAAAATCCAGATTTTCAAAACAGCTACCTTGTTATGATGACCTCTATGATTGAGAGGCGATATGCACAAAAACATAATCTTGGCTCTCGCTCTACAAGTATTACTAAGCCTGTTAAATCATCTAAGCTCTATAACACAATAATTAATTTTATTGAGGATAATAGTAAAAAGAGAGTTAAGACATCTGTCTCTGAAGATAGTGAAGAGTGTTTTATAACAGATACTGCAAAGCACAATGCCCGCATTCTTATAGCTGAAGATAACATTATAAATCAGAAGGTTGCGTTGAGTATTCTTAAAAAATTGGGTTATCGTGCTGATGTTGTTTTTAATGGTAGAGAGGCAATTGAGGTGTTAAAAACAAATAATTATGATATATTGCTCATGGATTGTCAGATGCCTGAGATTGATGGTTATGAGGCAACACGATTAATAAGAAAGCCTAAAACTGGTGTTATTGATAGCAGTATCACAATTATTGCCATGACAGCCAATGCAATGCAGGGGGATCGTGAAAAGTGTCTTCAAGCTGGTATGAATGACTATCTTGCTAAACCGATTCGCCCTGAACCGTTAAACCAAATTCTTGAAAAATGGCTTCAAGAAGATTGGAGATTGACAGATTAAATTTAGCCAATTACATCAATGATCACCAATTATCCTCTCAAAAAAGGAAGAGAATAATGAAAGTTCAATATGATGAAGAGATAGATGCTATATATCTAAAATTAGGAGACCAAGAACCAGATGGGGTGATAGAGATTGCTGAAGGGGTCAACCTTGATACAACGACAGATGGCAAACTGGTCGGAATAGAGATACTCAAGGCATCTTATAAACTCGATCTTGATACCATATTGTCCTATACACTTGAATTGGGTCAAAGTGTACTAAGAAAACAAGTTGCCTAACTTGGTCTATCGCAGTGTTTAATAAATATCAATTTTAACACTTAAAATTTGAGAGAGATTATGAGTAGTGAGCAAAATATATCTAATACAGATAATCAAAACATAAATCTTGAAGATGAAGAGAAAAATATCTCTAATGGGGCAGATGAGATAAAGAGCGTTGATAGGGTTGTCGATAGGGAGCAAACCTTTAAAAGCCCAAATTTGCAACTGCCCAGCCACTATGTAGGTATTGGTGCATCAGCTGGAGGGCTTGAAGCTATTGAGAAGTTCTTTATAAATATGCCAGCCCACTCAACCCTTGCATTTATTGTAATTCAGCATCTCTCTCCTGATTATAAAAGTTTGATGGTTGAAATCTTATCAAAGAGAACACCTATGCCTGTCTATCGTGCAGAAGATGGCTTAACAGTTGCTGCTGGCTGCATCTATCTAATTCCCCCTAAGAAAAATCTTACCATTTTTCACGGCAGATTGATATTGAGCGAGCAAGATCACTCAACTGGATTGAATCTGCCTATTGATATTTTTTTTAGGTCTCTTGCTGAGGATCAGACAGAAAAGTCTATTTGCATTGTTTTATCTGGCACAGGAAGCGATGGAATGCGTGGAGTGAGGGCAGTAAAAGAGTATGGCGGAATGGTCATGGTGCAGAGTGAAGAGTCTGCAAAGTTTGACGGAATGCCAAGAGCTGCTATATCAACTGGTCTGAGCGATTTTGTCCTAACTCCAGAGGAGATGCCGGGGCAGCTTTTAGCATTTATCAAACACCCATACATGTCTGACATAACAAGGGGCGATAAGCTAATCAGTGAAGATAACGGCATCACAAGAATTTTTGCCCTGATACGTGAAAAGTGCAAAATAGATTTTACCTACTACAAGCCAGCTACTGTTATGCGTAGGGTTGAGCGGCGTATGATGGTCAATCAGATTGAAAATTTAAGTGATTACGTCAAATATCTTACAACTCATGCAGGCGAGATTGATGCCCTTTACAGAGAGCTTCTTATTGGTGTAACCAGCTTTTTTAGGGACCCTCACATATTTGAATCTCTTGCAAACACATGGCTTCCGCATCTTCTTGAAGAGCATAAAAGTCGAGAGTTTAGGGTCTGGGTAGCTGGAGGCTCAACTGGAGAAGAGGCGTACACACTTGCAATTTTAATAAAAGAGTGCATGGAGAGCCTTAAAGTCTCCCATGACATTAAGATTTTTGTTACAGATATTGATCGAAATGCAATTATGTTTGCTCAAGCTGGAACCTACCATGAGAGCATTGCAGCAGATATTCACCCCAAATATATCTCAAAATACTTTTTTAAAAAAGATGACACATTTCAAATATCAAGAAGCATAAGGGAGATGGTTGTTTTTGCTCAACATAACCTTATAAAAGACCCCCCATTTACCAAAATTGATCTTATTAGTTGCCGAAATCTGCTCATCTATTTTCAGCCAATACTGCAAAAAAAGGTTTTGGAGTTTTTTAGTTTTTCTCTTAATCCTCAGGGGATTTTGCTTTTAGGTAGCAGTGAGACCACAGGGGAGATGTCTGACTACTTTACCCCTCTTGATAGCAGATACAGAATATATCAATCTCGCAGACCATTTAATAAAGTTACACCATCTATTGCTGGAGATAAACCTGTTGGTCAAAACTACAGACACAGACGTAGCCCATATTCATCTCCATACGGTTCTTTGCCCTCTGCAACAAGGCTACTTGAGACAGAGCGTATTATGGAGACCTTTTTAAAGCTGCTCTCTGAAGAGTATGTGCCCCTTGCCTTGATTGTGAATGAGCACATGGAGGTTGTCCATGTGCTTGGTAACACTGAAGGCTTTTTTAAAGTGCCTCAAGGTGCTATTTTAAATGATATTTCAAAGATGGCAACTGAAGAGCTATCTGTACCTATATTTACTGGCATTCAAAAGGTTTTTAGAACAGGTAAAGAGCTTCGTTACACAAATATTGCTATTGGAAAAAGCAGAGTGGAAGTGGTTAAAAATTTAAAGCAGAGTGCTGTTGAGGATAATAATCAGGTAGCTCTTGATGCTAACAAATCAGTGGACTCTTCTGGTGCAGAGCATAGCCAATCTGATGCTATCAATGAGTATCAAGAGGGGGATACTTTTGATTATCAGAGCCAGCAGGTATCACGTCAAGTTGTTAAGCTCATCATAAAGCCGATGTTTTCAAAAAATATATCTGACAATCTTGTTGTGGTCTTTGTTGAAAAGATGAAAACAGATGTGATTATCTCAGATACTCACGGTGATGAGATTCTATCCTATGACCTTAATGAGCAGGCTGTTCAGCAGATAAATGATCTTAAGCAGGAGCTTCAATTTACCCGTGAGAGTCTTCAGGCAACTGTAGAGGAGCTTGAGACCTCAAACGAGGAGCTTCAGGCAACAAATGAGGAGCTACTTGCAAGCAACGAGGAGCTTCAATCAACAAATGAGGAACTTCAATCAACAAATGAGGAGCTTCACACAGTAAATATTGAGTATCAAAATAAGATTTTAGAGCTAACTGAGCTTAACAATGATGTTGAAAATCTATTATCAAGTAGCCACATCGGCAAATTGATCTTAGATGAAAATCTTGAGATACGCAGATTTTCATCTCACATAAGCAGAATATTTAAGATTTTAGACTCTGATATTGGCAGACCGATTTCGCACTTAAACCACAGTTTAAAGGGAGAAAATCCAGTTCAGTTGGTTGAACAGGTTTTAAAGAGCAACAAAAAAGTTGAAAAAGAGGTATCAATAAATGATGGAACCTTCTATCTGATGCGGATTATTCCATATCAGACAGGTCCTAACCACTATGCTGGTGCTATTTTAAGTTTTATTGACATTACCCCTGTAAAAAAGGCTCAATCTGAACTTAGAGTGAGTGAATTTAAGTATCGCACCCTGTTTGAGACCATGACCCCAGGAGTTGTCTATCAAGATCGTGATGGGCATATAATATCTGCAAATCCCTCTGCTGAAAAGCTGTTAGGTTTGACTGTTTCGCAGATGCAGGGTAGAACCTCAATGGATCCAAGGTGGCGAACAATTCGAGAAGATGGCTCAGAGATGCCGGGATCAGAGCACCCCTCAATGCAAGCTCTTGCAACTGGAAAAAGGATAAATAATGTGATATTAGGTGTCTATAATCCTGTTGAAAATGGTGTAAAATGGCTTAATGTCTCTGCAATCCCGCTCTATAATGAGGGTGAGAGTGAAGCCCATCAGGTGTATGCCACATTTGATGATATTTCAGAGCTTGTGGAGATTAAAAAAAATATGAACATGGACTCTTCTTTAGCTAAATAAGATGGAGTTATAACCTTTAAGGTGTGCAAGTTTGACCAATAGATAAAGGTGGACAATGTAAAAATTATGTCAAATACATTTGATTTAAAGTCTATAATAGATATATCTAATAAAAAGTCTCTTGAATGGGGTATGGCACAAAAGAGGATTGAGGATATTCTTACAAAATTTTCCAAACATGGCGAATATTCTGATACATTTAGAATTGAGCTTGAAGATGAGCTTCGCAGAATGTGGTCTGATCTTGAGACTTACAAAATAGAGCTTGAGATGCAAAATGATGAGCTTTTGCGCGCATTTCGAGATGCTGAAGATGTAAGAAAAGATTATGTTGAGCTTTTTAACAGCTCTCCTGTTGGATATTTGATCTTAAACAGCAGTGCCATAATTCTAAACGCAAACCAGAGATTTGCAGATATGATCAAGAGTGAATTGGCATATATTTATCAAAAACCTTTTCAAAACTTTATTGCAACAGAGGACATATCAGATTTTCTCTCAAGGTTTAAATCCTATTTTAAAAATCCATCTGATAAGTTCTTTGAGTTAAGGTTAAATGATAGCAGGGGCAATGTGATATTTGTTAGACTTGAAGGGATAAGAAAGAGCATATCTGGATTTGCAAAGAGAAGCCCAGCAGGTGAGCGTAGCAGATCAGATGGATATGAACGAGAGCCATTTGGCGGATATGATGCAACTGTCAAAAGCCAACACTCAGAGGGTGAAAGTGGCGATAGTGAGCTTGAGATTTTGTTAATCAGCTTAAGCGACATCACACTTCTTAAAGAGGCAGAAGAGGAAAAAGAGACTTTAAAAAATTTGCTTCTCCACTCTCGTAAGATGGAGGCTATTGGAACTCTTGCTGCTGGTATTGCACACGATTTTAACAACATTCTTTTCCCAATACTTGGTTTTAGTGAGATGCTAAAAGATGAGCTAACTCAAATTCAAGATATTGATATTTTAGGACAAAAAGATAATTTAGACGGGCTGACAAAAGGCGAAGATATGGTTGAGATGGTTCAATCTATAATCAACAACTCTTTGCGGGCAAAGGATTTAGTTAAGCAGATTTTAGCATTTAGTAAAAATACATCGACAGCAGTAAGCCCAATCTATCTGAACATCATTTTAACAGAGGTTATAATCTCTCTTCGTCAAAACCTTCCTTCCAATATCAGACTTGTTGATATTATTGATAATACATGCAGTATGGTTATGGCAGATGCAGAAAAGATGCACCAAGTTATAATGAATCTTATCACAAACGCCTTAGAGGCAATGGAGAGTAAAGGGGGCGGAACTCTTACCATCATGCTAAGAGAGGATGACTTTAAGGAGAGCTGCCCAGAGATAGGTTCATCAGTCAATGGGAGATATGTCTGTTTAAGCGTTAAAGATACAGGTGATGGTATTGCACCTGATAACCTATCAAGGATATTTGACCCCTATTTTTCAACCAGACCAAAATTTAAAGGTGCAGGTCTTGGGCTATCTTTAGTGCATGGTATTATTGGAAGCCATGACGGGGAGATAACTGTTAAAAGTGCCCCTGATGAGGGGAGTGAGTTTAAGATATTTATGCCTCGCCATGTTCCGTCAGATGAAAAGCTCTTGCATCCTGTTAAAAAGAGGTTGCCGCGAGGTAGTGAAAATATAATGGTCGTAGATGATCAGACCTATATCACAAGGCTTTTAATAACAATGTTAAAAAGACTTGGTTATGGTGTTGTTGCATACAATGATCCAAAAGCTGCACTTGAGAGCTTAAAAGAGCGACCAGATGTTATTGATCTTCTTCTTACAGATATGACAATGCCAGAGATGAGCGGTGATAATGTTGCAAAAGAGGCTATGCAGATAAAACCTGATATTCCAATAATAGTTTTAACAGGGTACAGTGAAAAGCTATCACCACAAAAGGCTCAAGAGATAGGAATTAAGGGGTATTTGATGAAACCAGTCTCATTGGCTGATTTGGCAGATGCTGTAAGAGGTGCTTTGGATACTTAAATAGAAATAGGGTATTTAAGCCACTCTATTTTATCTCACCTAAACCATCTAATCTCCAGATTAAAGCTGCACTATTAAGCTCTTGGTCATACTCAAAATTGAGCCACAGTTTCATATCTGTTGAATTTAATGAGATTGTGGCACATGGCACAAAGACGCCTAATGTTGCAGATATTTGACTACACTGGCTATCTGTATATCCAAATGGCTCATCAATTTGGTAAAAATCCCTTAATCTCCAAAAGTAATCGCCTTTATCTGCTTCAGCATACTCAAAATCAAGACTTAAATATGTTGTGCTAAATGGTGTTGTATAGATAGCACAAGGAATTAAGATGTTTAAATTTTCATCTATTCGGGTACACTCATAATTAGAGCTTGAATCAACCACCTCTTTAGGATCATTGGTTATTCTAAGGGTTGTATCAGAAATTGTGTAGTTGTTATCTCTATCTTTTACAATAATACGAATACCAAGATCAGATGGAAGTGGATAGTGTTGATACCAAGTATTCCAAGTCTCACCCTCGTGATCCCCTTTTCGTGTTGCTATGCTATCAAATGTGTAGATGCCATCATTTGCTAATAAATCCCCATGAGTGCCATCATCATACAGACGCGTGCTACCAGCATCACCTGACGGAAAAGCAATGGGCACTCTGCCCATTGACCATGAGGGGTCTTCGTGCCCCTCTATAATAGGAAGAAGTTTTACCCACTCTATATTTTCAGCCCCTTGAGGATCGCTTATCTTTGTTTGAACTGCAATAGTTACACCATCTTGGTCAAGAAGGGCAGGGGCACTAAAAGATATGTACTCAACATAAGCTGCTCTATCGCCTCCTTTGCTCTTTGTATCTACTCTATATAGCCCACTGTTTGCATCAGTATCATCAATAGAGTAGAAAAAGTAGCGATCATCTTCTGTAAGATTGCTGGTAGTGCCCCAACGGCTCATCATTTGATATGACCATGTATCTTTAGATTTTTCAGATTTTAGATCAATAAGTGTCTGATAGTATGTACCCTCATCTCCATACTCACCATTAACCAATAGATAGTTGCCGCTTCTTGATAGATGTGCACTAAAGCCGTTCAACCCTTTTGTCCAAGCAACCTCTTTAGATTTGTTTGATTTAACATCAACTACTGCCAACTTTTGCAAAGCTTGTGGGTCATGTTTAAATCGGTAAATAACTACATTACCCTCACTATCGCTTATACCTCTTGGGTCCCCATCATAAATATGGTAGTGATCATCGCTTAACTTTGTTGGGGTGCCAGTTAGGTCTGTGTAGTATAGAGCTGTGTGATTATCTTTTCCATCTGTCTTTTTATAATCGCTATTCCATTGAAAAAATGCTCTCCCATTTTTTGCAGAGACTCCTAAAAGGCTGAACATATTAAGATCACCGCAATAAGATTGGCAGGGCAGAGTATCCACATCAAAATACCAGCTTATATTTGAGCCATTCTCTGCATAAAATAACCCTTTTTTGCTCTTTTTAAGAGTTTGGTCCCAACCCGAATTAAATTTATCTAAATAGATTGTACTGCCAGTTGAGTCTATACGAAAACGCCATGAAGAGCTAAATGGCGAAAATCCACCATCAATTGAGACTGCAAGCTCAGTTTTAGAAGATGCTAAATCATAGCTATATATATACTCATCATCATAGTATCCAGTTTCAACAACTGCCCGAAAAAAGACTTTTGAGCCATCATCGCTGATGGTCATGTTTCTCCAGCCTGACCATCTTGTTGTAATATCTGATGGAAGCATTTGAGAAATATCTCTTATATTTGACCCGTCAGGGTTGACTATAAAAGGGCGAACCTCTGCTTGATCGCAATATTGACATCTTCCAGTAAATAGAACCGTTGAGCCATCAGCACTAACAACAACACTTCCAAACTTATAGTAACTATCAGCTTTGCTGCCCCACGATATATCACCTCGCCCAACTATTTTTGTAACAGATTGCTGATATTCGATCTCTGATTCATACCAAGAGGCTCTACTACTCTCTATCGTTAATATTAGACTGGCAAAAATAGATACAATTAGACAGATAAAGATTTGTCGATAATAATAAATCATAACTACGCCCCCTTTTTTGATAAAACTCTTCTTATAGTCTCCCCTAAATCCTGCATTGAGACTGGCTTCATCATGTAGGCTGATATTCCAGCCTCTATTGCCTTATCTTCGTTTATCAATGAGCTGTAACCACTACAAAGAATAATTGGCACATCAGCTCGAATCTGACTTATTTTTTCGGCAAGTTTTGCTCCTGTCATCTGCGGCATGGTCATATCTGTTATGATTAGATCAAAAGCCTCTGGATTTGCCTCAAAGAGTTTTAGTGCCTCATTTGGATCAAATTTGCTCTCAACTCTATAACCAAGCCTATCAAGCATCTCACTGGTCATCTCAACAATCAACTCATCATCATCAACAAGCAGTATGCTCTCTGCTGTTCCATTATAGCGGCTCTCTGTCTCTGACTCTCTGATAATATCTACTGATGGCTGATCAACTAAAGGGAGTAAGATGGTAAAAGTTGTTCCATATTGTGGTCTGCTTTTAACTGTAATAAGACCGTTATAGTTCTTAACAATACCATGAACCACAGCAAGCCCCATTCCAGTCCCTTTGTCAACTGGCTTTGTGGTAAAGTATGGGTCAAATATTTTATCAATTATTTCAGGTGGTATCCCATAACCTGTATCTGTTACAGTTATCTTAACATACTCTTTAGAAGTAGGTGCTTCTACATGAAGCTCTGTTTTGATATTGTAATTTGGGCTAAATCGCGATAACTCTTCATCAAAATCAGCCATATCAATACCTAAGGGATGGGTTATCTTTTCTAAAAAAGAGCTTGGCACCTTTTGAACATCAATCTCAATAACTCCCCCCATCTCCTCCATTGATTGCGATGCGTTTATACAAAGATTTATAATAATTTGATGAATCTGGGTCTGATGTCCAAGAACAGTTGTCTTAATATCTGGCTCTATAATCTGCCTAATCTCTATGGTTGAAGGGATTGTTGCACGCAGTAGCTGAATGGAATCTTTTATGGTATTAACTATGTTTATTGGCTCTAATCCTGTCTCTGTCTTACGGCTAAAACTTAGAAGCTGCCTTACAATTTTAGATGCCTTATCCCCTGCTATTTTAATTGCCTCAATTTTAGAGTATGCAGAGCTACCCTCTGGAATCTCATATGTTGCAAGTTCAGCATTACCAAGCATAATATTAAGAATGTTGTTAAAATCGTGTGCAATCCCACCTGTCAACCTTCCAATTGACTCCATCTTTTGAGCTTGTCTAAGCTCATTTTCAAGCATCTTTCTTCTTGTTACATCTCTAAAAACACCCTCAATACCAGCAATATTGCCATCTTCATCTTTGAAAAAGTGGGCGTTAGTTGATGCCCACCAGACGGTACCATCTTTTCTTCTTAGCTCCTCTTCATAGTTATTAACATAGCCTTTTTGCTCAAGCATAGAGAGAAATTTTTCTCTATCATTAGACTCTTGATAAAAGAGATCAGAGATACGGCTGTCGATTAACTCATCAATTGTATAGCCAGTTATCTCTTCAGAGGAACGGGAGATAAAGAGAATCCTACCTTTAATATCTGTCCTATATAAAACATCAGGCATATTTTCGATTAAGATTCGGTATTGCTCCTCACTCTTTTTTAAAGCCTCTCGTGCTTTATGGTGCTCCTCAAGCTCTTTTTGAAGAGATAGATTGACAATTGATAACTCCTTTGTCCGCTCTGCAACCCTCTTTTCAAGCAGGTTTTTTGAACGAATCAGCCGAATATTAAGGTAGCAGATAAAGTAGGTCAATATTATTGCCAACATAACATGCAGCTCTACATAGATAACATCACATACCCAGATAGCCTCAATATGACCTATTTTTGTCTTATCATAGAGTATATCAGATTTGAGTGTAAGCTCAGGCATAAGGCGTAAAAATGTAAATAGGCTATATCCCCAACCGTTAGTTTGCCCCTCAGCACTTTGAAAGATATTCCCTTTGGTATCAAATACCACTATTTTTTTATATTTGTGAGATTTACAGGCAAGGGATAGATACTCTTCTGAACCCTCTGGATTTAGATTCCAAAGTGCATTAGAGATAACAATGGCGTGCTCTTTTATCCTAAAATAAGCCTTATTGTGCTCATATCTTTCATAAAAAAAGATAAACAGGCAAAAGAGAATGATAAAGGCAGCGGTTGTTCCTAATATAAATTTTCTATAAATGGCGTTGTCTTGCAAGTTAATTACTCTTTTTATATGATTGTATAGCTTTGTTAATTTTCTCAATAAGCTCATCTTCTACCATTTTACTAAAAATAAGGTAGCGTTTATTACCCTCAGGCATATCTGAAAACCTTATGAACTCAAACTCATCTTTAGGAAGACCAGAGGTTGCTGTAAGAGCCTCTGCCTCCTCCTCTGCAATAAAGAAGTAGTCAGCTCGCCCTAAAGAGATCATCTTAAGCATTCCGATTGGCTCAATAGTGGTAACTATACGTTTAGGGTTAAGTTTAGCTATTTGGTCATCAATAAATTGACCATCTGAATACCCACTCTTTAGTAAAAGTGTAAGCTCTCTATTTGATAGAATCTCCTCTATTGGTCTGTTTGACATGATTTTTTTAGGATTATCTCTCTTTTTAACGGCTATAACTCCTCTGTCTTGATAGATTGGAAGTGAGTATTTTGCAAACGTTTCACGCTCGGAAGTTTTATACCAACCAAGACCACAATCTCTTGCATGGTTCTCTTTTATAATCTCTAACTGCCGTTTTGCTGGGGTCTTTTCCCATCTAAATTTAATGCCAGCCTGTTTAAATATCTCTTTAACAGGGTCAGCACACAATCCATATACATCTAAATCTCCAGTAATATAATAGGGCGGCTTTTCGTGGTAGTGTATTGTGATTGCAATGTTTTGGTCTTTAGCAGTGTTGTCAGTATTTGGTAAGGTTTTAATGGGGGAAGAAATGTGAGCTGTTGAGTAGTATTTTATATATAAAAAAATACTTAACACAAAAATCAATATAAGAGTTATTATAATATATTTAGTGGTTGTAAACTTCATAACATGGACCTTAGTTTAGTAATAATATTTTAATTATTCCTATCAATCTATTTATATTGCTGCAACTCATCTACCATCTTTTGAGTACTAACAACAAGATGATCATAAATCTTTATGGCATCTTCTTGCTTTACAACACCTGATTTTCCAATAGCTTCAAGTTTAAATGCAATTTCAGCAATTGTTTTGCCAAAATGGAGCAACATACCCTTTAGTGAATGGGCAGCCATTCGTAAAGCATCTGGATTGTTTGTATCAATAGCCTGCTTTATATCTGATAATTTGTTTTGATATGTGGATAGAAAGATTCCAATTAACTGCTTTGCAAGCTCTTTATTACCATCAATCCGCTTCATCAACCCATTAATATCAATAAGAGACTCTCCATTAGAAAATCCGCCATTATCACCATCATTACCGCTGTTTTGAGCTGATAGCCTTGTATTTCTATCAGCATCTTTTTTAGCCCCAAATCTTTTTTTAATAATTTCAAATAGTTGATCAGGTTCAAATGGTTTAGATAGATAGTCGTCCATACCGCTTGCAATGCACGCATCTCTATCTTTTTGACTTGCATGAGCTGTCATTGCCACAATAAATACATCGTGATCCAGCACATTTGAGTTTGGATCACGAATTACAGATGTTGCCTCGAAACCGTCCATCAAAGGCATCTGAATATCCATAAAAACAAGATCAAATCGCTCCTTTTCAAGTATGGATATAGCATCTCTTCCATTGTCAGCAATTTTAAGTGTGTGCATAGGTAGCATTGCAACCATCAACTGCTGATTAAAGAACTGATCCTCTACAAGTAAAATATTTAAAGGGGTAGTAGCTGATTTATCAGCCTTCTCTTTATCTAAATCATAGCTATTGCACATGCACTCATCATTCATATTGTTGTTGTATTCTTGACTTAACCGAGCATCATTGAATTTAGGAGCTATATTTTTAATGCTATCAATTTTTTTAAGCAAAACCGTAAACCAAAATGTTGAGCCTTTTCCCTCAATAGTCTCAAAGCCAATATCTCCGCCCATTAGATTTACCAGCTTTTTTGCTATAAAAAGCCCAGCCCCTGTACCTCCATATTTTCGTGTTGCAGAGCCATCTGCCTGAACAAAGGCGTTGAACATATACTTTTGCCTATTATCAGGGATACCAATTCCAGTATCGCTTATGGTAAATTTTAAGACTACATTTGAGTTATATGACTTTTCTTCCAAAACATTTATAGATACCCCGCCATTATGGGTAAATTTAATGGCATTTGCGGTTAAGTTTATCAGCACCTGTATAAGTCTCTCTTGAGCACCTTTATAAAAGAGATGCAGATCAGAAGGAAGCTCAAAAGATAGAGATAAACCCTTATCATTCGCACTATCTTTTAGCGCTGATATGATCTGTTCAGCCACCTTTTTAAGATCAAAATCAGCAGTATCTATATCTATTTTACCAGACTCAATCTTTGAGCAGTCCAAAAGATCATTTATAACAGTCAGAAGATATTTAGAAGATTTATAAATTGCCTCTATCTGCTTTAGGTCGTCAGGATGGATTCTGTTGAGCCTGTTCTCCATAAGTAGGCTACTAAAACCCATTATTGCGTTCATGGGAGTTCGTATCTCATGGCTCATATTTGATAAAAATTCGCTCTTTGCACGATTTGCAGATTCAGCCTGCTCTTTTGTTATACGAAGATTAAACTCTGTCTCTTTAAGCTCAGAGATAATGCTTCGCTCTTTGATGACTCTGTTTATTCTTGCCATCAACTCCTTAACTGATAGGGGCTTTTGTATGAAATCGCTTGCTCCAGTTGCAATAATATCTTGAAATTTATAATCCTCAATGTATGCTGTCATAACAATTACATTGGAATTGTAATTATCACGCACCATCTCTGCAAGTTCAAGCCCGCTAAGACCTGGCATATTAATATCAGTAACCACAATATCAATATTTTCAGCTTTAAGGATTTTTAAAGCCTCCATTGCGTTTTGGGCTGACGATGAGATGTAGCCCGAATCATTAAGGATTTTTTGCAACATTTTTCTTACTGGTATCTCATCATCAACTACCAAAATGTGGTGTTTATATGTGGACTTAGTATCTGCTGACATAATCTACGGCTTCTCCTATCTTAGATATTGGAGTAAAAGGTTAATCTGATTGATAATTGTAGAGAATATTACACTTTAAGAGTCAAGTCCAGTTTTTTTAATAGAATCTGATTTAATCTTGAGTAACACGCACAACCTCCTCCATGCTTGTAATACCCTCCAAAACTTTTAATACTCCATCTTCTCGTAAAGTGGTCATACCCTGCTCAATAGCCACCCTTTTAATCTGATTTGAATCTGAAGTTGTAAGGATTATGCTCTTTATTTCATCATCAATCTCCATAATCTCAAATATTGCCTGCCTCCCCGCATATCCTGTGCCAAAACACTTTTCGCATCCTTTAGGTTTAAATATTTTTGAACTTTGATTGATGTTTAAAAGGGCTTTTTCTCCAACATCTGGCAGATAACCAACTTTGCAGTAAGGGCACAAAACCCTCACCAACCTTTGAGCCACAATTGCCTTTACTGATGATGTTATAAGATATGGCTCAACTCCAAGATCAACAAGCCTTGTAACTGCACCGGGTGAGTCGTTTGTATGGAGCGTTGAAAAGACAAGATGCCCTGTCAGTGCTGATTGTATCGCAATCTCTGCTGTCTCTAAATCTCGTATCTCCCCAACAAGAATAACATCAGGGTCTTGACGCACAATTGATCTTAAACCACTTGCAAAGGTCATTCCAATTTTACGATTTACCTGAATTTGACCAATTCCTTTTAGGTTATACTCTACAGGGTCCTCAATGGTTATGATATTTTTATCTGGCGAATTTATGATAGATAGAGCTGCGTAAAGTGTTGTGGTCTTTCCGCTTCCAGTTGGACCTGTAACAAGAACTATGCCATTATTAAGCGTAATAAGCTGATTAAAGGTTTTTAGATGTTTCGCTGATATTCCAGATTGAGACAGCTCAAGCAGAGTTCCAGATTTATTTAAAAGGCGCATAACAAGCCTCTCGCCAAAAGATGTTGGGACAGTTGATATACGAATATCGATCTTTTGCTGACCCATTCGCACCTCAACTCTTCCATCTTGAGGCACTCGCCTCTCTGCAATGTTCATATCTGCCATAACCTTGATTCTTGATACTAAAGCTGATTGAATCCATTTAGGAGGCTCAAGCAGATCGTATAAAATTCCATCAATTCGATAGCGTATCTTTATTGTATCTTGAAATGGCTCAATGTGAATATCACTTGCATTTGCCTTAACAGATTGCGATATGATGTGATTTACAAGCCTTATTACTGGTGCATCACTGGTGTCATCAAGAAGGTCTGAGCTATCTTCAATAACCTTTATGATTGTTGTGCCACTCTCCTCCATATTCTCTACAATCTGCATTGCACTCTCTTTATTGCTCTGATTGTAGATTTGGTTAATTGCAGCAACTATAGAGCTTCGAGGTGCAAGTGCTACCTCGTATTGAGCAAGATTTAAGATATTTGCAAGATCATCAACAGGTGCAAGATCAGATGGGTTGTTTATCGCAATGGTTATTGGTGGGCACTCTTCATGCTCCTTTGCATACTCTTCCACTTTTGCATCTAATTTAGTTAATCTATTTTTGTTAAAGTTTGGAGTGGCTACTGGAGCCATGCAATATTTTTTTAAAAAATGGATCGATACCTTTTGTGTGAAATCATTAAAAGTATGGTGTTGCAAAAGGGCATCAACATTAAAGTTGGTGATATATTCAATAGAGTATATCTTAGAGATTACTTCAAGCATAATATCCTCTTCTAAAACGCCAGAGGATAAAACAGCATCAGAAAAATTTACACGATCTTTTTGATAGAGCTTTTTTATCTTTTCGATCTTATCAAAAGATAGCTCAACTTTATCTGATAGAGCCTCTAATAGAGAGTCTAAAAATTGGTTGCTCAAGTTATTTTTTTAAAAAACCTCCTAAACCATCTTTAAGATCAAGTCTCTACAAATGTGCTATCTTTTATATTGCTAACACGCCCTACCATCAGCTCAAGCAGTTTGTTATTTATTATATCGCGAATTTCAGATGGCATATTTTGGATTAAATTTTTGCTGATGCACATCACCAACACCTGCTGCTCACACGCTACAACATTGGCAGATCGCCTATTGCCTGTAAGATAGCTCATCTCTCCAAATATATCCCCAATCTGCAACATGGCAATAATAGTATCAGGAGCCTCTTTACGCACAACCTTAGCACTACCCTTTAGCAAAATAAAAAATGATGTACTTGCACTCCCCTCTTCAATAATCAACTCATCTTGTTCAAACCAAGGCAGATCATAACCAGTTAAGTTATGAAGATATTTTTTACTCCCTTTAGATAGATTTTCAAATAACGGAACAGAGGCGAAAAGCTCTTCAAGAAAGTATCCCATATTATTACCCTTTTTAAAATATTGCCGATTAATATTTCCCTTAAAACTGCAACTGATTGTTAATAACATGGCAGTTTTCATTTTTAAAGATTTTTTATAACTCTACTTCGTAAAACCAAAAATGCTACACCTAAATCTAAAATATGTTATAATGATAACCTCATTAACTGATAAACTATTGAAACTATTTAAAATATAGGACATTTATATGTTGCATACAATAATAACTCTTTTGGCTCCCCGTTTTTACTCAATCTACAACAAAGGTCGATCATCATCTACTGGCAGCAACTTTTCTAAGTATCTTTTTATTATCACGCTTGGTAGCGCATTTTGGATAGGCACGCTATATCTATCTTTGCGTGTTCTAAGATATTTTAGCAAAATAGAGGAGATAGGCGATATTCTTGCATTTAAGCTCCTATCTATGGTCATAGTTACCATATTTTCGCTACTGGTTTTTAGCAATATTTTAAATGCCCTTTCAAAGCTCTATCTTGCAAAGGATTTAAAACTTGTCCACTCTATGCCAGTTGATAGCTATCAGATATTTTTTGCAAGATGGATAGAGACCACGCTTGATAGCTCATGGATGGTGATTCTCTACACAATGCCTCTTTTTGTGGCTTACAATATTATCTACTCACCTGGGTTAATCTTCTATCCAATTACGATTTTATCGCTTATTTTGCTTGCAGTTGGCTCATCAGGAATAGGCTCAATGGTTGTGATGGTTGCTGTGGTAGTTGTTCCAGCAAGCAGAATTAGAACCATTTTTGTCTTTTTAGGTTTATCTCTTTTTATTTTGCTCTACATTGCCTTTAGAATTGTGCGACCAGAAAGGCTTGTTGACCCTGAGGTCTTTTCAGCCACGATATTTTATTTTAAAGCTATGAATACCCCATCTTCGCCATTTTTGCCAAGTACGTGGTGTTATGATGCTATTTTTGCTGCTTTAAAGGGTGAGTTCATGGTCTCTTTTTTTCATATAACAGTTGCATTTAGCTTTGTTCTGTTTGTTGGTTTTTTGGCTCTATTTATTGCAGATGCCATATACTTTAATGGCGTATCTAAAGCTCAAACATCTGCTGCAAGGGTCTTTGGAGGCAAAAAGATTTGGGGAATATCAAAAGGGTTTGATTTTGAGCTAAAGAGCTTTAGCTTTCTATCTGGTCCAGTTCGTGCCCTTGCTGTAAAGGAGGTAAAGACCTTTTTAAGGGATCAAACTCAGTGGTCTCAACTCTTTTTAATTGCTGCTTTAATCTGTATTTATATCTATAATTTTAAGGTGCTGCCACTTGAAAAATCGCCAATTCAGACAATTTACCTGCAAAACATGCTCGCATTTTTAAATATGGGGCTTGCATTTTTTGTCCTTACAGCAATAACAGGCAGATTTGCCTTTCCAGCAATCAGCATGGAGGGGGAGGCTATATGGATTATCCGCTCCTCACCCATTAATATTGGCTCATTTATCTGGATAAAGTATTTTATATACATAATTCCACTTATGCTACTTACATTTATTTTGATTATTAGCACAAATATTTTACTTAAAGTTCTACCTTTTATGATGATTCTCTCTTGCCTAAACACTATTTTTATTGTCCCTGGTGTTTTATCGCTTGGAATTGGACTTGGTGCTGCATTTCCATCATTTAAATCAGAAAATCCTGCCCAGACAATCACAAGCTACGGCGGGCTACTTTTTATGATCTTTAGTGCTATTTTTATTGGTACTCTTATTATTCTTCAAGCTGGACCTGTCTATAAAATTATGTCATATCAATTTAGATCAAAGCCACTTGATTTTTACGACATGGCGTGGATAGCAGCATCATTTTTAGCTGCACTAATTATCTCTATATTTATGATATTTGTTCCAATGCGATTTGGTGAAAAACGTCTTAAAAAGAGCCTGTTTGATATTGAATAGATTTAAAATGTATCGCATTTTATCCAGTTTTCCTTGACAGAAGCCATTTATTGCATTACTGATTGTAAATATTTTGCTCTGTTTTATGCTCTATTTTTATTAAAAACAGACCATTTTAATTTGGTGATTTTGGTAGTTAATAGGTAACTTATTAACAATGGCTTTAAAGGAAAAATATACGAGGTAAAAAATTATGGGTATCTCTCTTGTAAAAGGGCAAAAAATCTCTTTAGAAAAAGAGGCTGGAACAAGCCTTGCAAAGATTGTTATGGGTCTTGGTTGGGACGCAAAGAAAAAAAAGGGGATGTTTGGCTTTGGCTCTAAAGAGCAGAGCATTGATCTTGACGCATCGTGCGTGGTTTTTGATGAGAATAAAAATATGATCGACACTGTATGGTTTCGCCAGTTAAACAGCAAAGATGGGAGCATAACCCACACAGGCGATAATCGAACAGGAGATGGTGAGGGAGATGATGAGCAGATTATTGTTGATTTAACCAAAGTGCCTGCAAATCTTAAGACCCTTATGTTTATTGTAAATAGTTTTACTGGGCAAAATTTTGGCGAGATTGAGAACGCATTTACACGCATTGTTGATCATAGAACCAATAAAGAGATTGCCCGCTACAATTTAAGCTGTAATGGCAACCATACAGCTATGTTAATGGCAAAGGTCTATCGCCACAACAACGAGTGGAAGATGCACGCATTGGGCGAAAATTGCAGTGGCAGAACATTTCACGATTTAATGCCTGTTATGCAGGCAAATCTTTAAATTCAAATCTTTTATTTTACTATTTTAAAGCATTTGCATTTAATATCAAACAATTATCAAAAATTTAAGGAGTCTAAAAAATGGCTGTATCTTTAAGTAAAGGTGGACGTATCTCTTTAAGCAAGGAGTCTCCTGGTTTATCAAAAATTTATCTTGGACTTGGCTGGGATTGCCGAACAACTGATGGCTCTGCATTTGATCTTGACTCATCTGTATTCATACTTAACGCCTCTGGCAAGGTTAGAAACGACAGCGACTTTGTCTTTTACGGGAATCTTACTGCAATTGAGGGGGCAGTAGAGCATCTTGGCGATAACTTAACTGGTGCTGGTGAGGGAGATGATGAGGTCATTAAGATCGATCTTAGTGCCCTTGACTCTAAAGCACCTGATGTTGAAAAACTTGCAATTGTGGTAACAATTCACGAAGCTGAGGAGAGAAAACAGAATTTTGGTCAGGTTAATAATGGGTTCATAAGGGTTCTAAATGATGCTAATCAGACTGAAATTGTAAGATATGATCTATCTGAGGATTTTTCAATGGAGACTGCCCTTGTGTTTGGCGAAATCTACAAAAAGGGCGGTGAATGGAGATTTACTGCAGTTGGACAAGGTTATGCTGGGGGTCTTGCTGCTGCTTGTAAAGATTATGGTGTGAGCATATAAAACTTACAGAAGTTATTAAAGTAAATGGAGGTAACTAATGAGTGTAACATTAAGCAAAGGTGGAAGATTATCGTTATCAAAAGAGGCTCCTGGATTATCAAAAATTCAGATCGGACTTGGCTGGGACGCAAGAGTTACTGATGGTGCTCAGTATGACCTTGATGCCTCTGTATTTTTGCTCAATTCATCTGGAAAGGTTAGAAGTGATAGCGATTTTGTCTTTTACAACAACCTAAAGGCTGTTAATGGTGCTGTTGAGCACATGGGCGATAACCTAACTGGTGATGGTGAAGGTGATGATGAGGTTATTAAAATTAACCTAAAGCAGCTTGAATCTGAAGCCGCTGATGTTGAAAAACTTGCATTTGTGGTAACAATCCATGATGCTGAGAGCAGAAATCAGAACTTTGGGCAGATAAACAACGCATTTATCCGTGTTGTAAATCAAGATGATGATAAAGAGATTGTAAGGTATGATCTTAGCGAAGATTACTCAATGGAGACTGCAATGATCTTTGGCGAGGTCTATTTTAAAACTGGTGAGTGGAGATTTACTGCTGTGGGTCAGGGATATGCTGGCGGTCTTGGGGCTGTTTGCAAAAACTATGGGGTAAATATCTGATAACCACTTAATATAACAACATAAATTAAATATAAATAAGGGTGTAAAATTAGATAAATAAGTTTGCACCCTTGCAAAATGAAAAACTTATGAATAGATCACAATTTAGAATTATTACTATTTTTTTTCTCATAACTATTTTTATGCACTCTTTTTATCTAAGTGCTACTACCTACGCAGACTCGCCTGCCCCTCCTGCTCCTACACATCTTCAAACAATCCTTAATGGAGATAGTCTGCTCATTCAATGGAATGAAGTTGCCAATGTAGATGGTTATCTGCTTTTGTATGCCCCTTATCCTGCTGCCGACTACATTGGTCAAATTGATATGGGCAAATACACAGGGCTAAATATAGAAGATGCTAAGGGGCTATCTTTTTATGTGGCGGTCTTGACCTATAAACTTATAAACGATCAAGGCGATGCTATTGTTAGCGATTATTCAAATATTGGGGCATTTACATCTTTTTATCGTGATGCAGACATGGACGGGTATGGAGACCCAAACAGCGTGGTGGTTAGAGTCTCTGCACCTTCTGGATATGTTGTTTTGCAGCCATCTGGCTATATTCTAAACAATAAAGATACAAATGACTCTCAAAACGATCTAATAACTTTTAGCAGTGATGAGATGAGTAGCAAATTTGGAGATGGGCTTTATGCTCAAATATGCACAAACAAAGGGGTCATTGTTTGCAGCTTAGAGTTTGAAAAAGCACCCCTTACTGTAACCAATTTTGTTGGACTTTCAGAAGGGACAATTAACCACAGTAGAGGCTTAGGCATACCCTACTACGATGGTCTAAATTTTCATCGAGTTGTAAAAGATTTTATGATTCAAGGCGGGTGCCCATTTGGAACTGGCTCTGGTGGTCCTGGCTATCAGTTTAAAGATGAGTTTAATTCTGAGCTTACACACTCTGCGGCTGGAATCTTATCAATGGCAAATTCAGGAGTTAACACCAATGGAAGCCAATTTTTTATTACACATGTTCCAACACCATGGCTTGATGGCAAACACTCTGTCTTTGGGCATGTTGTTGAGGGGCAAGATGTTGTCAATTCTATTGAAGAGGGCGATATAATCGGCAAAGTTGAAATTTCACGCATTGGCGATAAGGCACTTAACTTTAAATCAGATCAGGCAGCATTTGATCTATTACGATAATTTTTAATACGATAAATATTTAACAATATTGTAGAGACGCACGGTTGTGCGTCTCTAACTATTTTTTCATAAATTGCTTAGAGTTTAATTCCCATTGCCTCAGCAACACCCTTGCCATAAGCTGGATCTGCCTTCATACAATTTTCAATGTGTTTTCGTTTGATCTCTTCTGGTGCATCTCCCATAGCTCTTGCTGTGTTGGCAAACAGACGGGCTTTTTCATCTTGGCTCATAAGATTAAAGAGCTTTGCAGGCTGGGAGTAGTAGTCATCATCAACTCTATGGTTCCAGTGATCAGCAGCACCCTCAAGGCTCAATGGTGGCTCTGAAAAATCAGGCTGCTCTTGCCACTCGCCATAACTGTTTGGCTCATATCCAAGTGTGCTTCCGTAATTTCCATCAACCCGCATCGCACCATCACGATGGTAGCTGTTAAATGGGCATCTTGCCCTATTTACTGGAATGAGATGGTGATTTACACCCAAACGGTAACGCTGGGCATCACCATAAGAGAACAATCTGCCTTGAAGCATCTTATCTGGCGAAAATCCAACTCCCGGAACAATATTGGAAGGATTAAATGCAGATTGCTCAACCTCTGCAAAGTAGTTTTCAGGATTTTTGTTAAGCTCCATAACTCCAACCTCAATCAGAGGATAATCTTTGTGAAACCACACCTTTGTCAAATCAAATGGGTTGTATGGGCAAGTTGAAGCATCTTTTTCTGGCATAACCTGAACAAACAGTGTCCAGCGTGGAAAATCACCCTTTTCAATACTCTCATAAAGATCGCGTTGATGGCTCTCACGGCACTTGCCAACAACAGCCTCTGCCTCTTGGTCAGTTAGGTTTCTTATTCCCTGCTGTGTGCGAAGGTGAAATTTTACCCAATATCGCTCATTATTAGCATTGATAAAGCTAAATGTGTGGCTACCAAATCCGTGCATGTGGCGATAAGTTGCTGGAATTCCTCTATCGCTCATCACAACAGTAACCTGATGGAGAGCCTCGGGCAACGATGTCCAAAAATCCCAATTGTTTTTTGCACTTCTTAAATTTGTGCGTGGATCGCGTTTTACTGCATGGTTAAGATCAGGAAATTTTAGAGGATCACGAAGGAAAAATACTGGTGTGTTGTTACCAACCAAATCCCAGTTACCCTCTTCTGTATAGAATTTTACAGCAAATCCTCTAATATCTCGTTCAGCGTCAGCAGCACCACGCTCTCCAGCAACTGTGGAGAAGCGGACAAATAGTTCTGTCTTTTTGCCAATTTCAGAAAAAATTTTTGCTTTAGTATATTTTGTGATGTCGTGGGTTACTGTAAAGCTGCCGTAAGCACCAGAGCCTTTTGCGTGCATTCTTCTCTCTGGAATTACCTCTCTGTCAAAGTGAGCCAATTTTTCCATAAACCATACATCTTGAAGCAGCATTGGACCGCGTGGACCTGCTGTCATTACATTTTGGTTGTCTGCTACTGGTGCTCCTGCGTTATTGGTCAGTTTTGTCATTTTGTCTTGTGCCATTTTAATCTCCTTTATCTGATTTTAGGGTAAATTCTCTTATACGATCTAAATATACGATCTAATTTTTGCAATCACTGCAGATGCCAAAAAAATCGAGTCTATGGGTTAAAATCTCAAAACCTGTCTCCTCAGCAATCTCTTTTTGCATATCCTTTAAGCCACTTATGTCAGGATCAATAACTTTTCCGCACTTGACACATATAACATGAGGATGTGGATATGGTCTGTTTGCATCATAACGGTTGCTGCCATCTGGAAATCCCAACTCTAAAACCTCTCCTAATGATTTAACCAAAAGCACGGTGCGATATACAGTAGCAAGGCTCATGGTTGGAAAATCATTTTTAAGATGCTCATAGATATTTTCAACGCTTGGGTGTCCTTGACTATCAGCCAAGATTTTAACAATAGCTATTCGTTGAGGTGTAATTTTATGACCACTCTCTTTTAATTTTTTTAAAATTATGTCAAATCTCTCTTGAGGGTCAGCCATAGTTTTACTCCTTTTAGTGGCTAAAAGGACAGTTGATTTGAGATATTATTTGAGAATAATTATCAATTAGCATTGATTACTATTTGAGTCAATAATTTTTTTACAGTTTTTAAGATAAACTCACCACTTAACCCCCAATATCAAACAATTTAGCCCTGAGCCTATACCCATAAATCCTACATTATCATTTGGCAGTAGAAAATTGCATTCATCAGCAATTGCAGCAGTAATGGGCAATGACACAGTTCCCATATTGCCAAGATATTGGTAGGTTGAAAAATCGGTTGAAGGATCGATTTTTAAAGCCTGTTGAACCATCTGTTGATGGGTTGAGCCTACCTGATGGCAGATAAATTTGTTTGGTTTGCCAAAATCTACCTCATTTATGAACTTTTGATATGTTGATTTAGCAAGAGTTAAGCCATTTTCAAGCACTGCATGGGCATCTGTTCTCATAATTATTTTCGAGTCTGTTGGCATACCATTTTGGCTAAATCCCCATTTGCAAAGGTTGTGAAATTGACTTGCCTGCTTGACAACTCCTCCAACTAATTTGTGATGCCCTATTTTATTGCTACCAAACGAGCCATCACTCATAAGAACCCCAACAGCACCAGAGCCGCCTGTCATGGTTGCGATTGTCTGTTTATAGAACTCTACGCTCTTTTGCTGATTAATCTCATCTATTGTTGATTCAACAATTTGACGTGCAGTTTCGCAAGATACAACTAAGCCAGCTCGTATCTGACCAAGTTCAATTGCGTTTGCAACATGCACCATGCCACTAATAACTCCTAAACAGGCATTTGAGAGATCATAAATATAGGCATCAGGGCTGATATTAAGAGCATTGGCAACAGCACAGGCAGTTGCAGGCTCAAAACCATCACGACCCACACCGCAAAAGACAAGAGATTCAATCTGATATGGGTCAATTTGAGCCAGTTCAATTGCATTTAATCCAGCATTTGCAGCTTTTTGTGCAAGTGTGTGGTCAATATCCCAGTAACGCCTCTCTTTTATGCCAGTTAGAGCCTCAAGCTGCCCTTTTTTAAAGCCAGTAGCATCGTAAAATGGTTTGAGTCTATCTTCAATCTCTTGAGTTGTAACAATGTGCGGAGCAAGTTCATAACCTATTGCATCAATAAAAACTTTTGAGTACCTCATATTTATCTTATCTTTCACTCCAAAATAGCTCTATCTCATCTTTAGATAACCCCACAATCCTCATTCCCATATTTTTATAAAGCACAATTCTATGATCATCAGAGAACATGTGGGCATCTGCAATAATGTATGGCTCTTTATTGCTATTGTAGCCAATCTCTTTAACCTCAATTTCGTAACGTGCCTTTTTAGTGGCAGTAGTTACTGGACCTCTGCATTTTAGATCGCTCTCAAGAGATGGGATCACATCGTAAAACGGGTCATCTTTTTGGGTTATCCAGCCAACTCTTTGGGTAAAAACTCGCAGAGCATGGGCACAGCACTCATACATCAAAGTTCCGGGCATAACCATATCATCAACAAAATGGCAGGTTAAAAACCAATCATCAGGATAAATATCAGCTTCAGCAGCTATAAAACCAATTCCAAACCTTCCACCAGTTGGGTTTATCTCAAGAACCCTATCAATCAGGTGCATTTTCCCGCTGGGTAGCCTTAAATTTTTTCCAAGCAAAACCCCTGCAAACTGATTGCCAAAGCACGCCTCAAGGTGTCCATGCCTTAGCTGCTCCACTTGAGCATCAGTATAGCTCTCTTTGTAGATTTTAACGGGTGCAATAAATTGGTTGATATTGCCAAAAGCCTTCTCTTTATCCTCTTTTTTAAGGATAATTCCACCAGAGTTTTTAACCTCATCAATTGTAAAAAAACCAGCACAACCATCACGCATTGAGATTAAAAGCTCATCAGTGCCATCTTTAGAGACAATAAAACCCTGATAGTGAAAAAAGAAGAGATATATTTCCCCCTGCTTTAAAAATCTATCAATCTCAATCTGATACTCAATAGTCTCCCCAGCCTCTGGCAATGTTCGATGGAAGGTTACCTTAGCATCAAGAAGCCGATAACGCCGAGAGCCTTTAACAACATGATCAATACCAAGCCAAGAGCACAAAAAGAGATCAGCCTGTCCAGCCTCAATTGAGATGGAAACAGGAGCTTTGCCACCATCTAAATACCAAGCCCCAGCCTTAACATCATGTTGAGTGGTTATCTTGCCAGATTTTAAAGATAACATCTCACCTTGAATATCCACAATTCGATCAACCAACATAAGCGGCTCATCTGGCAGACGAACCCTTACAGGATAGTTATCAATCTCTTTAAAAGCATGACCAAGCACATTAGAGGCTAACCCAACAGCAAACTCCATGCACATATCGCGGTCAAAAAGGGGCGGGGTAGGGGGGGCTGTTTTGTCTGCGGCAGCTCTCTTGCTTGTCTCAGAGGTAAAAGTTAGGGAGTGGTTGATGTTTTGGTCTTGATTGACAATAGTTGATGCAATTTGAGTCAGGCATGAGAATTGATGCTCTAAAGCTGCCATATTTTTTTGCGATAGCTCTAAAAATTTGATGTGAGCATCTGCTGTAATATCTCTAATCTCTTCACAATTCATATTTTTTTCTACTATTAGGATTTGCTCTTTTTCTGCTTTAATCCTAACCTCACTGACACTCCTACCAATTTTAGCAAGCTCAGATAAAGCTCTTTTTAGTGCTATCGCCTCATCTTCATCTTTTGAGCTTGCAGATAAAGAGATAGCAAAATGCTCTTTATCTTGCAGTATTTTTGTTACAGCACGAGTGCAAGAAGAGCCTGGTCCCATCTCAATAAAGACTCTAACTCCGTCACTCCATGCGTTATTGATAAGTTTTGTGTAATCAAAGCCATAAAGAGCCTGATTTAATATTGACTCTGCAGTTGCCATGGTCTCTGGGATATATTTTTTACTTAGAAAACAGCTATAAAAATCAATATTTTTGGGGGGATTGCACTCAAATTTATGTAAATCTAAATACTCCTGCCAACACTCTTGAAGAATAGGGCAGTGAACAGTAACAACCCCATCAAGATACATAGATCCACAGCCACTTTTACGTATAAAATCTTCAACTTGCTCCAAACTTCCGCCAACCACGCACTCATCATCTCTATTGACAATCAAAAGATATAGTTTGTCGTATTTATTAGACTCAATAAAAGATTTAACAAAATCTCTGTCTCTGTTCACAGCAGCAACACGCCATTGAGGTTTTTCGCTCTCTTTTAATCCCCACACCTTTTTAGCAGCTAAAAAATCTCCACCAAGTTTTTTTGTAAAGAGATCAGAAGCCTCCATTCGTCTTAACATATCTTCTGGGTCATTCCACACCTTTAATGCAAACAGCCCAGCAGTCTCTCCAAGACTATGACCTATGCAGGCATCAGCCTTTAGACCAAACTTTTCAGCCACACGGGTCATCAAAAAACCAAACGAGACTTGCCCAAATATCATGTTGTGGCTGTGGCTATTTATGCGACTTTGTGCATCATTTTGCCAGCCATGTTTGTAAGATATTCGCTTTGGATAGTAGAGGGCTGGAAGCAATCGCCTGTTTAAAGATGCCCCCTTTTTATCCATATCATCTAAAATATCTGAAAATATCACACCAAGTTTGCGCCCCATTCCTAAGAAGTGGTTACCTGAACCTGGG
>JADFZO010000001.1 GCA_015232465.1 Desulfamplus sp.
TTCAAAGCTCTTCACAACGCCTCTTTTGGTGGTATAACTATTCACGATAAAGGCGTTATTTTAGATTGCAATCAGGGATTGTCAGAAATAACAGGCTATTCCATGAACGAGTTGATTGGCATGGACGGTCTGTTGCTGATAGCAGAGAAATCAAGAGACTTTGTAATGCAAAATATTCTATCTGGTTACGAAAAACCTTATGAGGCAGTTGGATTACGTAAAAATGGAGAAGAGTATCCAATTCGTTTGGAAGCTCGAAATATTCCTTATAAAGGAAAAACTGTCAGAGTGGTTGAATTTAGGGACATTACCGAGCAGAAGCGGATAGAGGAAGAGCTTAGGGTCAGTGTAATCAAGCATAAAACAATCCTTGAGGCATTGCCTGTAGGTGTTACTGTATCTGATAATGCAGGAAATATTGTGGAATCGAACAATGCAGCACAGAAGATGCTGGGTCTATCCAGAGAAGAACATCTGAAAAGAGGGATTCAGGGAAACGAGTGGAATATCATCAGGGAAGATGGTTCTCCCATGCCTCCTGACGAGTTTGCAAGCGTAAGAGCATTGAAGGAAAGGTGTCTTGTTGAAAATGTCGTAATGGGCATTGTCAAAGAGGATAATGAGGTTACATGGATAAGTGTTTCCAGCACACCTGTTCATTTAGAAGGCTATGGAGTGGCGATAGCATTCAGCGACATCACCGAGCGTAAGCGGACAGAGGAGAAATATCTTACTCTTTTCCGTGAGATGCTTGATGGTTTTGCTCTGCACGAGATTATATGTGATGAAAATGGAAAACCGATAGATTATAAATTTTTGACTGTTAATCCTTCGTTTGAGTGTATGACAGGACTTAAGGCTGCTGATATAGTTGACAAAAGAGTTTTGGAGGTGCTGCCAGATATTGAAAAATACTGGATTGAAATTTACGGCAAGGTTGCCATTACAGGTGAACCCGCATTTTTTGATAACTATTCCGATGAATTAAAAAAGCATTTTGAGGTAAAGGCTTTTAGACCCGCCTATGGTCAGTTTGCCTGCATCGTTTCTGATATTACCGAGCGAAAGCAGATGGAGATAAAGCAAAGAGAGCTTGAAGCCACGAACCTGCGACTTCAAAAAACTGAAAGCCTTGCACAGATGGCTGGTGGAATTGCACATATTTTCAATAACTATCTTTATGCTGTAAGCGGGAATTTAGAGTTAGCTTTGTATGATTTACCAGAAGATTCCTTGATTCGTGAAAGGCTCATGGACGCAATGAAAGCAGCTCGTAGATGTGCTGATGTAAGCGGGTCTATGCTTACATATCTTGGACAGAGTTTTATTCAAACGGAATCTCTTGATATTGCAGACTTTTGTCGAAAGCATCTGCCAGACTTTCAATCATCAGTTCTCAATGACATCACCATAGAAGTAAAACTGATGGATACAGAATTGCTTGTCCGTGCAAATGCTGGGCAGATGCAGCAGGTTCTGAATCATCTGATTACCAATGCTTATGAGAGTATTGGTGAGAATAAAGGCAGAATTAATCTGATTACAAAAGCTATACCATCAGAGGATATTTCAAAATTCTATATTTTCCCTGCTGATTCTAAGCCAGCAGCAGATACCTATGTTTGTTTAGAAGTTACTGATACTGGATGCGGCATTTCAAAAGAGGATTTTCATAAAATATCAGACCCGTTTTTTACGACCAAGTTCACAGGACGAGGTTTGGGGCTGGCAATTATATCGGGAATAGTGAAATCATGGGAAGGCATGATTGGTGTGAGGAGTGAAGTTGGTCATGGAAGCTCTTTTATGGTTTTTCTTCCCATGTCTGTTGACAATTCAGTTCGACAATCAAAAAGTCAGCAAGCATAATTTATGCACCAGATAGCCCCTCTCTCTTTAGCTCTTCTTTTTCTTTACCAACTCCATACTAAAATCCTCCATCTGATAGATACACAGCCCATCTACATAAAGAAGCCCATCTGCTGTTATCTTTTGGCAGTTGTTATCTTTATCTTTAATGTGTGCCATAATCTCAATTTTACTGCATGATGGGATAATCTGACCCCTGTAAATCCATTTATGGGTATGTGGGCTTAATACTAACTCGTAAAGCAATGGATCATATTTCCAAAGTTTGAGCGAGTAAAACTTGATGAGTTGAAGAAACGACTCTACCCCAAGAGAGCCAGGGCATACTGGGTCTTGATAAAAGTGGGCTTTAAAAAACCACTCATCAGGATCAACCAATTTTGTCCCCTTTATAAAACCTTTTTGGTATTTGCCCCCATCAAATGAAATCTTATCAATTGTGTCAACCATACGAATAGCCTTTGCAGCCATACCGTAATTAATAGCTGTGTCAGTATCTTCAATCATATCATCAGGAGTTAAAGGGTGGTGATCTTTTAGGTAAAATTTATCGCTACTATTTGATTGTTCTGATTGCGTATCGTGCAGATGAGAGCTTTTTATCCCAGCCTGATTTTTAAGGGCTTGGGCTGTAAAAAAGCCAAAATTTGTCGAGCCTTTGTAGATGTATTGCCCATCTTTTAGAACCTCCATAAGAAAATTTTGGATAATTAGCCCCCCAGCATGAGATACAGATGTCATTTTAGATCGCATGGTTAAGGTTCCAGATTCACGAGTTACTGGCTCAAAAATTTGAGCCTCACCACCAAGATTTCTGAAAAATAGCCTCTCTTTGCTCTTTAAAGCAGAGCCAACATAAGCTGCAAGCCAACCGCAAGGCTGCAAGGCAATCTCAAGCAAAATGCAAAATGGCAGATAATCTGTGTGAGCTGCCCTAAAATACCACCCATTGCTTGGCATATCAAATTGAGCCTCTATCCATCCACCACAAACCATCTCCCAAGGTTTTGCATCAGCTTTTATAACTCTATCCATAAAAAAGTATGGGGGACCAGGAAGCCTTGCAATCTCTCGTTTTTCATCAAAATCCTTATATTTTTCCCCAAATGCTTTTGATGGGCTACCAATTGCAAACTCAACTATTTTATCTCTGTCAAATAGCGAAGGAGTTGATAAAAGAGATGCACCAATAACCACTTCAACATCTTGAAAATCGACCACATCTGATGAACTATCTTTAGATATTGAGTTGCAAATCTCTTGAACAAAACTTTTTGCCCCTAAATTTAGATCAATCAGATCAATCCCCCGTTTTTTAAAGGCATTTTTAAGTGAAAGCGATACCATTCCACCCTCCCAAGCTCCCCAATTTATTGAGATAAATCTGCACCTGTCAATATCAATCTCTTTGCTGCTTTTTTTAGAGTTTGCAAGATGTTGAGCTGTTTTATTTAGCACCTCATTTGCCATTGCATAATCAACCTGACCAACATTGCCATACCTTGCTGCAACTGATGAGAAAAAGAGTACAAACTTTAGCTTCTCCTTAGCCGTAGCCTTTAAAAGATTCTCCATACCAACGACTTTTGTATCAAAAACTGCATCAAATTGGAATAGAGTTTTATCAACTATCAGCTTATCTTCTAAGACTCCAGCACCATGAACAACTCCAGTTATTTTTCCAAAATTTTGTTTTGCATCTTTAAGAGCTTTGTTTAGCTCTTCAAAATCTCTAATATCAACGCTGTAATATTTAACAAAAGAGCCAGCAGCCTCTATGCGTTTAAGATTTTGGCTTATCTCTCTATTTGAAGATATTTTTTTATAGATTGCCTGAAGTTCAGAAGGGGTAGGGGCTGATTTAGATTTAAAGATATTTAAAAGGATCGCTTTTTTTATATCAACTTCAGATACTAAGCCATGTAGCCACTCTGGTTCTGGCTCTCTAAGCAGAGGTGATCTTCCAATAAGTATTATTTTTGGTGAAAATGTAGATGCAAGCTCAACAGCACATTCAGCAGTAACGCCTCTTGCTCCGCCTGTAATTACAATGACATCATCGCTATTTAACCTGTTATTTAAAGTCTCAAAAGAGGAAAACAAGGGTATGGGGGACTCTTTTAATTGCGGTATTATGATACAATTATCTTTTATGCCAATCTCCACATAATCAGATAAGACAAAATTGCCAATAGCTCTTTTAGTCAGCATAAGATAGATAAGGCTCTGCGATATTGAGGAGATAGAAAAATCAAAATCATCAATGCTTATAGGCTCAATATCAATTGCTCTGCATAAAACTTGACTCCACTCAAGTGCTGCTGTTTTTAAAAGTCCTGCAACTGCCCCTTGTAATGGATTATCAACTTTTCCATCTTCAAAACCAAACGCTCCATTAAGAGATGAGAGGCTCACAAAAAAAGCACTATTGCCTGATATTTTAGCCTTGGCAGCAGAGTCTATAAGATATTTTCCATTTTGTTTTGCAAGAAGAAAGGATTTTTTAACAAAATCTTTTGAGTGGCTGCTATCTGTGATTATAACAAGACCAGCCATATCAGATAGCTCTTGATTTAAGGCATCATCAATTTTAACTATCTTTGAATCAACCCCATGTTTAGTAAATTGGGATTGCAGAGCTATTGCAACATTGTAAGCATAACTACCATCTAAGTTTCCATCTTTATTATCGCACCAATCTGATGATATATAGACCTTTTTATTGCTCTCAATGGTTATTAGCTCTGCATCTTTAAAATTAAGAGAATCAATTGGAATCTTTTTAAGAGAGATGACCTGCCTTAAAAGTTTTTTTTTTGACAGGAGCTGCTCTCACAAAGAGATGGCTCTTTTGTTGATGAGACCAAAATTTGCCCGCTCTTTTCAGAGTTATTGCCCATTAGATGAAGTGCAATCTCATCAATTGTCTTTAGCCGTCCAAGATCATCAGGCGATATTTGTGCTGCTTCTGGCAATTTCTCTTCAAGTTTGGATAGAATCTCAACCCGCTTTATTGAATCAATGCCAAGATCAGACTCTATATCCATATCAGGGGTGAGCATCTCAACTGGAAAGCCCGTCAACTCGCTTATGGTCTCAAGTAAAATAGCCATGACTTTGTTGTTTTGGTTGTTATTTTCGTTGTTGATTAGCTCTTTTTGCTTGGCAATTTGAGTTGTCTCTTTTGGCAAAACGTCAATTTTAGCCTCTGTTCTATTGGCATGATTTTTAGGAATAAATGTGTTTGTTACTGGATTAGAGGCATTTTTACCATTATTTTTTGAATGCTCAACTATATGTTCAGGTTGAATCCTTGCTTGAGGAGGCTCTTCAATTCTTAGCTGTTCAACATTGTGAGTATGGTGAAGCTCTACAACAGTTGGGCTTGTGCCAACACGCATCTGATTTGGAATCTCGTGATTTGTTGAAACTCTTGAGATTGTTGTTGGCTGCTGATAGTGATGAATATTTTGGTTGTTGTGATTTAGAGATAAGATTGCATTTTCAGCAAAAAAACGGGTCTGCTCCATCATTGCTTGCAGTGTTTGGCTTGCTGCTGCTTGAGTCTCAAGAAATTTTTCATGTGCAAGGGCTGTTCGTGTCTGAAGCTCTTGCATTGAATCCATACCCTTTTGCACCATCTGCATTGCACTAAAAACAAGTGATGGTGGCTGTGAAATATCCCCTTTATTGTTCATGGTAGTTCCTCTTCCTTTTTCCTCTTTTTTGTTTGGACTATATATTTTTTTTGGCTCAATAATATGAGCCTCTAATTTAGGTTTTAAGTTAGGTTGGTTATCTGATTGCAAATTAGTAGGCGATTGCAAATTAGTTGATGGGTCAGAGACTAATACTTTTTGAGGCTTAGGCTTTATATTTGCCCCAGTTAAAGCAACTCTCATCATTTTTTTTGCAGGCTCTTTAACGCTATCTTCCCACTGATCCAGCATAACTGTAATTCCACAAGCAGCAAGAGAGCAAAGAGTTGAGGCTAAATCGTAAATCGCCCCATTTTTTCCAGCAGATGAGTCAAAAGCAAAAGATAAGATTTTATTTGAACTCTCAATATTTTTAGACTCTAAAATAGATTTAGTAAGCCCTGTTAAGACAGCCTTAGGTCCAACCTCAATAAACGCTGTGATGTTTTTCTTTAACATGACCTCAATATTGGACATAAAGCAGACAGGATTTATAAGGTGCTCCCCAAGTATCTTTTTTGCAGCTTCACCATCTAATGGGTAATCTTTTCCTGTGGTGTTAGAAAAGACAACTATGTTTGAGCCGTTAGATGGCTTAATCTCAATTGATGATACAATCTCTTTAAAAGGGGCAACTGCATTTTCAACAAGTTTGCTGTGAAATGCTGCTGCAACAGGCAGTTGAACGCCTCGCACCTTTCTATCTTTGCATATTTTTGATACCCTTTTTATCTCATCACTTTTGCCAGATAGCACAATCTGATTTGGGCTATTTATATTTGCAACAACAAGATCAAGATTTTCTGCCTTTATAAGCTCTTCTACATCTTCTAAAGATGCTTTTAGGGCAAACATACTGCCTCTATCTTCGCCATTTAAAGCAGCACCAGCCATAAGTCTGCCTCTTTGAGAGGCTAAATTTAAAAATGTATTTTCATCTATCCAGTTTGCAGCACAAAGGGCACTTAACTCGCCAAAGCTGTGTCCGCACACTGCATCTGGCTTTATGCCAAATCTTGCAAGAATTTTTACCATACCAAGTGTTATAGCACCAATTGCAGGCTGGGCAACATCAGTGCTTCGTAGATTCTCCTCTGCACTCTTTTCATCTTGAGCATAAGGGGGCTGGCTAAATATGTAATCTTTTAATTTTACCTTTTTATCATTTAGCCTGTTAAATATCTCTTCTGCCTCTTCAAGTGCCTCAAGAGCCTCTGGAAAGATGGAGATTAAATCTCTTGCCATATCAACATATTGGCTACCTTGACCAGGAAATAAAAATCCAACTTTACCCTTATGCTCCCCTGAGCCGTAAAATATCCCTGAAAACTCTTTATCGCTCTTATCAGATTTGGTTATTTTATTGTGATTGTTCAATGAGTCAATATAATCAATAGCCTTTAAAGCCTTTTTTACGGGATCATCTTTATCAGTTATCAAGATCAAAAGCCTGTGCTTGTAAGATGATTTAAACTCTTTTCTCAAATTCTGAGACTCCCAAGCGATTTTATGCTCCATTTCGTAGGAGTCTAACCCTTCGCCATTTTTTAAGAGTGCAGATGGCTCAATTGACTCCTTAAACTTTAAGATGCTCTTTTTTAAATCCTCTTTTGTGTTGGCACAAAATGGGGCGATCTGAACAGTGCCGTCCCAAGATACATGCTCTTTTTTGGGGAGATACTCTTCAAGAAGAGCGTGAAAATTAGAGCCTCCAAATCCAAAAGCACTCACTCCGCACCTTCTTGGGTGATCTTTAGATTTAACCCAAGGTTTTGCAAGGTGGTTAAGATAAAATGGCGACTTTGTGATCTCAATTTCAGGATCAGGCTCTTCTGCTTTAAGTGTTGGTGGGATCACCTTGTGATAGAGGCTTAAAACAGCTTTGATAAGACCCGCAGCACCAGCAGCAGCTTTTGCATGACCAACCATTGACTTAACAGAGCCAATTGCAGATTTAGAGTTTTTTTCTGAAAATAGAGACTTTAGAGCTGTAATCTCAATCTTATCGCCAACACGGGTTCCAGTTCCATGTGCCTCAATAAGCTCAACAGTAGAGGGATCAATTTGAGCCTCTTTGTAAGCTGCCTTTAATGCCCGCAACTGCCCATTAGCGTCAGGAGCGTATATCCCGCCAGTTTTTCCATCGCTTGATGTGCCAATCCCCTTTATTACAGCATAAATTTTGTCGTTATCTTTTTTTGCATCTGTAAGCCGTTTTAGAACAACCATGCCAATACCTTCGCCAAGCACTGTTCCATCAGCATCTTTTGAAAATGGTCTTGCATCGCTTGTGTGAGAGAGCACGCCTGTTTTAGAAAAGCACATGTGCATAAAAATATCGTTTAAAGTATCAACTCCGCCGCTGATGCACATATCGCTTCTGTGTGCTGCAAGCTCTAAGCAGGCTGTATGGATAGCACTTAGCGAGCTTGCACAGGCAGCATCAACAACTGTATTTGTGCCGCCAAGATTTAGGCGATTTGCAATTCTGCCTGCAACCACATTTCCAAGAAGTCCGGGAAATGAGTTTTCCTGCCATTTAGGCAGACCTTCAGAGATTCTTGCAACTATCTCATCACTCTTTTTACCAGTTATTCCAGACTCGTAAAGAGCCTTTTTCCATAATGGGTGGTAAAGGCGTGCTCCAAGCGGAATCACAAGCTCTTGAGTTCCAGTAACCCCTAAAATTACACCAGTTCTTAAATGGTTAGATGAAGATGAGTTAGAGGGTGGGTAACCAGCATCAACAAGAGCCATCTCAGCAACCATAAGAGCCAAAAGTTGAGATGTATCTGTTGCCTCAAGGTTGTTTGGGGGAAATCCATATTTTGCTGGATCAAAGTTGATTTTAGGGAGAAATCCGCCTCGTTTGCAGTAGGTGTAGTCTGGTGTGGCTGGATTGGAATCAAAGTAATCTGCAAGGGACCAGTGGCTCTCTTCAGGAATGGGGGTAATGGCATCTTTGCCATTAAAGATTAAACGCCAGTATGCTTTGTTGCCGTTTGAGGCTGGAAAAATAGCACCCATACCAATAATGGCTATATCCATAGGCTGACCAGAAAAAGAGTTGTTTAGATTTCGCACAAAAATTCTCCATATTGCAAAGTTGTTTATTTTAGGCTATCTCTTTTAAAGTTTTAAAAAAAGAATATATTAATATTGCTATTTTATATAGCCATGCAGTGTTATTTTGACAAAAATTTTACATTAAAACTAAATTTATGACCAAAAGCAGTATTAATGATTTAACAATTTTAAGGAGAGTTTATGTTTAGAAATTTGAAATTGGGTTCAAAATTGATGCTTGGATTCTCATTAGTTGCAACTATTACTCTCATATTGGGATTTATGGGTTACTATGGAGTGGTTAAAAATGGTAAATCTATCCATGAGATTGGGTTGATTGATCTTCCAGGGGTTGATGCTACTCTTGATATGAAGGTGTCAGTAGAGAAGATTGTAAGGCATATACGAAATATGCTTATTCCAAGTCTTACTTTAGAAGATTACCAGAGGCAGTATGATAGCATTCTTGAGGCTCGACAAAATTATCAGGAGGCTTTTAAACTTTACGAGTCCCTACCTCAAACAGACGAGGAAAAAAGAGATTGGCAAGAGCTAAAGGGTATTATGCCTAAATGGGCAGATATAAATGATCAGGTAACTGCACTTCGCAAAGAGATTGATAAAATTGGCATTATGAATCCTGACGAGCTGTTAAGTTATCTACATAAGTTTAAAGCTGATCATTACGCTCTACAGCTTAAGGTTGCTGATATGATTCTTCTTGATGAGCCATTTGAGGGGGGCGATGATCACACATCATGTAACTTTGGTCGATGGGTAGCTTCGTTTAAGAGCACAAATCAAGAGCTTAATGAGCTTATTAAAAAGAGTGTTGAGCACCATAAAAATTTTCATGGCTCTATCGCTAAAATACGTGAAGATGCCAAAAATGGATATAAATATGATGCAACAAAACTTTTTAAAGAGTTAATGGTGCCTGCTGCAGAAGAGGTGTTTAATATTTTTAATCAGATGATTGATAAAGCTGAAAATGTTGAGATGCTCCAAAAAAAGATGCAAGATATGGTTATGAATGATGCAAGACCTATGCAAAATAAGGCTCTTGGGCATCTTGAGAAGCTATCTCAAATTAAGATTAAAATTTCAAAAAATGAGGTAAGCCGTGCTAATAAGCAGGCACAATTTTTAAAAACAGCCCTATTTATTGCTACTATTGGTGCTATTATTCTCTCTTTGGCTCTTGCTTTTATCATAACAAGAAGCATAACACGACCAATTTTACAGGGTGTTGAATTTGCTCAAAAGATGTCTGAAGGGGATATGACCCAACAGATAAACATTGATCGCAGTGATGAGGTTGGAATCTTTATAAAAGCTCTTAATAAGATGTCATCTGATTTAAGAGAGATGTTTAAGGGGATAATCATAGGGGTTCAGACTCTATCTTCATCAGCAACAGAGCTAAATCAGATTGCCCAAGAGATGGCAGTTGGTTCTGAAAATACAGCAACTAAAGCCCATACAGTTGCAGCAGCAGCAGAGGAATTAAGCTCTAATGTCAATTCAGTTGCAGCAGCAATGGAAGAGACTAACGCAAATATGAGCATCGTTGCTTCAGGGGCAGAGGAGATGACAGCCACAATAAATGAGATAGCTATCAATGCTCAAAAGGCTCACCACACTACAGATAAGGCTGAAAAGCAGGCTCAAGCTGCATCTGGTAAAATTCAAACTCTTGGCAGGGCAGCCCAAGAGATTGGCAAAGTAACTCAAACTATTGCTGAGATTTCAAGCCAGACCAATCTTCTTGCTCTAAACGCCACAATTGAGGCTGCAAGGGCAGGGGAGGCTGGAAAGGGCTTTGCTGTTGTAGCAAGTGAGATTAAAGAGCTTGCTAAACAGACAGCATCTGCAACTGAGGAGATTAAAAGTCGCGTTAAGGGAATCCAAGATGCTACTGGCGGTGCTGTAGATGAGATTGTGAATATTGCAAATGTTATGACAGAGGTAAACGAAGGGGTATCAACAATTGCTACTGCTGTTGAGGAGCAGTCTGCAACAACAAAAGAGATTGCTGACAATGTGGCTCAGGCATCTGCTGCGGTTGATGATGTTGGCAGAAATGTGGTAGAAAGCTCGTCAGTTACTGCTGAAATTGCAAAGGATATATCGCAGGTAAATCGATCTGCCTCTGAAATGGCATCAAGCAGCCAAGAGGTTACAGCAAGTGCTAAAGAGCTTTCAAGGCTTGCAGAGGAGCTAAAAAATATGATGGTTAAGTTTAAAGTTTGATTTTTATTGTTTTATAAACAAATTAAGATGGAGACAAGAGATTATGGAGACAAAAAAAGTTTTAGAGAATATCAAATGGCTTGGGCATGATTGCATGATGGTTAATTCAGTTGATGCTAAATATCCTGTTATCTACTTTGACCCGTATCAGCTTGAGTCAGCCAATTTAGACAAGGCAGATATTATCTTGATAACACATGAGCATTATGATCACTGCTCTTCTGACGATGTAAAAAAGATCATGGGGCAAGATACAGTTATTGTTACTGAAAAAGATTCTGCAAAAAAGCTAAAAAAAGAGCTTGGTAAGTTGGTTGATGGAAAGGTTGAGATTATCGCACCTAATCAGAGCATCAATGTAAAAGGGGTGCAAGTTTCTGCTGTTGTATCTTACAACATCAACAAAAAATTTCACCCCAAAAAGAATAACTGGCTTGGCTTTGTTGTCGATATTGGAGGCGTTAAAATCTATCATGCTGGAGATACAGATTTTATACCTGAAATGTCTCAGATAGATTGCGATATTGCATTTTTGCCTGTATCTGGCACCTATGTAATGACTGCTGCGGAGGCAGCTTCTGCTGCTCTTGAGATAAAGCCAAAGCTCGCAATTCCAATGCACTACGGCTCACTTGTTGGTGAGCTATCAGATGCAGAGCTTTTTAAAAAGGCTCTTGATGGTAAAATAGAGGTTCATATCTGCTCAAAAAGTTAAATTAAGGTGGCTCTTAATGGTCAAATCCCTTAAAAAAATTGATAGTTGCGATGGAGATAATTTAAATTGGCTTCTGTTTGACCAAAGAGACCATGAGCTTATAAAGATTGTAAATGAGCTTTATGATGGCGACAAATCGCTATCTTACACAAAAAAGCTCTTTTACCCATTTTTTCACCCGTTTGGGATTAAAGAGCTTGCAGAGTCAAAAGGGCTTCGCATTGCCTACTCAGTTGTAAATCTTCTCAACTCATTAGAGCGGGGCGATATAGATTACAGACTTCAGGCATTGCGAGGCTTACGCAACGAGATAATTGACACAACCTCTGGTGCAATGCCAAGAAATACAGCTCGCGTTCTGCTTCAAATTATGAAAGAGCTTGTTCGTGCACGGGGAAAATATCAGCAGCAGCTTGAGCTTGCACACGATTTTAGAAAAACTGCATCAGGCAAACCAAGAGTTATAAGAAAGCAGCTTAAAAAATACCACCTTCTTGAGATGCCTGAGTCGTGGAATCAACTCACATTTGACGATCATGTTCATGACGCAAACACAAAAGGGCGAAAAACTCCAACTCATCTTATTATGGACGCATGGATAAAGGGGATTCGCCGCCTTAGAGTCATATATTACCAATATATTGAGCCCCGTTTTGTTGCAGAGCTTTCAGAGGCTGCAGAGATTATGAACATGGATATAAGAATCGGGATTGAGTTCACAGCAAGGTTTAGAGACCGTTTTGCATCTTTTATTTGGGTATCGCGTGGGCTAAATGATGCCCAATCTTTTTTATGTTTTCTTGCAGAGCCTGAAGTTATTCGCTTTATGCAAAAGGGCAGAGAGGTGATGCAGTATCAGGCAAAGTATGTTCTTAAAATTCTTGAAGCCTTTAATCAAACCTTTCGACAAAAATTTATTGAAGATACCTTAATTGAGCTTCCTTTGCTTGATGCTGAAAAGTTTATTCAGTTTGTAGCCCCAGGTCAGGCATCAATTCTCCATCTTGGAGAGTATATCCACTATCAGGCTGTTAAGGCTGTAAAAGATACTCTTCCTACTCAAAATCAAGAGATGGTTAAAAATGCCAATAACCTTACAACCATCAAGATTGTCAACACCTACCTTGCCCCAGCTCTTTATCCTGATATTTCTGATCCATTAAAGCCCAAATTCCCCCCTAACCCTGATACTCCTGAGAGGCTAACTCTCTCTGTTCAAGAGCTTCTATTTCAAATATCTCAGCTACATTGCAGCTTTAAGCTCACCCTTAACTTAAGCAACCTAAAAGTTGAAGATGTGGTTGAGATTCTATACATGGGCGATGGGCTTATTACACGTTTGGAGATTTTTAACCTTAAAGATTACGCTGCTGGTGTAACAGATCACATTCCAGCCATAAATGAGCTTCAGCAGGCTATTAATCAAGGCAGCTTGATTAAACTAAAGAGTGTTGTAAGACATATTATTTATAATATGGAGAGGGCGGGCTATCCTGACGAGGCAGACAGACGAGAAAAGCTCGTTGATATTCTTCACGATTTAGCATCGTTAAAGAGCATGTATAACAAAGTAGTGCTTAAATCAAGAATTGGAAGCGACTCTACAGGCAGATCCCTTCTTGCCTATGGAATGGGGCTTGGAATTGTTGAAACACTCTCTTTAAGGGCACAGAGGGAGATAGAGCAAAAATCATCTTCTCGCTTGATTATTCCAATTAGCATAAAGGTCTATCCAACAGTAAGTTCAATTCCAAGAGAGGGCAAAAAAGGGGTTGGCTCAAAGATTTTTTCAGCTTTAAGTGCTCTTCCTGGTCTTGAGTATTTAGGGGCAAAAAAGGTCAAAGATTGGGTTGTTAAAGAGGACTCAACTGTGATGGGTTACCCCGGAAATATAGTTACTTTAGGGGGTGTTCAACAAAACATAGGGGACGAGCTTTTAATCTCACAGTGCCAAAATGGTGCACTAAAAAGTTCTCAAGACAAAGAGTGTAGCAGCACAAATAAAATAAGCCAAAATATCACAAAGTTATGGGCAAATCTAAACACTGGAATAAAAAACTCTCTTAAAGTCTTGATAGGATTTATCCCAGCATTTGCAACATTTATGCTAACCAAAGATTGGTGGTTTCTTGCTTGGTTTGGTGCTTTTATCTGGTTTGGAATTACTGGTTTAAGAAACATAGTTCAAGCTGTGCTTGGCGGCGGCGGTATTATGCGATCGCCTCTTTTGAGGTGGAATGACTATGTAAGTTGGGAGAGGCTCACAGACTCTTTAATGTTTACGGGCTTTTCTGTTCCTCTGCTTGATTATTTGGTAAAGACCCTCATTTTAGATCAGACAATGGGAGTTACTATATCTACTAATCCAACAGAGCTATATGCTATTATGGCTCTTTCTAATGGCATCTATCTATCGAGCCACAACGCATTTAGAGGTCTGCCAAAGGCTGCTATTGTTGGTAACTTTTTTAGAAGTATCTTTTCCATTCCAATTGCAATCTTATTTAGCTCAATAATTGGAGTTATCCTTACAGATGTTAGTGGTATCACCACTCTTGCTGCTGCTGATATTTTGCAAAAATGGGCTGCTGTAATCTCTAAAGCTGCCTCTGATCTTGTGGCTGCATTGATTGAGGGTCCGGCTGATAGATTTCAAAATATTTCGTTAAGGCTGCGTGATTACAGGCGAAAGTTTTCAGAGCTGTTTGACTCATACTCTAAACTTGAGCTTATATTTCCAGATTGTGGGGAGTTATCCCTGCTTGAAAATCCTGAAAAGTTGATAAACAGCACAAATGCAGAGGTGCGTGATCTTATAACTGTTATGATTATAAATGCTCTTGATATGCTATACTTTTGGATGTATCAGCCAAGGGCACGAATCACCTTAAAAGAGATGATGGGGCGATTCACACCAGAGGAGAGGCGGATATTTTTGCTATCACAGCATCTTTTAGAAGAGGAGCAACATATAAGCAGGCTATTTGTTGATGGGATTCTTGGCAGAAAATTTTCTAAACCATTATCATTTTATCTTGTAAGGTATGAGGAGTATTTAGAGGATTTAAATAATATGTGAAATGTTTTTTTAAAAACCCCACCCCCGCAGGAGTAAATTATTGCCCTCCTAATGGGCGAGAAAAGGAGGGGTAAAAAGGTGGGGATTAATTTTTTATCGCCCTAAGCTAAAGCTCTGGGCTAAGTTATCCAAGCCCGCTTAAGCGGGCTTACTTACCTAAGCCGATGGCTTGAGCCTACGGCTGAAAAGATTGAGTAAAAACTCACTTTATGACCTTTAACAGTATAGCTACTTAAACAAGAGATTTGGCAGCCACAGAGAGATAGCTGGAACATAGGTAATTACCATTAAATAGACAAGCATAACTATAATCCATGGGGCACAAGCCTTTGTGGTCTCTGTAAGTCCTAAATGGGAGATACCAGAGGCAACATAAAGATTTAGTCCAACAGGAGGTGTAATCATACCTATCTCCATGTTTACAGTCATCAAAATTCCAAGATGTATTGGATCAATGTTTAGCTGCATAGCCATAGGGTAGAGTAGCGGGGCAGTGATAAGCAGAATTGATGAAGGCTCCATAAAATTACCGCCAGCCAATAAAAGAAGGTTGACCATAATAAGAAAGCCAACAGAGCCAAGCCCCATGTTTGTTATCCATGCAGTAAGCTGTTGCGGAATCTGCTCTGATGTAAGAAGAAATGAAAATAGCACAGCATTTGTGATAATATAGAGAATCATTGATGACATATTTGCTGCTGCTAAAAGGGTTTTTGGCACCTCTTTAAGTGTCATATCTTTATAGATAAAAACCGCAACTATAAAGGCATAAACAGCACTCATTGCTGCTGCTTCAGTTGGGGTAAAGATACCAGAGTAGATACCTCCAATAACCACAACAATCAGCATAAGCCCCCATACACTCTCCTTAAAAGCCTTTACAACTGTAATAAAATTTGCTTTAGGAAGGCGAGGATAGTCTCTTTTTCTTGCAACAAACCATGTAACACCCATTAATACAGCACACAAAAGAATACCGGGTATAATACCAGCAATAAAGAGTTTACCAATTGATGCGTTGGTTGAAACTGCATAGATAACCATAACAATTGATGGAGGGATTAAAATTCCAAGTCCTCCAGATGTAGCAATAACACCAACTCCAAACTGCATAGGATAGCCCTGTTTAACCATGGCGGGCAGAAGTATTGAACCAATAGCAACAACAGTTGCAGGACTTGAGCCAGAGACAGCAGCAAATAAAGCACAGGCAAGAACACCACCAAGTGCCAGACCACCAGTTAGATGACCAACCAAAGCTGTAGCAAAGTTGATCATACGTTTTGCAACTCCGCCGTGAGTCAAAAAATTACCAGCAAGGATAAAGAATGGAATTGCCATGATCTCAAACTTTTCAATACCAGTAAAGAGCTTCATAGCAACAGATTCAATAGGCACGGTAGTCATAGTAAATAGATATGTTAGAACAGTAAGACCCAAAGAGATGGAGATGGGCATACCAGTAAGCATAAGTAGTGCAAGCAGTGTAAAAATAATCAATCCGCTCATTATGGTTTACCTCCATTTGTTCCAGCAATTTGAGAGCCATTTGCACTGCCTAAATTTTGGCTGTTAGTCTCATCTTCATCAATACCATCAACATGACCTGCATTGTGGTGAGGAAGCTGCCCTGTTTTGATAAAACTTACAATTACCTGCAAAAATCTAAAACACATAAGATATGAACCAAGTGGAATTGCTGAGTAGAACATCCAGACAGGCCACTCAAGATCAGGAGAGACAGGACCTTCTGTTAAGTTTGTTAAATCTAACCCTAAGGTAGAGAAAACAGCATAATGCATTCCAACTTCCCAAACAAACATCAAACCTAATGTGCCAATAATTGAGGTAAATATAGCTCCACCACTAAGACCAATTACAACAAACTTTGCCCGTAATTTGCTATTAAGGCTGTTGATAAAGACATCAACACCAACATGGATTCCAGTTCTAACTCCGTAGGCTGCTCCAAATTTAGCCATCCAGATAAACATGTAAATACAAAGCTCCTGCGTCCAGCTCATATTAAGGCTAAGAAGCCAATCTTGTAACACAGGAATTGGCAAACCACTTCCGTAACGGTGAATAACTGATAGAAAAATTATTACAGTTGCAGCACCGATAAAGGTTGCGACTAACCACTCTTCCAAGTGATCAAGGAATTTTAACATTGCCTGTTTTTCTCCCTTAAAGATTTATTTTATGAGAGCAAAGGGTTAATGAGTAACTTTTAACCTCCCTCACCCTTTACAATTTGATTTTTGGTTGTGCCCCCAATGAGGCGGGGCACAGGAGGGGATTTATTGGTAGATACTTAAAAAATAGTGAATGCTATTTTTGAAAACCAATAGCCTGATAAACCTCTTGAATCAAATCTTTACCAATACGATCAGCCATCTTGTCATGAACGCTTACAAGAGCATCTTTCCATACTTCTCTCTCTTCTGGGGTTAGTTTAATAATCTCAGATTTTCCAGAAGCTGCAACAGATGCAAGGTCTTTTTCGTTATTCTTTTTTGCTATGTCATTGGCAAAAATTGTTGCCTCAGCCATTGCACTCTCAAGCTGGGTACGAATATCAGCGGGCAGACCTTCCCAGAACTTTTTGTTTACAAGAACAGCATAACCTAAATAGCCATGATCAGAGACAGTTACATACTTTTGAACCTCAAACATCTTTTGGGTGTAAAGATTTGATGGTGGGTTCTCTGTTCCATCAACAACTCCAGTTTGAAGAGCCTGATAAACTTCAGAAAATGCCATAACCTGTGGAATTGCACCAAGTGCACGCATCTGAGCATCAAGAATTTTTGAGGACTGGATACGCATCTTCAAACCTTTGCAATCTGCTGGAACTTTAAGAGGTTTGTTTGCACTCATAACCTTAAAACCATTGTCCCAGTAAGCAAGTCCTAAAACCCCTTTTGGCTGCAATTTATCAAGCAGCTTCTTTCCAATAGGTCCAAGGGTTATCTTGTGCAAATCTTCATAACCACTAAAGATAAATGGAAGGTCAAAAAGTTCAAACTCTTTTACTCCAAGTGGTGCAAACTTAGCAAGAGATGGGGCAAGCATGTGAACAGCACCCATTTGGAGAGCTTCCATCTCCTCTTTGTCTTTGTAAAGCTGGCTGTTTGGATAGACTTCAACCTTTACAGCACCATTTGTCTTTTCCTCTGCAAGTTTCTTAAAATAGTTGGCAGCTTCACCTTTTGGTGTATCATCAGCTACAACGTGGCTGAATTTAATAATTATAGGGTCAGCAGCCATTACGCTTGATGTAAAGGCAAATATTACGGCAATAGACAGAAGGAACATAATTCTAATACTTTTACTCATTTTTCTCTTCTCCTTTGTTAAAAGTGTTAAATAGTTGTGGTGTTCTATGTAGGGCTTGAAAAAAACACTTTCTTCTGCCCTTCATTTCTTAGTTTAACAGTTAATATCACTATGGGTAATAAAAAACAATCCTTGTATTTCTGATATTAGTGTAGGGATTTTTCTTACAGTTTCACAATTTAGGGGTCTGAAAATAGTTATAGCTCAATAATCCTATTTTGAATGGCAAATCTTGAAAGTTCTGCATTATTTCTAAGATTTAGCTTTTTTAATATTCTTGATCTGTAGGTATCTACGGTCTTTACACTGATGTGGTAGCTCTCTGCAATTTCATGATTTGTCTGACCTAATGCAAGTTGACGCAGAACTTGAAGCTCTCTCATTGATAGAGCCTCACTGCCTGATTTGCTACTCTCGCCTCGAACAACACGCAAAGCAAGTGCCTCGCTTGCCTTTTCAGTAAGATAGCGACCCCCTGAATAGAGCTTTTTTACAGCATCAACAAGCTGCTCTGGTGCAGACTGTTTTGTAACATAGCCCATTGCACCAGCCTCAACAGCCCGAACAACATACTGCTCCTCATCGTGCATGGTCAAAATTAGAACAGGTATTGATGGCATCTGAAATTTAAGTTGAGATACAACCTCAAGTCCGTCCATTCCGGGCGGCATTGAAATATCGACAACAGCAACATCTGGTTTGAATTTAAGAGCCTTTTGTATTGCCTCATCGCCATTAGAAGCCTCAGCAACAACCTCCATCTCTCCGCTCTCTTGAATGATACGGCGAAGCCCTTCACGGACAATTTTATGGTCATCTGCAAGTAGAACTTTAATCATATCAAAGAGTTCTCCATCTTTTTTTAAAATCTAATACCTTAACCACAGCAGATGTTTTATGAGATATTTAGGCTACACACAATTTTTGTTCCAATGTTTAGCTCTGAAAATATCTCCAATTTTCCGCCAACTAAGGTTGCACGCTCTCTCATTCCAGTTAGCCCTAAACCATGATACTCCCTATTTTCAACAGATGAAAAACCGCAGCCATTATCTTCAACACTCAATTTTAAGCACCCTTTATCATTAGAATCTTTTGGCAGCTCTGCTGTAAGATCAACTGAAATTTCAGTAGCTTTTGAGTGTTTTAGTGCGTTTGTCAAAGCCTCTTGAGCTATTCTGTAAAGTGCAGTTGCAACAGTGTCATCAATCTCTGGAATTGGGGTATGACGAAACAGAAACCAGACATCTGAGCGTTTTTCAAAATCACGCACAAGAGACTCTAAAGCATCAACAAGACCAAGATCATCAAGAAGCCCAGGTCTTAGACGAAACGCCATAGCTCTAACATCTGCAATTGTGTCATCAATAAGAGAGCAGATGCGACTTGCCCGATTAGCAGCATCTGGATCAATTGGCTCAAGATACTTTTCAAGCCACACGCTATCCATTTTAAGTGCTGTAAGAACCTGCCCTAAATGGTCATGCAGCTCCCTTGCAACTGCTCGCCGCTCATTTTCATGTGCTGCCATTATATTGCCAGATAGTTTTCTTAACTGATCTTGAACACGTTTTAGCTCCTCTGTTCGCTCCTCAACCTGCTGTTCAAGATCAAGAGAGTAGCGAGATAATCTCTCTTGTGCTAACTCAAGATCGTGCTGTGCCTGATTTTTTTCTGTAACATCAACGCTTACAGCAAGAGACCTTACAACTTTTCCCGTCTCATCTCTAACTCCATAACACGATAGAAGAATCTCAATCTCTTCGCCACTCTTTTTAACATAGTTATATGGAACATCTTTGCAAAAACCAGTTTTAAAAAAATAGGGGAAAATAACATCTTCAGCATATTTTCTTGACGATTCATTGTAAAAATCTGTCAATTTTTTTCCAATAACCTCATCTCTTGAGTATTCCATCTTTTCAAGCCAAAAATCGCTGACTCTAATAATTTTGCCCTCAGTATCAATCGAGTGTAGCATCACTGGAGTTTTATGGTAGATGTGTCTGTAACGAGCCTCATTTAATCTTAGCTCATTTTCAGCCTTTTTTCGCCTAAATATCTCTTGAAGAGCCTTTCTGTAGAGAATAAAAACAGAGATTCCAATAAATATGGATATAATAAGAGTAACCTGCCCAATTACCCGAATAAATGGGTCTGCAAGCTCACGTGAAATCTCTTTAAGGCTTCTTAAATGGACTATTTTCCAACCAGGGTACCCATCAAGAGCCATCTGAGAGTAGAGGTATTTTTGCCTATTTTGATCAATAACGTAGCCATTATTTAGCTGTGAAAAACCAGCCCAGCTCCAATCAATATTGCCAAATTGACGGGTGGAGTTGATCTTTTCAATCTCCTCTTTATTAAGCTGCCATAAAAGCATTAATTTAAGCTCATCGTGGTTGGAGATAAATATAACGCCGTTTGGGTCGCTAACCAACAGTATCCCTTCTGAATCTGCAAATAGCTTTGATTCGATCATCTCAACAGATGCCTTCATTACAGCCACGCCAATAATTTTGCGATTTATATTTCTATCCTCAGATTCAAAAGATTTAGAGTTATCAATAAGATTTGGGAAGTCATAAATTGGGTGGCTATAATAGACCCCTCTTTTTCTTGATGTTGTTCCAAGTGCAAGATATGTTGATGGTCTATCTGCAATTGCCTCTATAAAGTATGGTCTAAATGCAAAATTTTGTCCCACAAAGCTGTCTGGCTCATCTCTGTTGCTTGAGGCTATTGTGTTGCCTAAGTTATCCATAAGATAGCAGACCTCAAGGTTTAGCGATTGTGCAAAGTTATCAAGAATAGAGTTTGCCCTGTTTATCTCTTTATTTAGCTTTAGAGCCTCTTTTAACTCTTTTAGTCCAGCAAGTGCCTTTACAGGCTTTACATGCTCTGAGAGCGAAGATGTAAGCTGTCTATTAAAGAGTTCAAGTCTTGTGTTTGCATGGCTTTCTGCCTGCTGAAATGCAGCTTGTCTTAAAGAGTGGTAGTATAAACCTCCTCCTGCAGATGCAGACAAAACAGCAAGAATTGCTAAAACTAATATTATTATTCTTAATCGCATATTTTTTTATTGATTTTGCTTTAAATTGAAAGTGTTGCAAAAGATATTTAGCCTAAACATAAAGCGAACTAACTTTGGTTGTTCTATCTATTTTAAGAGTTGGTTTGTCAACAGTTAAGATTTAAAAAATCATAGTATAATAAAATAACTTTAGTAATATCTTAAGGATCGTTTAAAAAAATACTTGATTTATTGTTGGTTAAGTAATAATCTCCTTGCCGTAAGTCAAGGTAAGGTTTCGTTCTAAAGGGAAGTCTAAAGTAAAAAAGATCCATTTGTGAAAGAGGCAAGCACCTTGAGTTTTTGGAACTATATTATTTTATTTTTTTAAGGAGATTGTCAAAATGGCAGATGGTATCGTAAAATGGTTTAATGATTCAAAAGGTTTTGGTTTTATTGAGCAGGAAAATGGACCAGATGTGTTTGTTCACCACACTGGAATCAATGCAAGTGGTTTTAAATCCCTAAACGAAGGTGACCGTGTTAAATTTGATATTGAGCAGGGTCAAAAAGGACCTGCTGCGGTTAATGTTACTGTTATGTAATATTAATTAAAATATAAGCACAATTTTGAGCACCCCTGATGTAAAAGTCAGGGGTGCTTTTTTTTTTCTTTTTTAAAATAGATTTCACTTCAAAATATGATAAAAAATTCATCTTTCTTATTTATACTTTATCAAGTCCATGCTACATTAAAAGATAATATATGAAAAAATTTTAAGATAAATAAAATATAAAAATAGAGCAAAATAACAATCAAAAGAGATAAAAAGAGTCCTAATGACAATTCAGTGGTTTCCCGGGCATATGCAAGAGACAGAGCTTTTCTTAAAAAAGGCTGTCTCTGATGTTGATGTAGTTATGGAGATACTTGATGCTCGCCTGCCCTCCTCCAGTGCCAACCCCCTTATTGATAAAATCTGCAAATCTGTTTTACGGATAAAGGTTTTGAATAAAAAAGACCTTGCTGATCCTAAGCTAACTCAATTATGGATTGATTACCTAAACTCTATAAATGTTTCAGATAGTCGATGCCAAGCCATTGCAATAACAGGGACAGATAGTGTAGATACGTGGCGTGTCATAGAGCTTGCACTCTCAACTCTTGATGATTTAAAGGTGAGACTACCAAATAGCCGAAGGTTACGGGTAATGGTGGCTGGTATTCCAAACAGTGGTAAATCAACCATAATGAACACGCTTGCTGGTAAAAAGGTTGCAAAAATAGGCAATGTGCCTGCAATTACCAAACATCAGCAGCGAACATCTCTTAAAAATAAAATTGATATTTATGATACGCCTGGAGTTTTGCCGCCCATTTTGGAGAGTGAAGAGCGAGCTTTTAGACTTGCTGCAAGCGGAGCCATATCTGACGTGGCAATTGACTATAACGATGTTGCTATCTTTTCCATAAAATATTTGATAAAAAAGTATCCTGATGCTATTAAAAATAGGTATGGTATTGAAAATGATGATATATCTGATAGCATTGAAGTTATAAAAAAGATCGGCTCTAAAAGAGGCTGTCTTAAAAAAGGGGGCGTTGTTGATCTTCAAAAGGCTTCAAAACTCATTATAAGAGAGTTGCGATCAGGTAAAATAGGACGTATAACCTTTGAATCACCAGAAGATTTCTCATAAAAAGGCTTTTGAATTATGACTACATTAAAAAAATTTTTAGAAAATTTTGTTTTATTTAAAGTGGCAGGGCTGCTATCTATAATCTTATTTGTTCTTATTTTTATTACGCCAAACTTGTCTTTAGCTTTAGATTCTCCCCCATACTCAATTGAGGGTAAAGCAATTGGCATTGGTGGTGAAATTAAAAAAGTAACCTTCTCAAAGTATGATGCTGATATATGTGTAAGCATTGTTGCAGCTCTTGAGAGGTCTCACTATCTTGGGCTTAAATTTAACGATAATCTATCATCAAAGATATTGAATCAATATATAAATATTCTTGATCCAGCTAAAAATCTCTTTACCATCAAAGAGATAAATGAGTTTGAAAAGGTTAGGTATTGGCTTGATAACACGCTCAAAAAAGGGGATTTAACACCTGGTTACACAATTTTTAATATCTATCTTGAAAGAAGCTATGAGAAACTTAGCTATATCAATAAAAATATAGAGACATGGCAAAAGAGCCTTAATTTTAATCAAAATGATGAGATAGATTTAGATAGAAAAGATGCCATATGGCCAGTTGATAAAGATGAGCTTCAAAGGCTTTGGGAGCATGAGTTAAAAAATACCATAATCTCTTTAAAGCTTGAGGGGGAGAGCGATGATGATATTACCAACCTTTTATCCAAACGCTATAAAAGCAGGCTCAATCGTCTTGTTCAGACAAACTCTGAAGATGCCTTTAAAACCTATATCAATGCTGTTGCAATGAGCTTTGATCCCCATACCCAATTTTTTCCCCCTCGTATGTCAGAAGATTTTGATATTCAGATGAGCCTGTCGCTTGAAGGTATTGGTGCTGTGCTGCAGACTGAGTATGAATACACTAAAGTTGTAAGTCTAATTCCAGCGGGTCCTGCTGATAAATCAGGGTTTTTGATGCCGGGCGATAAGATTATTGGGGTAGGGCAGGGGTTAAAAGGTGCAATACAAGATACAGTTGGTTGGCGTATTGATGAGGTTGTCAACCTAATAAGAGGTCCAAAGGACTCGTTTGTTACGATAAAAATAATCCCTGTTGGGCAAAAAGGGTCTCACAATTTTAAGATAATCAATATAAAGAGAGATAAGGTTAAACTTGAAGAGCAGGCAGCAAGTAAAAAAATTATACCAATTAAACGAAATGGTCAGGCTTTTAATATTGGAGTGATTACAATTCCAACATTTTATCTTGATTTCAAGGGAATGCAAGAGGGGACAAGCGATTATAGAAGCACTACGCGTGATGTCTTTTTTCTACTTGAAGAGCTAAAAAAAGAGAATATACAGGGGCTTATAATCGATCTTAGAGATAATGGAGGTGGTGCTCTTCAGGAGGCTAATCAACTGACAGGGCTTTTCATAAAATCAGGACCTACTGTGCAGATACGCTCAAGAAATGGATATATGTCAAGATTAGATGATATTGACCCTTCGGTTGAATATGCTGGACCGCTTGTTGTAATGGTTAATCGTATGAGTGCATCTGCATCAGAGATATTTGCAGGTGCTATAAGAGATTATAACAGAGGCTTAATTGTTGGAAATCAGACATTTGGCAAAGGGACTGTTCAAGCTCTTCAGCCAATTGAAAATGGGCAGTTAAAACTTACCAATGCAAAATTTTACAGAGTGTCTGGCGAGAGCACGCAAAATCTTGGCATTTTGCCTGATATTGAGTTTCCATCAATCTATAACAGCGATGAGACTGGCGAAAGCTCTCTTGATGGTGCGCTACTGTGGGATAAGTCAGAGCGTGCACAATATAAACCCTATCCTGATACTCAGATTAGTTACACATTATCACAGCTAAAAGATAAGCACCTTAAACGGATTGATAAAAATCCAGATTTTGCCCACCTAAGAGAGAGATATGAACTCTCAAAAGAGATATACAATTTAAAATCTTTATCTCTTAATATTGCCAAAAGAACAGAATATAAAGAGTATCTCAACCGTATGGAGCTTGAGATTGAGAATCGCCTTCGCCGTGCCAAAGGGCAGGAGCCTTTAACATCTATTGAGCAGCTTCAGCAGTTAGACCCAAGAAGAAAAGGTGTTGATGATGAAGAGGTTGTGCTTGAAAAGCCCAAAAAAGAGGATAAAGATGATGTTCTTCTAAAAGAGGCTGAGGAGATTATGGCAGATTTTGTAAACATTGCTCAATCTAAGGGGTATAAGTGGTAGGGGATAAATAGTAGTTATGTATCTCATCTCTTTTTATGTGCCAGAATCTCATCTAAAATTAGTTACAGAATCTCTTTTTAATAAAGGTGCTGGCAGAGTCGGCAATTATGACTCTTGCTCATGGTTCACCAAAGGTGTTGGTCAGTTTCGCCCCTTAGATGGTAGCCTGCCTTTTGCTGGCAGAGTTGGTGAGGTTGAGCAGATAGAGGAGATAAAAGTTGAGATGGTTTGTAAAAATAGCCTTATAAAAGAGGCGATGCAAGAGCTTTTAAGCGTTCACCCATACGAGACTCCTGCCTATCATGCAATTGAAATATTAACACTTGACGATCTTAAATAGTTGATAGCATGAGTAGATTTGAATCTGAATTGGGAGTTTATGCCAAGAGATTGAGTGTTGGATATTCCACAATCGGCAAACAGGGGTTGCTAAAAATTGTCAGTATTATGAACTATTTGCAAGATGCAGCCTCAGAACATGCTCATCTTATTGGCAGATCAGGTTTTGATTTGGCAGATGAAAATCTTGGCTGGGTTATCTTTCGCTACCATATTGAGATAAAAGCTCACCCTCGCTGGCAAGATGAAATTATTGTGAGAACTCGCAGGTTTTCATGCAAGAATCTTTATGAAATACGGCTTTTTAACATAACAAAAGATGAAAAGGATAAAGAAGAGCTTGTAAGTGCTAAAGGTTGCTGGATCATGGTAAATAAGAAGAGTGGACGACCAGTCAGACTTAGCAGATTTAATACAGAGCAAGGCGGCTCTTACCCTGAAACCAACTATTTTGAAAATAGCAGCGTTGGGTTAGAGTCATATTTTTCAGAGGTTATAAGATTTAAGGTACCCCATTATAAGCTACAATTTAAGGTAGAGACGCACGATCTTGATCTAAATGGGCATGTCAACAATGCTGTTTTTGTCAAGTGGGGCGTGGAGAGTGTTCCAGAGTCAATTCTTGCCAACTTTTTTCCAGCTAAAATTGATGTTATATTTAATAAAGAGTCTCTCTATGGGGATCAAATTATATCGCAAACTGAGTTATGCGAGGTAGATGATAGCTTGCCTTTAACTCTTCACTCAATCAAAAGGCAGCAAGATAATGCAGAGCTTGCAAATATTAATATCTGCTGGCAAAGATATGTTACCAATTATGTCAGATAGTTAAGATATGCAAGCCTTAAGATAGTTAAAAAAATAACTTATTAAAATTATTTGCTCACAAATGGATCATATCACAACTCATAAGGGGTTAAACTCTCCCATCCTGTATCTGTAACCAATATTGTCTGTTCAAACTGGGCAGACAGAGAGCCATCATCAGTTACTGCTGTCCATTTATCATCTAAAAGATGGAGTTTTCTTGTCCCAAGGTTAATCATTGGCTCAATGGTAAAGACCATGCCCGGAACAAGCATCACACCTTTACCCTTTTTGCCAAAATGGAGAACCTGAGGCTGTTCATGAAAGTTTAGCCCCACACCATGCCCCACAAACTCCCTTACAACTGAACAGCCTTGAGATTCAGCATAACTCTGAATTGCCCAGCCAATATCGCCAAGCCTTGAACCAGGCTTGACAGTCTCAATTGCCCGTTTAAGAGACTCTCTTGCCACAGATACAATTTTAATTGCATCAGGTCTTGGTGTGCCAACAAAAAATGTTTTGTTGGCATCTGCATAATACCCATTTAAGATAGGGGTAATATCAACATTGACAATATCGCCATTTTTTAGAACTCGCTCACCGGGAATCCCATGACATATCACCTCATTGACCGAAACACAGACACTTTTTGGAAAACCTCGATAATTTAAAGGTGCAGGAATAGCCCCAGCCTTTATTGTCTCATCATGGACAAATGTGTTTATCTCATCGGTTGTAATTCCAGGGCAGAGCATCTTTTCAACTTTGTCCATAATATCAAGCAGCAGCACACCAGCTTTTCGTATCCCCTCAATCTCGTGCGGCTCTTTTAAAATAATATCAAATTTTTTTTTATACTCCTCTTTTAAGGTTGGCACTTTTGGAGGAATTTTAATTTGCAGCCTTCCAGCTATTCTGTTCAAAAGGGTAGGTGGCTGATTTTGAGCTACACTTGAGCCTTGATTTATCTTCATGCAGCAAAATTTATATTTTTTACCGCTTCCGCATGGACATAAGCTGTTTCTTCCAACTATATTTTTAGATTGTTGTTTCATTTAACTTAACTCTTCTTCTATTTTTGATTTATGCTTAATCGTTCCCCAAAGCGAGTGAGGATAAGCCTCTTTTATATAAACATCAACTATCTGCCCCTGACTTATATTGTCTGAATAAAAATGGACAATCTTGCCAGACTCTGTCCGTCCTGTCATCTGAGGCAGTTGCAATTGTGAATCTTCATTGTCATACTCTAATGTATCTTTTATCTGCCGTTTTTTAAGGCTTTTGCCCTCAACTAAAACAGTTTGATAAGTGCCAATTAATGCCCTATTTTTCTTTTCAGTGTAGTTATCTTGAAGTGCAAGAAGCTCATTTAGCCTTGCGAGCTTCTCCTCTTCATCAACAGCACCAGAAAATTTTGAGGCTGGTGCATTTGGGCGATCTGAATATGCAAAGGCAAAAATGCCGTCAAATTCAACGCTTTTTATAAGATCAAGGCTCTGTTCAAAATCGTTGCGAGTTTCAGACGGAAAACCCACAATCATATCAGAGGAGATAGCAATATCAGGGCACTGCTCTTTAAGCATTGATATTCTCTCTAAATATTTCTCCCTTGTATAGCCTCTGTTCATCTTCTTTAAAATGGCGTTTGAGCCAGACTGAACAGGAAGATGGAGCTGGCTACACACCTTTTTTATATCCCTGATTGCAAATATAAGCTCATCTGAAATATCTTTTGGGTGAGATGTTGCAAATCTGATACGCTCAATTCCATGAATTTTGCTAATCTTTTCAAGAAGTTCTGGGAAAGTGCAATTTTGCCTGTTAAATATTGTCCTTTGCGTGTGGTTACGCTCTTGAGCATTATTATCGCCAACTATGCCATAAGAGTTTACATTTTGCCCAAGCAGCGTAACCTCTTTAACTCCATGCCTTGCAAGGGTTGTAATCTCTTGCACAATGCTCTCTGGTGCTCTGCTTCGCTCACGCCCTCTGACATAAGGGACAATGCAGTAGGTACAAAAGTTATTGCAACCCTGCATAATAGTTACAAATTTTGAGACCTTTTTGCTGTTACTTGTTAAATCTGAATCAGGGTTTGCTCTTCTAATATCAGCAGTTGGAAAGTAGGGCATTGATTCAAAAATTGATGCACTATCCTCAATATCAGTAATATGCTTTTTACCTTTTGGGTGTTTTCTGTTTAACAAAACCATATTTATAAGGTTGGGGAGCCGTGCAAATGATTGAGTTCCCATAACAACGTCAAGATGAGGAATCCGTTTAAAGACATTTTCTCCCTCTTGCTGTGCAACACAGCCAGCCATAATGGCAATTAGATTTGGATTCTTACGTTTTTTAGTTGCAAGAGTGCCAAGAAAGCTAAACGCCTTCTCCTGAGCCTTTTCCCTTATTGAGCAGGTGTTACAAACCACAATATCAGCCTTGTCAAGTTTATCTGTCTGTGCATATCCAATATTGTCAAGAATTGATGCAATTTTTTCAGAATCATAACTGTTCATCTGACAGCCAATAGTATAAATATAAGCATAACCTCTATAATTCATTAATATAAATATCCTTTTTCAAATCACAAAGCACAGCCTCAACATCCTCTTCACAACCAGGTGCAATAGCAAACCTAACAAGTCCATATTTTATATCAGGGTTTAGTGCTGTATTGGGATTACTGTTTAAATTAGCAGGCGTTACATCAAGGGTTGTTATTACTGCAATCCCATCATAAGCCTCAAATATAAACTTTAAAAATCCGATTCTACTCTTATCTACCCTAAAAATTTTGTGAATAGTTCTCACAACTAAAACTCCTATAAATATGACCCGTATAGACTTATTTTGTATCTAAGACATCACGAATAAGCATCTCTAAATTTTTTGTGATTAGCGGCTTTTCTACATATCTCTTAATCCCAATCTCCAATGCCAGCTCCTCTGATATTTTATGGCTATAACCTGTGCAGAGAATAATCGGAATATTTGGTCTAATTTTAAGAGCTGCGGTTGCAAATTTATCACCCTCCATCTGTGGCATTGTCATATCTGTTATAATAAGATTAAAGCTATTTGGCTCGCTTTCAAAGGTGTTAAGTGCATCTATGCTGCTTATAAATGGAAAAACTTTATACCCCATGCCCTCTAAAATCGCCTTAGTAACATCTAATATCATCTGCTCATCATCAATAAGCATGATTGACTCTGTGCCTAATTTTGTTGACTCTTTTCTCTTATCTGAGGCTGGTCTGCGGCTGCCATTTTTCTCAACCACTGGAAAATAGATGCGAAAAGTTGTCCCTTTACCAAGCTCGCTATCTACCTTTATGTAACCTTTATGCTCTTGGACCACAACATGGACAATCGCAAGTCCAAGCCCAGTTCCTTGACCCTCTTTTTTTGTTGTAAAGTAGGGATCAAAAATTTTTCCCTTAATATTGCTATCTATTCCAGAGCCAGTATCGCTGATTTCAAGCTCAAGATACTTTCCAAATTGATTGCTAATCTCAGGAATACACTCATCTTTTTGGCAATCAATCGCACGCAGATTTACAGCCAATAAGCCTCCGCTATCGCTCATTGCATGGTATGCGTTAGTGCAAAGATTCATTAAAAGTTGATGAATCTTAGTTGGATCAGCCATCATCTTTGCTGTGGATTCGATATTTACCTTAATCTCAATCGTAGTTGGAATTATTGACCGAAGCAGCTTTAGGGTCTCTTTGACAGCGATTGATAGAGTCATGGGGTGCTGTTGCTGTTCAGGATCGTTTCTTCTGCTAAATGTCAATATCTGACGAATAAGATCAGCAGCCTTTTGTGCACTGTTAAGAATGTTGTCAATATAGGCAAGAGCCTTTCTTGAGTTATTCTCTTTTATGTAATTGCCTGCCAATCTTGAGTAGCCAAAAATTCCTGATAAGATATTATTAAAATCATGTGCAATCCCGCCAGCAAGCGTTCCAATAGCCTCCATCTTTTGAGCCTGCAAAAGCCTTAATTTTACCTCCTCTTTTTCATGTTCAGCCTTAGCAAGCTCTGTAATATCTCTAAAAATTATGATTATATACGTATTCCCATCTATCTCTAACGATGAGGTGTTTATATCGCAGTAGATAGCCTCTCCAAAAGAGGTCTTCATCTCAATATGTCGTAGCTTTACCCTGTTATCAATGGAGTTGGATATAAGTTTTTCTAATATCTCACTCTTTTGGGGATCAGGAAACAGATTCCATATTTTAAGACTCTCCATGCTTTCATGCGAGTAGGCAAACATACGACAAGCAGTTCGATTAAAAAGATAAAAGCCTCCTGTGTTAATATCAACAAGAATTATTGCATCGCTTGTGCTGTTAAAGATCATGGAGAACTTTTTTTCGTTCTCTTCAGCCTTCTCCTTTGCAAGAGATAGGTATTTAATCTGTTTTTGCAGTTGCGGAAAATAGCTTTTTCTGAGCGAACCCTCCCCAAGCCCTACAATTTTGCTCCTTAAATCCTCTTTAGGATTATCTTGAAGCCCATTTTGCAGAGTCTTAATTTCGCTTAAATTGGTTTTAAGCTCATTATTGTCAGAAGAGTTTTGCATAAATTTTCTCTACATCCTCTTGTGTTGGCATAACTGGATTTGTAAGAACACATGGGTCTGAAAGTGCAAAATTGGCAAGCTGAGAGATGCTCTCCTTTTTAATACCCATCTGTGATAGCTTTGTGTTGATTCCAACCCCTTTTCTAAGTTCACGCACTCTATCTACAAGATTTTGGCGTACAATATCTAAATTTGGCAGCACCTCATCACCATCTAAATTATAATCATTATTAGTAACTTTAACACCCATTGCATTTGCAATATCGCAATATTTTTTAGCAGCATATTTAAAGTTGTAGTCAACAGCATGTTCAAGCAAAATAGCGTTACATTCACCATGAGCAAGATCAAAAGATCCGCCTAAACTGTGAGCCATAGAGTGAACAATCCCAAGACTTGCGTTAGAAAATGCAAGACCAGCAAGAAGACTTGCAAGCATCATCTGGTATCTGTACTCTATGTTATCAGGCGAGTTATATGCACCTTGAATATTATTGTTAATTAATTCAATAGCTTTTATAGCATTTATATCTGTAATTGTAGAGCTTGCGTTAGATACATAAGCCTCAAAAGCGTGAACTAAGGCATCAATTCCAGTCTCTGCCGTAAGTTTTGGGGACATAGTTATAGTTGTCATAGGGTCAATTATGGCAAGGTCTGGAACCATTGATTTACTTATAATAGCAATTTTAACTTTACGTTTTGTATCTCCAATAATTGCAAATTGGGAAATATCAGCAGCTGTTCCAGCAGTTGTAGGGATACAAATAAGGGGGGGACCAGGAATAGTAACTTTATCAACCCCCTCAAACTCAAGAATATCAGCCTCGTTAGTGCTTACAATCCCAATCCCTTTTGCACAATCCATTGGACTGCCTCCGCCAACTGCAACAATAAGATCGCACGACTCTTTTAAAAATAGGGCAGCCCCAGCCATCACCTCATAATCTTTTGGATTTGGGGTAACATCGCTAAAGACAACACTCTTTAAGCCATAAGATGTTAATGATTCGACCACTTTATCAACCCAGCCAGCAGAGATCACGCCATTATCAGTAACTACCAACACTCTGTTTATCCCAAAATTACTAACATACCCCCCAACTGTCTTAAGAGCATCTACCCCAATAAGAAACTCAGGGGCTACAAATTTCCTTAGCTCGCCTATGTTTGAGTCCATACAACCTCCTGTAATTTATGAGTTTTCAATTTGATTTACATCTCCTTATGTCTCAAATTTCGATTGCATTGAACTTTTAAATAATCTTCTGGCTATTAATGGTTGATTTATATCATTAGAACTCTTATTTATCCAAACACTATTTTTTTATCAGCTAAACGCACCTAAACTTTTGACAAAGAGAAACAGGAAATTCTTGGAGTATCAAAATATGGAAACAAGATGGCAAATTCTCAATCCAGACCCTGAAAAGATCGATAAAATCTCAAAAGTTATTGGCTGCAATGAGATTGTCTCAAAGCTGCTTGTAAATCGCGGAATCAAAACTCCAGAAGAGGCTTTTAAATTCTTAAATCCAAGTTTTGAGCACCTTACAGAGCCGTTTCTACTCAAAGATATGCAAAAGGCTGTTGAGAGGATTTATACAGCAATCTGCAATAAAGAGAGGATTTTAATTTTTGGAGATTTTGATGCTGACGGAATCACAGCCACAACAACTCTAAACGATTTTTTTAGCTATGTTGGGGCTGATGTCTCGTGGTATATTCCGCACAGAATCAAAGAGGGTTATAGCCTTAAACTTCAACATATTGATATGGCAGTAAAACAAAGATGTGATCTTTTAATTACAGTAGATTGCGGCTCAGATAGCCACGAGGCAGTTAAGGCAGCTACAAAAGAGGATATTGATATTATCATCACAGATCACCATGAAATATCTAACTCTCCACCACCAGCGTATGCAATTGTAAATCCTAAGCAGCAGGGGTGTCAATCAGGATTGAGTAACCTTGCAGGTGTTGGAGTTGCCTTTTATTTGGTTGTGGCTTTAAGAAGTTATCTAAGATCAAAAGGTTTTTGGGAGGATATTAGTGAGCCAAATCTTGTTGATTATTGCGATCTTTTTGCTATTGGCACAATTGCCGATATGGTGCCGCTTAAAGCTGAAAACAGAATTTTATCAAGGGCTGGAATATTAACAATAAAGCGGGGAAAACGTGTTGGGTTAAACTCGCTCATAAATAGCAGCGGCATTGATCAAAGATACATCAACTCTGATGACATTGCCTTTAAAATTGCACCTAAGATAAACGCTGCTGGCAGAATATCTCACTCTCGAATCTGCGTTGATCTTTTATCTGAAAAGAGTAGCTCAAAAGCTGAACAGACAGCATTTATTTTAGAGGAGCTAAATAAAAGAAGACAAGAGCTTGAAAGAGCGATTATAGAAGATATTGAAAATAGGATTATTCGCGATCCAAATATTATAAAAAAAGCATCAATTGTGATGGCAGATAGGAGCTGGAGTCAGGGGGTTTTGGGCATTGCAGCATCAAGGGTTGCAAAAAAGTATTTTTGCCCAGTTGTGCTCATATCAACAGCCCCCATTAATGCTAATAACGCTTTAAACTCAAATCTTGTAACTGGCTCATGCAGAAGCATTGGCACAATAAATATCCATGATGCACTCTCAAAATCCTCTGATCTGCTTGAAAGTTTTGGAGGGCACAAAATGGCTGCTGGAATCTCAATTAAGCCTGAAAATATCGAAAAATTCTCAGAAAATTTTAACAGTGCTGTTCTAAGTCTATTAAACGGGGAAGATGATTTAACAAAATCTGAAATGGTATTTGATACGCACCTTAATTTTAATGAGATTACAGATAAATTGCTCAATGAGATTGATATGTTAAGACCATTTGGCACAGATAACCCTGAGCCGTTTTTTTGCACATATAATGTTAAAGTTCTATCAAGCATTATGATAGCCTCAAAACATAGAAAGATGGTGCTTGAGCAGATAAGTTCTAAAGATGGGCAAAAAAGCACAATTGATGCAATGCAGTTTAATGCAGTATTGCCAATGGAGTCAGATACAAATATCATACCAAATAGATTTGATAAAATAGCCTTTAAACTAAAGATAGATAGGTTTAGTGGCAAAAATAAGCCTCAAATAGTTATTGAATCGGTTTAACAGATATCAAAGTTGCTCACAAAAACAAAATAAGATAAAAAGGAGATACAACTGATGAGATCAATAAAAGATATTAATGTTGCTGGCAAAAGAGTTATGGTTCGTGTTGATTACAATCTGCCAATGGATAAAGATTTAAATATCACTGATGATAATAGAATCGTGCAAACTCTGCCTTTAATTAAATATCTTATTCAAAATAGAGCAAAAGTTATCCTTATATCCCACTTAGGACGACCAAAAGGCAAGGTTGATCCTGCTCTATCTTTAAAGCCAGCATCAATTAGACTTGGCGAGCTTATTGGTCAACGTGTTGGATTTGTGGCTGACTGCATAGGTGATGAGGTTAAAAAAAAGGTGGCTGAACTCAAAGAGGGTGATACTCTTTTGCTTGAAAATTTGCGGTTTCACAGTGGCGAAAAGACCTCTGACCCTGATTTTGTAAGCCAGTTGTCAGCTTTGTGCGATGTTTATGTAAATGATGCTTTTGCTGTCTCGCACAGACAGGAGGCATCTATAACTGCACTTCCCTTGATTGTTAAAGAGTCTGCTGCTGGATTTTTGCTTGAAAAGGAGCTTTTATCTTATCAAAATGCAATGGCAAATCCAGCAAGACCTTTAGTTGCAGTGGTTGGCGGTGCTAAGGTCTCAAGCAAATTGGCTGCACTTGAAAATATGCTTAAATGCGTTGATACACTCATAATTGGCGGGGCAATGGCAAACACTTTTCTTAAAAGTCAAGGGGTTGATGTTGGGGCATCTTTAGTTGAAGCTGAACTTGTTGAGACTGCTGCAAAAATAGTTAAAGATGCTCAAGAAAAGGGGGTAAAACTTCAACTTCCAGTTGATCTTATTTTTGCATCAAAGTTTGATAAAGATGCACAAAAGACCTCTATTGATGTTGGTAACCCTGCCCCTGAAGGTTGGATAGCTCTTGATATTGGAGAGAAGAGCTGCCAAGTTTTTGCAAATCTGATAGCTGGTGCAAAGACAATTGTTTGGAACGGTCCTATGGGCGTTTTTGAGATGGATAGATTTTCTCAAGGAACTTGCAGTGTTGCTTGGGCAATTGCTAATGCTTCTGCTTTTTCTGTTGTTGGCGGAGGAGATACTGGGGTGGCGGCTAAAGTTTGCAAAGTTGATGATAAAATAAGCTACATCTCAACTGGAGGCGGAGCCTTTCTTCATCTAATGGAGGGAAAAGAGCTTCCCGGTGTTGTGGCTCTTAAGGCAAGACGATAATTAATTTAGAAATTTCAACATAACTGATTAGCTTTGAGCTGATCCGTTATCCTTTTTAATCTTTTCTGACACAATATGTCTTAGCGTCTCATAAGCTACCTCTTTTTTCATACCATGGCATGAGTTTGCCATGGTATCCCAATTTTCAGGGTGGGTTACAACTGTCTGTATGAAGGGCCAACTTCTGCACATTCGAGGTTTTACAGAGTGGATAGTGCACTGCTTCTTATCGTCAAAAAATATACATCTACCAGTTTCTGACTGACTTAAAACATACTTTGAGCCAGATTTATCACAAAATTTTGCTCTAAACTCAATTGGATCGCATTGGATAAAGTTGGCTATTTTTTCAATATCCTCGTCAGTAACGTATGTGCCACCAAAGCCTTTGCAACAATCTCCACACATGACACATTGAAAAATATCGTCAGATGTTTTGTAGTCAGAATCCACGCCTGCCCTCCATAGCTCGTTGCATTGTAACCTGATCAACATATTGCAAATCACCACCCATAGGGACACCAGAGGCTATTCTTGAGATTATCATGTCTCTATTTTTTAAGTTTTTAAGGAGAATTTTAAGATTATCAAAGATGTATGAAGCTGTTGCCTCGCCCTCAACATCTGTGCCAGTAGCAATAATGACCTCTCTAATATCGTTTGATCTTGCCCTTAAAAAAAGCTCTTTAATTCTGATCTCATCAGGACCAATGCCGTCCATAGGAGATAGTGCCCCACCTAAAATGTGATAAAGCCCCTTAAACACACCTGATTTTTCAATTGCTGCCATGTCAGTTGGACTCTCAACAACACAGATAATAGAGCCATCTCTGTTCATGTTGCTGCATATTTTGCAATGCTCTGTGTCAGTAAGGGCAAAGCATTTTGAGCAGAGTTTAACTTTTTGTCTTAACTCAATAATATCTGATGCAATTGCTTCAGCTTCGTGCATCGGAGCATGAAGAATGTGCAGAGCTAATCTTTCTGCTGTTTTGCGTCCTATTCCAGGAAGAGTTGAGAGGCTCTTTATCAGCTTTAATATAGATTCTGGATAGTAGTTCAAATTACATCAAACCAGGTATGTTTAATCCACCAGTCAGTTTTCCCATCTCTGAGGAGACCATCTCTTGAGATTTTACCAAAGCATCGTTTACTGCTGCTAAAATTAAATCTTGAAGCATCTCAATATCTTCTGGATCAACAACCTCTTTTTCAAGAGATATTGACTCAATTTTTTGCCCACCATTTGCAACCACCTTCACCATGCCACCGCCAGCAGTAGCCTCAACAGTCTTTGCTGCTAACTCTTCTTGCATCTTTAGCATCTTTTTTTGAAGTTGCTGGGCTTGCTTCATCATGTTACCCATATTTCCACCAAAATTTTTCATTTTTCTCTCCTATTTAGTTATAACTATTTTTAATTATTAACATTTTTAAATTTAACATCAACAATATTGCCTGAAAAAATCCTCATAGCATGGGTAACAAGTGGATGTCCCATTGCCTCATGTTTTAGCCTCTCCTCTTCTTGATGTTGAGATTTAGTATCAATAGGGTTAGTTTGAATTTTAACAGGTTCAGCCTCCTTATTATTTATAACCCCGCTCACTCTATTTTCAATATTAGGATTTGGCTTATTATTTGGAGCATCAATTTTATCGCTTATCTTATTATCAATTATCTCATTTGGAGTTACACTTGACTTTGGTGTAAAACTCTCAACCTGCTCTCGTGATATAATATGCTCTTGTGCCAGCTCTCTACCCTCCCCAATCTTGCCAGCAAGCAGATCAAGTCTTTTGATAAGCTCATCAATTTCAATACCAGGTCTTATCTGGATAATTTTGAGCATCACCATCTCAAGAGCAACCCTTGTGTTAGATGCAAACTTAATAAGCTGCTCCTCTTTTAAAAGGGTATTTAAAATTTGAGTCAGATAGAGAACAGAGAAATTAGATACCATCTTTTCAATAATATCTCTGTCACTCTCAGTAATATCAACAACATCACTGTTTTTACTGCAAGCCTTAATAACAGCAAAATTGCGAAAATGTTTTATAATAGCACTATAAAATTTTTTTAAATCTAATCCAAGATCATTGATTCTATTGATAAGCTCAAGCACAGAGGCAACATTATAGTTTAAAATAGAGTCAGATAGATCAAAGGTGATCTTTTTATCTATGATTCCAAGATTATTAATAATAGTATCAAAATCTATCTCTTTTGTCTGGCTGCTTGATAAAACTCTATCAAGCAGACTTAAAGAGTCTCTTATTGAGCCGTCAGCCTCTGAAGCCACAAGATCAATGCTCTCTTGCGAGATTATAAAATTCTCTTTAGTGCAAAGCCTCTGAAGATGGGCTGATATTTGGGCAAGTTTGACTCTGCCTAAATCATGACGCTGGCATCTTGATAAAATTGTGATTGGGATTTTATGCGATTCTGTGGTTGCAAATATGAACATTACATGATCTGGCGGCTCTTCTAAAGTCTTTAGAAGTGCGTTAAAAGCTGCTGTGCTTAACATGTGAACCTCATCAATAATATAGATTTTCAATCTTGATGTGGTTGGCATGTAGGTTACATTGGCACGAAGCTCTCGTATCTGATCTACGCTGTTGTTAGATGCTCCATCAATTTCAAAGACATCAGAAGAGTTTCCAGAAGTGATGCTTTTGCAAGATTTGCAGATATTACACGGATTAGGGGTTGGTCCCTCTTGGCAGTTCATCGCTTTTGCCATTATTCGAGCAATAGTGGTTTTTCCTGTGCCTCGTGGACCTGTCAGAAGTATTGCGTGAGCAACGCGATTTGATGATATTGCATTAGATAGGGTTGTTGTAACATGCTCTTGACCAATAACCTCTTGAAATGTTTGGGGTCTGTATTTGAGGGCTAATACTTTATAGGACATCTTATTTCTTAGTTGAACCTGATAATTTAGTTAGTTTTATATTAGGGATTCTCTATTGTTCTCTTTGCAATTCTCATCTTTAGCGAGACATTTTAAACTTTTTCATTTTTTTGAATACTATTAATAAAACAATATCATGTCAATAATAAGGATCAACTTCTCATATCTTTCTTGATATTCATCAGTAGATAATAGATAATAAATGGTTAAGAGATTGTTTATCTGAATCAGTATATTCAGGATAGAAGGATATTTCAAGGATTTTGCTTTATCCTGTTCTATCCTTTTTTTATTTTGGGTATTCTGATTCTAATTTTTGAGGTTAAAAGTCGTTTTTGTGGCAGTTTTTAAAATATATCAATCAAGGGGGCAAAAAGGGTAATGTTTAAAGGCTACTGGCAGAGTGATAAAAGCAACTATTTTGATAATCAAACCAACACAGATATAATGGAGGCTCTTTTTCATATTCACGAACCAATCTATTTGGTTAGCAATAGCCAAATAGATAGATGGGTCTGGGGTGGAAGGGCATTTATAGGGTATGATAAAGAGAATCTAAATAAAGAGGCTCTTTTAAAACAGGGTGATGGTAAATATTTAAAGATTAAAGCATATATCCCGCAGCTTCCCCTTGAAAATTTAGGAGACACTCAATTTAAAGCTCGCCATCAACTAAAATACCCCTACATTGCTGGAGCTATGGCAAATGGAATCACATCTGTTGAGATGGTTGAATCTATGGCTCAAAATGGCATGATTGGCTTTTTTGGTGCTGGAGGATTATCTATTTCAGAGGTTGAAAAGGCTATAATCTATCTAAAAAATAGTGTTAAAGTTTTTGGATTTAACTTTATCCACTCACTTGGCGATCCTGAATTTGAGATGGCTCTTGCTAAATTATACATAAAACATGAGGTTCACAAAATTAGTGCTGCTGCATTTATGAGAATAACCCTTTCGCTTGTTTACTATCGGGTTAAAGGGATTCATCAAAATATCGAGGGAAACATTGTAACCCCAAATCAGATAGTTGCCAAAGTCTCAAGGGTGGAAGTTGCACGACAATTTTTCTCACCTCCCCCGCAAAAACTTGTTGCAGAGCTTTTAAATCAAGGGCTTATAACGCAAAGTGAGGCAGAGCTTTCAGCCCATATTCCAATGGCACAAGATTTAACAGCAGAGGCAGATTCAGGTGGACACACAGACAATCGCCCTGCAATATCGTTGTGGCCCACTATGATTTTATTAAAAGATGAGTTTAATCAAAAATTTAACTATGCCACGCCTTTATGCGTAGGTTTTGCTGGTGGCATCTCAACACCAGAATCAGTTGCAGCAGCTTTTCAGATGGGTGCTGGATATGTTCTGACTGGCTCTATAAATCAGTCTTGCATTGAGGCTGGAACTTCAGATAGCGTAAAGCAGCTTCTTGCACAGGTTGAGCAGGCTGATGTTGCAATGGCTCCTGCTGCTGATATGTTTGAGATTGGGGCACGGGTTCAGGTGCTAAAGCGGGGCACTCTGTTTGCTGTTAGGGCTGAAAAGCTCTACCAGATTTATAAAAATTATAATTCTTTTGAAGATGTGCCTGAAAAGTTGCAAAAAGAGATTGAGGATAAATATCTTCAAGCCCCTTTTTATCAAAAATGGGAAGAGACCAAAGAGTTTTTTAAAATACGAAACATAAAAGAGGTTGAGCGTGCAGAGGTTGACCCTCACCACAAAATGGCTTTGGTATTTCGATCATATCTTGGATTATCATCACGCTGGTCAATTGTTGGGGAGACTAACCGAGCTATGGATTATCAAATATGGTGTGGTCCAGCAATGGGAGCTTTTAACCAATGGGTAAAGGGGAGTTATTTAGAAAAGAGCGAAAATCGGCGTGTTGCAGATATTGCACTAAATCTGCTTTTGGGGGCATCAATCTCTACAAGATTGGGCTGGCTAAGAGCACAAGGGGTTGGGATTTACGAAGTTGGTGGTAAAAATTTTAAACCATTTAAACCAGTAGATAGAGCAACTATTTTAAAGCTCGTCTCACAAAATAGGGGCTAACGATAAGAGTTTGGTTATTGATTGACACGATCTAATATGACAGGTTATATACAAATTTATGTGAAAGTAGAGATGCTCGGCTGTGCCTCTCTATAGTTTAAAATCAATCTGAAATTTTAAGGAGATTAACAATGAAACTTTTTTACCACCTTCTACTTGTTTTTGCTTTAATTTTGGGCGGTTTAGTTACCAATCTATCTGCTGGCAATACAGACCCGCTATTTATAAGCCTTACAACTGATGATCCTCACCGTGCCTACATGGGAATAAATTTTGGTGCAAATCAGTTGGATCGGGGACATCCTTTAACCATATTTTTTAACGACAAGGGGGTTTTGGTTGGCTCTAAATTAAATTCTGATAAATTTCTACAACATCAAAAAACAATAACTGAAATTATTGGCAAAGGTGGAACTATCTTAATCTGCCCCATGTGCATTAAACATTATGGCGTTAATGAGAGTGATATTATTGAAGGTATAAAAGTGAGCAATCCTGATATTACTGGCGGTGCCCTTTTTAAAGATAATACCAAGACTCTTACTTGGTAAAACGAGGTGTTTTTTATGGTCAGCTCTTGTTGCAAAAGTGAAAAAGAGAAAATAGAAAAGATAGAAAATAAAATTGGTGTTTATGAAATCTATGTCAAAGACCATTTTTCAGCAGCACATGCACTAAATGGCTATGATGGAAACTGCTCAAAAATACATGGGCATAACTGGATAATAGAGACCTTTGTTCAGTGCAGGCAGCTAAATGATATTGGCATTGGTATTGACTTTAGAGATGTTAAAAATTCAGTGAAAAATATTCTTAAAAAAGTTGACCATACCCATCTAAATGAACTTGATGCTTTTAAAGAGATAAATCCAACATCAGAAAATATTGCCAAATTTTTATATAAAGAGCTTCAAACGCATCTTAACAGCCAATTTATAAAGGTCTCTAAAGTTAAGGTATCTGAAACTCCAGGGTGTGGCTCAACCTATTGGGAGGAGTATCTTTAAAGAGTAATGTCATTAAATCTATGTGAAATATTTTATAGCATTCAAGGCGAATCAACATTTGCAGGATTGCCATGCGCATTTATAAGGCTTGCTGGTTGCAATTTAAATTGCAGTTGGTGCGACACCATTTATGCAAGAGATGATATTGGTCTATCTGTTGAGATTGATGAGATAATCAGCAAAATTGAGGTGTTTGACTCTAAATTGGTTGAGATAACAGGAGGCGAGCCTTTGATGCAAAAAGAGACTCCAATTTTGATTGAGCAGCTTTTAAATATTGGTTATCAGGTGCTTGTTGAGACAAATGGCTCTATCAATATTAACACTATTAGCAATAGATGCGTTAGGGTTGTTGATATAAAATGTCCATCAAGCAATGAGTCTGATAAAAATCTTCTCACCAATATTGATATGCTAACGGATCAAGATGAGATAAAATTTGTGGTTGCAGATAAAAAAGATTATGAGTTTGCAAAAGAGATAATTTATGAGACAAATTTAAAAAAAATCAGCCCATCAAAGATTCACATTTCACCAGTAGGATTGGGTAGTAACTACAATAAATCTCTTTATAATTTAGAGCTACTCTCTCTTGAAGAGCTTGCTGCATTGATGGTTAAAGATAAAATTGGGGCAAGGTTATCGCTTCAGATGCACAAAATAGTATGGAATCCTGAGAAAAGAGGAGTTTAAGATGAGAAGTGTCAAAAAAAGGGCGGTTGTTCTATCAAGTGGGGGAATTGACTCAACAACTGCAATGGCAATCGCAAAATTCGAGGGTTTTGATATTTACAGTTTAAGTTTTAGGTATGGTCAGCGTCATTATACTGAACTTGTTGCTGCCCAAAAGGTTGCAGAGTTTTTCAGTGTCAAAAAGCATCTTATTGTCAATATTGATCTTAGAAGTTTTGGTGGGTCAGCTTTGACAGACTTGATTGATGTGCCAAAGCACCAAAGCGTTGATGAGTTATCTAAAGAGGAGATACCAATAACCTACGTGCCAGCCAGAAATACCATCTTTTTATCTTATGCAGTTGCGTGGGCTGAGGTTGTAAAGGCTGAAAATATATTTATTGGCGTTACTGCGGTTGATTACAGCGGATACCCAGATTGCCGCCCTGAGTATATTGCAGCTTATGAGAAGATGGCAAATCTTGCCACAAAAACAGGCGTTACTGGAGAGGTTCTCCTTAAAATTAGAACGCCGTTAATAGATATGTCAAAATCTGAAATCATACTAAAAGGGGCGGAACTTGGGGTTGACTACTCTCTAACACTTAGCTGCTACGATCCTGATACTCAAGGCAGGTCATGTGGACGGTGCGACAGTTGTCTTCATCGAATAAAAGGTTTTAAAGATGCTGGTATGGCTGATCCCACCATCTACTACTACTAAATAAAGGGCAGGCGATAGCTTCTAAATCTATCTTTTAGAGTCTATTTTTCCGCTAAAAAAATCCATTACAAAGGTTATATGGTTTTTCATGGCAATGTATGATTTATTAGAGTCTCGCCCTTTTATTGCATTAACAATATCATTATGTTGACTGATTATTATGTCAATATTATCCATATTTTCGTAAAGCCCAGCTAAATTCTCCTTAATTCCATAAAAGAGATAGTCGTAAAAATTTCGCATGATCAAAATATGCAGCGAATTTTTAGTAGCATAGGATACTGCCATGTGAAAAGATGTATCAGCCTCTGTTCCAAGACGACCCGAAGCTATCTCTTTTTTCATCTCCTCAATGCTGTGTTCCATTGCATTTATATCCTGCTCGTCAGCACGCATAGCAGCAAGTGCAGCAGCGTTGCACTCAAGACCCATTCTAACCTCAAGCAAATCATCAATTGAAGCATCTTGAGTCTGCATAGCTTTTGCTAAAGGGCTTTGGGTATCTGAGTCATAAGATTTGACAAAAGTGCCCTGTCCCTGTTTTTGAATAATCAACCCCATCACCACAAGCCTTTGAACAGCATCTCGAATTGTGGTTCTGCTAACTTTCATTGCCTCAGCAAGCTCTCGCTCTGGCATCATCTTCTCGCCCGGTTTTAGCTTGCCTCTATATATAAGTTCTCTTATCTGGTCAAAAACCTGATCTGATATACGCTTAGGTTTTATTGGTTTTATGGTTATTGTCATAATCTCTATTCCTAACTTAAATTATACAAAGTTATTCATATACAAAATTAATCATTTAACTATTAAAATAGAGAACTTAAGAGAGACACAAGCCGTGCATCTCTTAAGTTTTGTTTATGGATTACTTACGAATAGCCTTTGCATAGAGTTCAATTGGATGGCAAACTTTTATATTTAGATTTTTCTTTGCAAGCATATCAGAGATTTGAACCATACAGGCAGGACAGCCTGTTGCTACTGTTGAGCAGTTGGTATCTGCGATATTTTTGCTTTTAATCTGACCGATTTCAGACGATAGCTCATAATGGTAAAGATTAAAACTTCCACCCATTCCGCAACATTTATCAGAGCCTTCCATCTCAACAAGAGTGCCCCCTGATGCTTTAATTAACAACCTTGGCTCTTTAAAAACTCCAAGCGATTTTTTAAGATGGCATGGATCATGGTAGGTTACAATATCTCCTGATTCAGCATTATCTTCTGCCTGACTTAATGATATATTGACCTTATTGACCAAAAATTGATTTATATCAAGGGTTTTACTTGATAACTCCTTGACCCTCTCCCTTATTTTGCTACCACTACCTTTATAAATTGATGACCAGAGCTTTTTAATTGTTGATGTGCATGTTGCACAGGCTGTAACAAGATAATCAAAGTGCTCTTGGCTAAATAGCTCAATATGATACTCAACCAGCTTTTCAAAACTCTTCATATCGCCAGATGCAAGGGCTGGAATACCGCAGCAACCTTGACCTTTTGGAATATATGTTCCAACTCCATGAAACTCAAAAATATCAACCACATCTTGTCCAATGCGTGGAAAAAGTTTATCAATAATGCAGCCTGTAAAAAAGGCAGCTTTTACGCCAGATTTGCCTGCTGGAGTATTGATTAAAGGCGATGAGCTACGAAAAGGCGTATCTGACATTGGCAGAAAATGGCGATCTCCAAATAGAGGCGATACCACCCTTGCACACGAAGTTCCCTGTGCATTTTTATCTTTTTTTGTGAAGATGTTTTGAAATTTGCCTGCCCATTTAGTCAATTGATCAAAAGTTTCAGGATTTGAGAGCATTTTTTGGAAAATCAACTTTTTAGCAGGCGATAGCCCCTTAAACTCTGCAAGAATAGCCCTTGCTTTTATAAATATCTCAACAACATTTACCCCGCTTGGGCAGTTTGCAGCACATGAGCCGCACAAAAGACAGCGATTTAACCTCGTGTTCACACCATCAGGATCAGTAAATAGATTTTTTCCAAGACCATCAAGCAGAGCAAGTTTACCCCTTGCAACATCAGCCTCTTTTCTGGTTCTATCAAAAAGGGGACAGACAGATTGGCACATTCCACACCTGATGCAGACAACCAACTGCTCCTCAAGCTCTTTTAAACGGTTTGCAAGCTCTTTCATTCCAGCCATATTAGTCGCTCCTATTTTTTATATAATTCCTGTAATTTTGCCTGGATTTAAAATACCATTTGGATCAAGAGCTTTGCGAAGTCGTCTTGAAAAGATGATTGAAGATAGTCCAGTCTCTTTTGCCAAAAATGGGGCTTTGGCAAGACCTGTTCCATGCTCTCCTGATAGAGTTCCGCCCAATGCTAAGGCTCTATCAAAAATCTCCTCAATTGCAGATTCAACCCGATGCCACTCCTCTTTATTTCGCTTGTCTGTCAAAATTGTAGGGTGAAGATTGCCGTCCCCTGCATGACCAAATGTGCCAATTTCAATCTTATATTTTATAGCAATCTCTTGAAGAGCCTTGACCATTGCTGGAATTTTGCTTCTTGGAACTGTTGCATCTTCTAAAACTAAGGTTGGCTTTAGCTTTGCAAGTGCAGATAGAGCACTACGGCGAGCAGCCCATATTTTATCTCGCTCAATATCGTCAGCAGCAACCTTTACATCAACTGCACCAAGTGTTTTACAAAGCTCTTCAACCTTTAATCCATCTTCTGCAACTTGACCAGGGTGCCCATCAACTTCAATAAGAAGAAGTGCTCCAGCATCAATTGGTAAACCTGCTTTGCTGTATGCCTCAACAGCACGGATAGTAAAATTGTCAAGCAGCTCAAGGGTAGCTGGAACAATTCGGTTACTGATTATGGCAGCAACAGTTTCAGAAGCTTCATCAATAGTTTTATAGACAGCAACCATTGATTTGCGAGCTTTTGGAAGCGGGATAAGTTTAAGGGTAATCTCATCAAGAATCCCAAGAGTCCCTTCAGAGCCAACCATCAACCCAGCTAAGTTATAACCAGTTGCACACTTTACAGTTCGTGAGCCAGATTTAACATGCTCTCCCATTGAGTCAAAAAAGCTAACACCCATAACATAATCTTTAGTTACGCCGTATTTAAGCCCTCTTAAGCCTCCAGCATTTTCAGCAACATTGCCTCCAATTGTTGAGACAGCTTGACTTCCAGGATCAGGCGGATAAAAAAGCCCTTTTTTTTCAACTGCTGCTGCAAGAGTTGCAGTAACAACTCCGGGCTGGACCACAGCATACATATCAGCCTCGTTTATCTCTAAGATTTTGTTTAACTTGCCAGTTAAGAGTACAATAGAGGCTCTGCTTGAAGGTATTGTTCCGCCGCTTAAATTTGTTCCTGCACCACGAACTGTAATGGGTAGTTTATTATCACTGCAAAGTTTAACGATCTGTCCAAGCTGCTCGCTATTTTCAGGCATCACTGCTGCGGAGGGCACAACAGGATCAAGAACTGCTGCATCATAGGAGTATGTAACCATATCCTCTTTTTGGGTTAGCACATTATCTGCTCCAACTATCTTTTTTAATTCGCCAATTACGCCTTGAGTTGTCATGTCGCCTCTCATTTTTTATGAATTTTTATTTTATTGGTTTGATTATGGTATTACCAATACTAAAACACCATTAATAACAGCTTGTCAACAATAATGGTATGATGGTTGAAAAAAACTTAATTTTGGTATGAATAGAATCGGCAAGTGTTAAAAATATCAATGTTATTAAGGTTATTAAGGGGGTTATAACAGAGCAAAAAATAAAATTCAAATATTTTATTTTTTAGCTTGACAAGCAATATCCATTAATTTAAATATTGGTCATACCATAAAAGAATCGGCATAAAAGCATCGGTAAGATACCTCACATAAACAAGAACCTCAAAGAGCTTTTCAAAAGGGAGGTGGTAGCAGATTAGACAATAAGTGTTTTAACCACCAATCTATTTTTAAATTTTTTTAACCTTTAACCTAAGATTTTTAACACCTAAACCATTTATTTACACCTAAAACTATTTACTGGAGGAGAGAAACAAAATGAAGAGAACCTTAAACTTTGTTATTGCTGCCTTAATAACAATCTGTCTTATTGTCCCTAATCTATATGCTGCTGAAAAACGCGAAAAATTTGGAACTGACAAGCGTCATATACAAGTAGATAAACTTAAAGTTGATACAAGTGATAAAAAATATCGTTGGAAAATGGTTATGCCTTGGTCAAAAGGTCTGCTTTTTTACGATATTGCTGTCCATTTTTGCGATACAGTAAGACTTGCCTCTGGCGGACGTCTTGATATTAAACCATTTTCTGCTGGTGAGCTTGTGCCTGCAATGGAGTCTTTTGATGCTGTAAGTAAAGGTTCATTTGAGGTTGGACACGATTGGCCCGGTTATTGGCAGGGCAAGAACGAGGCATTTATACCCTTTGGTTCAGTTCCTTATGGATTAGATGGAGAGCTTTATAACATCTGGCTCTATGAAAGAGGCGGACTTGAGATGATGCAGGAGCTTTATGGAAGATATGGACTTTTTGCACTTCCTGGCGGTCAAGTGGGTCAGGAGATGGGTCTTGCATCAAACAGAGAAGCGAAAAAGATGGAAGACTTTAAAGGCATGAAGATCAGAACTGCTGGCTGGTATATGGATATTTTAAATAAACTTGGCGCATCTGCCGTAGCTACACCTGGCGGCGAAATTTATCTCTCTCTCCAGACTGGTGTTCTTGATGCTGCTGAGTTTTCATCACCTGCGATCAACTGGCCTATGGGATTTGACGAAATCACAAAGTTCATAATTCAACCGGGTGTTCATCAGCCTGCATGTCAAAGTGCTGTCTTTTTTAACAAGAAAAAATATGACGAACTGCCTGACGATCTAAAGTGGATTATCGACACTGCTGCAAAAGAGACTCAGCTTTGGAGTTATAGTTGGATCAACAATTTAAATGCAGAGGCTATTCGTAAATTTGAAGAAAAGGTTAAAGTCGTGAAGATGGACGATGCGGCTATAATCGAGTTTGCTAAAGTTGCAAATGCCTATCTTGAAGAGAAAAAGGCTGCTAACCCTGATGTCAAAAAGATTCTTGATTCCCAAGATGCCCTTAAAAAGGATTTCGCAGATTGGAGAGAGTCAAGAAGTGGTGCAACTCCTTGGCCCTATGAGACATTCGTTGGCGGAAAACTGCATGAATAATTTACCAACACTTCTGCATTGGTTAGAATTTCAGGTTTAAATATTGCAGGATTTGAATGAATAAGATTTGACAACTTTTTAAAAGTTGTCAAATCTACACAAACTCAACAAAACGAGGTAAACAGATGTCAAAAGTATCTGAAGTTTTAGATAAAATAGTTGTAAAGCAGGGGCATGTCATGGCTTATCTTATGCCTCTGCTTGTGATTGTAACAGGATTAGAGGTTTTCAGAAGATATGCTCTATCCGCCCCTTCTGTCTGGGCACTTGAGTTTACAACCTTCTTGTTTGGCATACATTTTATGATGGGTTTTCCCTACACTGAACAGTATGATGGTCATGTAAGTGTAGATATTGTTACAGCACGATTATCAGAAAAGGCAAGGATAATTCTATGGCTTGTGGCAACACTGCTGTTGACTCTGCCCTCAGTGGCTCTGCTTGCTTATGGAGGGATTGTTTATGCCTATGAGTCTGTTGTTATTTTAGAGAAAAATTCAACTGCATGGAGTCCCCCTATTTGGCCCGTAAAACTATTCATACCTTTGGGATTTCTTCTTCTGCTTATGCAGATAGTCTCTAACATTCTTAAGAAGATTGAAGCTCTTAAAAATCTTAAAAATAAATAATTCTTAACAGATTGTAAAAAAAGGGGTGGTGCATGAGTCCTGAACTTATGAGTTTAATGATGTTTATTATGCTTGCCTTGTTTATTTTGACAGGCATGCCGTTGGCATTTGCTTTAGCAGCAACCGCAACAATTACAGGTTTTATAGATTATGGATTTAATGTTGATGCATTAGTTGGCGTTTTTATGAACAACACATGGGGAGTTATGGGCAACTTTGTTATTGTGGCAGTGCCTCTGTTTATTCTCATGGCTCAGTTGTTGGAACGCTCTCAAATATCAGAGGCTCTTTTTGAGGCTCTTTATGTTGTTATAGGAAAGATAAATGGTGGACTTGGCGTTGCTGTTGTTATTGTGTGCGTTATTCTTGCAGCCACCACAGGAATTGTTGGTGCGTCTGTTGTTGGAATGACACTGCTTGCAATCCCTACAATGCTTGAGAAAGGTTACGATAAAGGGATAAGTGCTGGTCTTATATGTGCTGGCGGAACACTTGGGATTCTTATTCCGCCAAGTATTATGCTTGTTGTTTTTGGTGGTCTGACTGGATTAAAAGAGACATCTGTAGGTAACCTCTTTGCTGGGGCTGTTATTCCTGGGCTGTTGCTTGCTCTGCTATATCTTATCTATGTTGCTGTAAGGTGCAATATAAATCCAAAACTTGGTCCTCAAATAAGTGCTCAAGAGGCTTCTAAATACACAACGCAAGATAAAATAATTATGACAGTAAAGTCTCTGATTCCTCCTCTGTTTCTTATTCTTTCTGTTATGGGAACTATTTTGTTTGGAATTGCAACCCCATCTGAGGCTGCTGCACTTGGTGTTATAGGTGCTACTATTCTTGCAGCATTTTACAGAAAACTTACATGGCAGGTAATAAAAGAGTCAAGCTACAACACTCTTAAAATAACCTCTATGGTTATGATGCTCTTTGTGTGCGGAAACCTTTTTAGCTCTGAATTTCTCGCCATTGGTGGCGGTGATGTTATTACTGATCTTTTAGTTGGTGGTGCTTTAAAAGATTATCCACTTGTTGTACTTTCGATCATGCTTCTTGCTGTTTTTCTACTTGGAATGTTTATTGACTGGGTTGCGATTCTTCTTATTACAATACCAATTTTTCTGCCAATAACTATGGATTTGGGATTTGATCCACTCTGGTTCTCAATGCTTATGTGCATTACTCTCCAAACTTCGTTCCTCACACCGCCATTCGGATATGCCCTCTTCTATTTTGCAGGTGCAGCCCCAAAAGGTAAATATGATATGATGCTTATTTATAAGGGTGTTATGCCATTTATTTTATTGCAGGTTCTGGGCATAATTTTATGTGTGGTCTTCCCCTCTATAATAACATATCTTCCTAAGCTGTTTTTTGGATAGTAAACTAAAAAATGGCAAAGGTAGAACATTACTACACTAAATTATCAGAAGGTTTTTGTTACCACTTGCCTGTTGGGAAATCATTTTCATCTGTTAGTGCGTGTAAAATCGGATTTGTCAGATCGGGATTTGTCAGATTTGACAACTTTTTAAAAGTTGTCAAATCTACACGTAAATATTTAAGGAGCATAAATTGAACCCTACAAATATCATATCGGAATTTAAAGAAAAAGCCTCTCTTGTGTCAGCAGTTATACATGAGACTAATACTATTGAAGATGCTTTTCGTATAGCTCTCTCATTATGCAAAAAAAACTTTATCATAGCCTCTCCCCAATTTGATAATTCTGCTCTCCCATTGTTAGAAAAACTGTGCATTGAAAATGGAATAACAATTCTTAAAGATAGCCTTCGTAAATATACTAATGGAATTGATATGGGCATCACATTTGCAGATTTTGGGATTGCTGAGACTGGCACGATTGTTGTTAGCTCAGATTCTGAAGATAAGCGTCTATCAACCATGATAAGCGAAATTCATGTTGCTCTGCTCTACAAATCAAATATTAGACCAACTGCTCTTGATATGGCAGACGAGCTATCTGCATTGACATCAAAACCATCATCATACACAGCGTTCATAACTGGTCCCAGCAGAACCGCAGATATTGAGCGTGTTTTAGCAATAGGGGTTCATGGACCCCTTGAGCTTCATATTATCCTTTTGGAGGATAAGGAGTAATCATGGAGAATAGTGAGACTCTAAAAGAGTATAGACAGAGAATAGATTCTGCCCTTGATAATAAGTTTTTACGATCTGCTATGGATAAATTTGCAGTTGCATATCGTGAGAGTAGAAAAAACGCATTTGCGGGAATGGACGTAGATGCACTTATTGCAGAGGTTGCAGAGATTAAGCAAAATGCCATAAAAAACAACGATAAGCTCTTTGAAGAGTTTAAATCTGTTGCCCAAAAAAATGGTATTCATGTCCATTTAGCAGCCACAGCCACAGATGCAAATAAGATTATCGCACAGATAGCCAAAGATACAGAATCCAAAAAGATCATAAAATCCAAATCAATGACAGCCGAAGAGATACACCTTAACAAATGGCTTGAAAATGAGGGGTTTGAGGTTACTGAAACAGACCTTGGAGAGTGGATTGTGCAACTTCGCCATGAGGGACCATCTCACATGGTTATGCCTGCTATCCATCTATCACGATTTCAGGTAGCAGAGCTTTTTGCAGGAGTTACAGGAGAAGAGCAGAACGTGGAAATTGAGCGGTTAGTTAAAGTTGCACGAAAAGAGCTAAGACAAAAATTTGTTGAGGCTGATATGGGTATCACGGGCGCTAATTTTCTCATTGCTGATACAGCAACTATTGGCATTGTAACCAACGAGGGAAATGCCCGCCTTGCAACAACTCTTCCAAAGGTTCATGTTGCTTTAGCTGGCATTGATAAGCTGTTGCCAACCCTTAAAGATGCTTTAACCATTGCAAAGGTTCTTCCACGAAATGCAACTGGTCAGAGGCTAACCTCTTACGTTACTTGGATAACTGGACCATCTGAATATTTAGGTGCTGGCGAAAATTTCCCACCATCAAAGCGGGAGATGCACATTGTTCTTCTTGATAATGGGCGGCGAAAAATCGCATCTGATCCAGACTTTGCCCAAATATTACAGTGCGTGAGATGCGGAGCTTGTGCCAATGTCTGCCCTGTCTATCGCATGGTTGGGGGTCATACCCTTGGATATATCTATATTGGTGCGATTGGTCTTATCACCACATACTTTTTTCATGGTGCAGAAAATGCAAAAAATCTTGTTCAAAACTGCACAAATTGTGGAGCTTGCAAGGCTGTCTGTGCTGCTGGAATTGATCTGCCACGCCTTATTAAAGAGGTTCATGCACGAATCCAAGATGAAGATGGACATCCTCTTAAAAGCATGATGCTTGGAAGGATTTTAAGAGATAGAAAGATGTTTCACACCCTTTTAAGAATCGCAAGCGTTGCACAAAAACCATTTGTCACGACACAAAATATCACGCAAAAAAAATCTTCTGCAAAAGGAGTTCAAACAGAAGAGCCTCTATACCTAAGACATCTACCCCTGATATTTTTTAAAGAGCACAACTTTAGAGAGCTTCCAGCAATCGTAAAGACTCCATTTAGGGATAGATGGCGATCTATAAAGAGTGGTATTGAAAATAAAAGGGTAAAAACTGCCAATAAAACGATTAAAATCGGTATATTTTCAGGTTGCGTTCAAGATTTTGTCTATCCAGAGCAGTTGGAGGCTGGGCTTAAAGTAATTAGCCAGATAGTTTTAAGTAATCCTAACTTAGATATAAAATTAGAGTTTCCAATGGGGCAGTCTTGTTGTGGACTTCCAGCCTTAATGATGGGCGAAAAAGAGGCTGCAAAAGATGTGGCGATCCAAAATATTGAGGCTTTTAAGGGGTATGATCTTGATTATATCGTAACTCTTTGTGCTTCGTGTGCTTCACATCTGACTCATGCAACCCCTTGGCTTTTATCTGGATTGTATGACACTGATGCAAAAGAGTTTGCTAATAAAGTTGTGCCGTTTAGCCAATTTATCAACAAAATTTTAATGGCAGAAGGGGAAAAAGGCTATGATATTTTAGATCGTAAAACTGACCTTACGCCGAAGCATGTTACGTGGCACTCTCCTTGTCATCTCTGTCGCGGTCTTGGAATTAAAGACGATCCTAAGGAGCTTATTGCAAAATCAGGCAACTTATTTGTTCAGGCAAAAGAGGAGGAGACCTGCTGCGGATTTGGAGGCAGTTTTTCAGCAAATTTTCCTGCAATCTCAAAAGAGATTCTTACCCGCAAATTAGATGATGTTGAAAATACAGGGGCAGAGATTTTAGCAACAGAGTGTCCGGGTTGCGTGATGCAGTTAAGGGGCGGGGCTTTAAATCAGAATCGAAAATTTAAGGTGCTCCATTTAGCAGAACTGCTTGCTTCAAAATATTAAAAATTTGTAATAAACGCTGAATGTTATTACCAGCTAAATTAGAGAGAACTAAAAGAGGAGTTTAGGTTATGATTAAAATTCTATCGCATATATTTCCAAAAGCGATAGCCTCATCAATTGAAGAAATTGAGAGTATTTTTGTCAACCTTACTAAGTCAGACGATAAAAGAATCAATATTGCAACACCAGATGTTGAGCTAAAAAGTGATAGTTCTAAAAAAATTGGCGAAATATACTCAAAATTTCTTGTAAAGCTGCAAAATATTGTAGATAAAATTCGTTCTATTGGATTAGATACTGCACTTAGTGCCACTAAAATCGCTGGTAATGCTGAAGTTATATCGTCTAAAACAGCCAAGCAAAAAGATATATCTGATGCCCTATTTTTTGCAAGCAAAGAGGCAGATAGTGCGATAGCTGAAGTTGCAAAGAGCACGCAGTTTGTTGCTGATAAGACAGCAGGCGATCTTAAAATGGCACAAGCCTCATACAAAGAGCTTGTAGATGTTACCCAAAAGATTGATCAGATAAATAGGGCTGTTGAATCTTTTGGTGTAACTGTTGAAAAACTTGGGCAGAGTTCTGCTAATATTCTCAAAGTGGTTGATCTTATTAACGAAATTGCTGATATGACAGCTCTTCTATCGTTAAATGCAACAATTGAGGCAGCAAGGGCAGGCGAACATGGCAAGGGGTTTGCTGTTGTTGCCCAAGAGGTAAGAGAGTTATCCCATAAAATAAAGCCAGCTACTCAAACTATATCGACAAATATCAACGAGATAATTGATATTGTAAAGCTGACTCAAAGTGAGACTTTAGAGATAAAGGATCACTCCCAAACAACTAAAGGTGCTGTTGTTAAGGCTGTTGATAATTTTAGCAGCATGGTGTCTGATTTTGAAGTTGCAACTGACGAATTGACGAAAATAGCATCAGCAGTTGAAGAGTTAGCTACAAACAACTCAGAGATAACAAAAAAAGTTGAGGAGATTAATGGGTTTAGTCAAGAGATCGCAAGTAAAATGAGCGAATCTGAAAAATCTATCCATAAACTCAACACAGTTACAGAAAAGATGCTGGAGATGGTCTCTACTATAAGAACTGGTACTGGTAAGTTTGATAAGTTTATATCTTTTTGTTATGAGACTAAAGATATTTACACCCAAAAGATCGTAGAGATTAAAAATAGTGGAGTCAATGTCTTTGATACCAATTATAAGAAAATTGCCAACACAAATCCTCAAAAATATCTTACCGCCTTTTCAGAGCCGTTTATTCAAAAATTTCAAGACCTTGTAGATGATAGATTGATGAAATCAGGCGGAGCTATCTATTGCCTTGCAGTTGATAAAAATGGTTATCTACCAGTTCACCAAAAGCAGTTTTCTCAAAAGATGACAGGCGATTATAAAAAAGACCTCCTAAATAGTCGGCATCAGCGAATCTTTTTTAACAACACAACAGAGAAGAGACGATGCTCACACACAGAAAATATGCTTTTGCAAACTTACAGACGAGACACAGGCGAAATTTTAAACGATCTCTCAATTCCAATTTTTATTGACGGAAAGCACTGGGGTGCTATGATAATTGGCTTTGATGCTAAGGTTATCTTTAATGATCTATAAATCTTACACAAAAATTACAAAACAACAGATTAAAGTATAAAATAGGAGATTTTTAAGATGTCTCAAAATAGTCAAACTTCCAAAAGCGGTCATCCAATGCTATCTACCTTAACCCCTGTAAAGGCAAAAAAGGGTAAAATCGTCTCAAGCGAAGAGGCGATTCAGCTTATTCGATCAGGCGATACTGTTGCCACTGGTGGATTTGTGGGAATTGGATTTCCAGAGCAGCTTGCAATTGATCTTGAGGAGTATTTTTTAAAAACTGGCAACCCAAGAGATTTAACGCTTTTGTATGCAGCGGGTCAAGGGGACGGCGTATCAAGAGGGTTGAACCACTTTGGGCATGAGGGGCTTGTCAGACGTGTAATTGGCGGGCATTGGGGGCTTGTGCCAAAGCTGCAAAAACTTGCTGTTGAGAATAAAATAATCTCTTACAACCTTCCGCAAGGTGTAATCTCTCATCTTTATCGCGATATTGCTGCGAAAAAACCTCGCACAATCACCACAGTTGGACTTGGAACTTTTGTCGATCCACGAAATGGGGGAGGCAAAATTAATCAGCTTACAACTGAAGACCTTGTAGAACTTATCTATTTTGATGGAAAAGAGTATCTTGCGTACAAAACTATTCCTATAAATGTTGCCCTTTTGCGTGGCACAACAGCAGACACAGATGGCAATATCACAATGGAAAAAGAGGCTCTGATTTTAGAGTCCCTTGCAATTGCAACTGCTGCAAGAAACTCAGGAGGCGTTGTTATTGTTCAGGTTGAGAGGATCGCACAAAAAGGGACGCTTAACTCAAGGAGTGTTAAGATTCCCGGAATCATGGTTGACTGCGTTGTTGTCTCAAAGCCTGAAAACCATTGGCAGACATTTGCTGAAATTTACAACCCATCTTTTAGTGCAGAGATTAAAGTGCCAATGCAGTCAATAAAGCCAATGGGCATGAGCGAGCGAAAGATCATTGCCAGAAGGGCAGCATTAGAGCTTAACACCAACAATATTGTAAATCTTGGAATTGGTATGCCAGAAGGTGTTGCAAGTGTTGCCAATGAGGAGAGCATATTGGACTATCTGACCCTTACAGCAGAGCCTGGGGTTATTGGTGGAGTGCCTGCTGGAGGGCTTAATTTTGGTGCTGCTACCAATACTGACGCTTTAATTGATCAGCCTGCTCAGTTTGACTTTTATGATGGCGGAGGTCTTGATATTGCCTTTCTTGGACTTGCTCAGTCTGATCAGCATGGCAATCTTAATGTTAGCAAATTTGGTCCTAAACTTGCTGGTGCTGGAGGTTTTATCAACATTAGCCAAAACGCAAAAAAGGTTGTCTTTGTTGGCACTTTTACTGCTGGAGGGTTAAAAATTGCTGTTGATGATGCAAAACTCTCAATTTTGCAAGAGGGAAAATCTAAAAAATTTATTGATCATGTTGAGCACGTTACTTTTAGTGGAAAGTATGCAATACAAAAGGGTCAACCCGTGCTCTATATCACTGAACGATGCGTATTTAAACTTACAACAAAAGGAATGGAGCTTATTGAAATAGCCCCTGGAGTTGATCTTGAAAAAGATATTCTTGCAAATATGGATTTTAAACCAATAGTTGCAAATCCGCTTGTTGTTATGGATTCAAGAATTTTCATGGATCAGCCAATGGGTTTAAAAGATGATATGCTCAATATCCCACTTGAAAAGCGGCTAACCTACAACGAAAAAGAGAATCTATTTTTTGTCAATTTTGAGGGGTTCTCAATTCAGACACGAGATGAGATTACAAAGGCAAAAGAGGCTGTAGAGAGAATTATCAAGCCTCTTAACAAAAAAGTTTATACTATTGTCAATTACGATAATTTCTATATAAATCCAGAGATTCTTGATGAATATACACTTATGGTCAAGGGGCTTGTAGATGAACTTTATGCTTGTGTAACACGCTATACAACAAGTGCGTTTCAGCGTATGAAACTTGGTGATGCCTTGCAGCAAAAAAATCTTGAGCCTCGCATCTACTCAACAATTGAAGAGGCTGGAGATGCGTTAAAAAAACTTTAAAAAATTTATAGCCACTTTTTTTTAGTTATTTTAGTGTAGAGGTGCTATAAATTTGGCATCTCTACACTCTTATTTTAAATTAAGGAGCAATGTTTATAATGATCTCACCCATGAAAGCCCTTGTTGTAGATGATAATTTTCAGAATCGAATGTTATTAAAGGTAATATTAGAGCTTGATAATTTCACTATCTATGAGGCAGAAAATGGGTTAGATGCTGTTAATATGTTCAAAGAGGTAAATCCTGACATCGTGCTTATGGATGTTATGATGCCTGTTATGGACGGATATGACGCAACACGCCGTATTAAAGAGCACTCTGGCGATAAATTTGTCCCTGTAATTGTATTGACAGCGTTAAATGAACCAGAAGATATCTCAAAGGCGATTGAGTGCGGTGCAGATGATTTTTTAACTAAGCCTATCCACGCTCTTGTGTTAAAAAGCAAAATATTTGCTATGGAGCGATTACGGCAGCTATATCACAACTTAAATCTTCAAAAAGTTGAGCTTGAACTTTTAAATAGCAAAATGCGTCAGGAGCAAGATGCAGCAGCCGATCTTTTTAAAAAGGTGTTACGCTTAAATGAGGAGCGGGCTAAAGGCGTAAGACAGATTGTGCTTCCAATGGAGAGATTTTCTGGAGATATTGTCTTTTCAAGAGCAAAGCCCTCTGGTGGTAAGTATCTTATTATTGGAGATTTTGCAGGTCATGGCATTTTAGCTGCAATTGGCACTATACCTGTTGCAGAGATTTTTAATAGCATGGCAGATGCGGATCAGCCAATAGAGAGCCTTATTTTTGAGATAAACAAAAAGCTAAAAGAGCTTTTACCGCCAGCAGCCTTTTTGTGTGCTGCTATTGTTGAGTGCAGCTCTAATCAAAGGGTTGTTAAGGTGTGGAGCGGCGGAATGCCAGATATTTTTGTTGTGAACAGAGATGGCTTGATAAAGCAGAAGATAAAATCAGGTAATTTGCCGCTGGGCATTATTAATAGTATAAAGTGTGAACCAGAGCCATTTATATTTGAAATTGATGATGCACTTTATCTCTTTTCTGACGGTGTTATAGAGACATTTAACGATAAAAATGAGATGTATGGTCAAGAGCGTTTAGAGGCTCATTTTAAAAGCGGTGCCCAAAGTAACCAAGCAAATAGATATAATCCAGATACAATCCTTGAAAAGATTAAGCAGAGTCTTGACGATTTTCGTGGAAACATAAGCCAGCAAGATGACATCTCAATGGTTCAGCTTATCTGCTTGTAGTATTTTTATCTGCAAAATCAAACAGCTCTTGTCTCATCTCTTTGTTGTTTTTAAGCAATACGTATAAAAGTGGAATCAGATGAAAAATAACCGTGATTCCAATAATAATATCGCTCAATGACCAGACAAATCTTAAATTCAAAAACGGTCCAATAAAGGTAACACTCAAAAATGCTAACCTATACCAGATTGAGTTTTTACCGCCAAGATACTTAAAACATCTCTCTGAAATGTGCTCAAATCCTGCAATTGTTGTTAGGGCAAATACAATCAAACTGCCTACTACCACCATCTCTCCAAAAGAGCCGAGTCCAGACTCAAAAGCCAATGCAGTAAGGTGTGCACCAGTTTCATAGTGCCAATCTGAATCAGAAAGAATCACAAGACCTGTGATGCTGCATATTATAATTGTATCAACAAAAGGTGTGATAGCTGACATAAACGCGCCGGCTGCTGGGTTATCCTTGTTAGCTCCTTGCAAAAATGCACTTGTTCCCATACCTGACATGTGCGAAAATATCCCTCGTGATACTCCAAACTGCATTGCCTGCATAACAGTATATCCCACCAATCCGCCACCAATAGAGTATGGCATAAAGGCAGAGGTAAAGACTTTTTTTAAAGCATCTATTGACTGCTCAGGGTTTAAAATTAGTATAAAAAAGCCAGTTATCACATAGATTAGTATCACAAAAGGGGCAGTAGCAGAGCAGTAATCAACAATTTTTTTCAAACCGCCAAGTATTACAACTGCAACGCATAGAGTTATTACTATTGCGATTAAAAGAGTGTTGATATCAAATAGATTGTGCATAGCCTGAGCAAGCGAGTTTACTTGAACCATGTTGTAGAGAACAACCCCTTGAATCAACAGCAAAAGAGCAACCATTCGAGGGATAAAACGCAAACCTCCTGTCATATATTTTTCAAGATACAACATCGGTGTAGCAAAAGATAGAGATGACTCATCTTCTGGACGCAGACGGATTACCATATAGGTTGATGTCATTCTAAAAAACATACCAAAAAGGGCTGAGATCCACATCCAAAAGAGTGCGCCAGGTCCCCCAAGGTGAATAGCAGTTGCAACTCCAGCGATGTTGCCAATTCCAACAGTGGCAGCAACACTTGTGAAAAAGGCTTTTCTGTGTGAAATTATATGGTCGCCTGAACCCAAACTACCACTGCCTATTTTTCCGCTAACAATAATTTTCAAAAAGACCTTAAAACTTTTTCTCCACGCCACTGCACGGGTAAGAAATAGAAAAATAATCCCAATTTCAAGGTAAATAAGGCATAGGACGGGATCCCATATCCATTTAGCTAAAGTATCTATTTCTCTTCTCCTAAATTAAGTTTTTAAAAAAAAGTTATTCACCCTTTTTTAAAGCCAGCTTTAACCCAAACGATTGCCCAACCCAAAACAACAGGCATAACGCCAATCGACAAAAACAGAACAAGATTATTATCCCACGGTTTTGTTATAAACATCATAATCAATGTAAACATTGCAGAGATAACAATACCAAGACGAGCTTTTCCCGAGAGTTTGCCCCCACTATTTTTAATTTTGCCATAGCGAGGTTGGTTGTCTCTTACGAGTCGAGGCACAAAAAAAATACATAAAATAATAAAGCCAATTGTGAATATTTCCTGAATACCAGCCAGCAATTAATCTCCTTTAATAGCTACTTGAGTTTTCAAATAAATCTTAATATCAATACCCCCTAAATCACCACTTATCAAGGCAAATTTACCCAGCAATTCTAATTTTGGAAATTGTTTTATGATAATTTTTATAGCCGAGCGATAAATCGCACGGCTAAAGTGTAAAAAGTCCACTAAAGTGGACTCTAATAACAGTCAGCTTTAGCCGAAAAAAGGAAAAGGGGGCATCAAGTTTAGCTTTGATATTAATGTTGTGGTAGTTACAAAAAGTTATTTTAATAGACAAGAAGAGATAAAAACCATTGAAAAAGATTGTAAAATATGCGATACAGTCTTAAAAAACATATCAGTATTAAAGGATACTCCAGCTTGTTCAATCACTAAAAGATATGGTCAGTAATTACGAATATATAAGGCTGCTTGATGTACTATCGAAAAGAGGGTAAAAGATGGGCAACAAATTGAATAACCAAAGTGATATTTCAAATAGCCAAGGGGTTCAAATAGCAGAAAAATCAAACATCGTCCTTGTAGATGATGTATCTGCAAATTTAAGGCTTTTGGTTGGTATTTTAGCCCGTCCTGATTACATGATACGCCCAATATTGGACCCTTTAATGGCAATTAGTGCCATAAAGGCAGACCCGCCTGATATTATTCTGCTTGATATTATGATGCCCACAATGTCAGGTTATGATGCCTGTGCCTGCTTAAAGGCTGATCCTGATACTGCAGATATTCCAATTATATTTATAACTGCTAAAGATGATGTTGAAGATAAGATTAAGGGGTTCTCTTTAGGTGCTGTTGATTACATAACTAAACCTTTTCAGGCTGCTGATGTTACTGCACGGGTTCAAATTCACCTTAAAATGTATTCTCTTCAAAAAAATCTTAGAAAACAGGCAGAAGATATGGAGGTTCTAAATCAAGAGCTTGCAAGGGTTATTGTTGAGCGTCAAAAGGCTGAATCTCTACTACAAGAGTCATATATTTGGCTTCATAATGTCTTTGATGCCCTTAAAGAGTCAGTTATTATATTAACTCCTGATAGGTTCATAATAGATGTTAATCCTGCTGCAGAGAAAATTTTGGGCTACTCAAAAGATGAGCTAAAGGGGAGAGTATCTGAGATATTTCATGTTGATTCTAATCACTATTTGGAGTTCCAAAAAAAGATAGATGAGTCATTTAACAGCGGCAATACAGTTCTATTTGAGTATAGGCTAAAAAGAAAAGATGGCACTATATTTCCATCTGAACATAGCGTGGCTTTTTTAAAAACAGATGAGCACAAGCTCATAGGTATTGTAAGCGTTGTAAGAGATTTAACAAAGAAGAAAGAGGCTGAAGATAAGCTGATAGAGAGCGAAAAGCTCAAAGCCATTCTTGAGATCACAGGAACCGTGTGCCATGAGCTTAATCAGCCTCTGATGAATATCTCAGGCTACTCTGAGCTGGCTCTGATGGATAGCTCGCCTCAAAGCCCTGTCTATATGAAACTAAAAAAGATACAGCAGCAGATTGAACGCATGGCTATAATAACAAAAAAATTGATGCAGATTTCACGATATAAAACCAAATATTACCCTGATGGCAAGATTATTGATTTAGCTGAGTCATCAGATTTAAATTAGCAATAGCCACATTAAACTTTTTTATTATTGACATGGTTGAACACCATATTATAATAGTCTCCTAAATTTCCATAGATGCGGATTTTGTTCGGATTCTTATCAGGTAGATTGGGATACTGCCTGATATATGTATAAGGTGATAAAAACTACTATTAACTGTTAAAAGGAGTAAAAAAACGATGAGTAAAAAATTTGTTACACTTATGTTGTCAGTAGCTATTGCTCTTCTTTTTGCTGCAACCTGTATCTATGCAGGAACAGAGGTTGCGGACACATTCAAAATGGAGACAAAAGAGTACGCAAAACGTACAAAAAGTTTAGCTGAGTTCACGCACAAAGATCACATTGAGAAACATAAAATTGCCTGCGGTGATTGCCACCATGACGATAAAGGTAAACCACTTGATCTTAAAATGGGTGATAATGTTCAAAAATGCGTAGAGTGCCATAAAGAGACTGGCAAGGCACCAGAGGGTGAGAAACTTGGCAAGAAAGAAAAAATTGTAAAGTATCATGAAAAAGCTATCCATGCTAACTGCATTGACTGCCACAAAGAGTCAAACAAAAAGGCTGGGGATCCAAAAGGCAAAGGTCCTGCCCCAACATCATGTAATGACTGCCACCCCAAACAACAGTAATATCCCAAAAATTTAAGTAACTCTTAAATGGTTTATGTAGGGGTGTAGCGATGCTACACCCCTTTTTTTATTTTAAACTTTTCTTAAATTCAAAAAAACTTAATAATTTTTTAAAAGCTCCTCAAGTGAAGTTTGTCTTAAAGTTGTATCTTGATTTTTAACAGCCATCAACATAGCCTTTCTTGTGCCAACAAATATGGCAAGTTTTTTTGCCCTTGTTAAGCCTGTGTAGATAAGATTTCTAAAGAGCATCTTAAAGTGTTGAGATAAAATTGGAATAATTACAGTATCAAACTCGCTTCCTTGTGATTTGTGTATTGTGATTGCGTAGGCTAAATCAAGCTCAAGAATATCATCACGCTGATATTTGACAACTCTTGAATCAGGATAAAAAGATACTAAGCATGTAAGATCAGTTATCTCCATATCAACGATAAGACCAATATCGCCGTTAAAAACTCCAAGATCGTAGTTGTTCCTGCGATGTATTACCCTATCTCCAACCCTAAAGATTCGCTCTCCAACTCTAATCTCCCGTTTTGCAGCAGATGGCGGATTTGCAGATGCCTGTATCATTCTGTTTAAGTTTATTGTGCCAAGTGTGCCTCTGGTCATTGGAGATAAAATCTGTATTTCGCAACTCTTGCCATAATATTTAGGAATTGAATCAAGGTAAATCCGTTTAACCATATCAGCAGCAGCGTAGCCATAATGCAGCGATGACCAAGGGTGAACGCTTTTTAAAACAGCCATCAACTCTTTTACCTCTGTATCTGCTCGGTTTACTCTATTTATATCAACATGCTCAAATTTTTTAGGAATCTTTATCTCTGACTCATAAGGTCTTATAGGCTCATTAATGCCAAACTGGTAAAACTCTTCAGGGTTATCATAGCCAAAATAGTGGGTATCAATTTCAGATGTTTTAATATTTGAGAGCTGTTTTACCCTATTTATAAAGTTTATCTGCTCTTTTGTTGCCTCATCTGAATCTATGAACATGCAGTCAAACTGTTTAGTCCATATTTCAGGTCTTTTAAATGGAGAAGCTATCCATGGAACCTCCCCTTTGTTAATCTGGTGGGCATACTTGATAATTAAAGACTCTTGAGCTTGCCTAAATATTTGAGTTAAGACAAAGCATGGAATAACTCCAGATGCAATCATATCTTTTAGCACATTACCAGCCCCAACTGATGGTAACTGGTCAGCATCGCCAATAAATAATACCTGACAAGATTCTGGCACAGCCCTTAAAAGTGCAGCAGTTAGGCTAATATCGAGCATGGAGCACTCATCAACAATCAAAAAATCAGCTTTAAGTGGGCTCTCTTCATTTTTTTTAAACTCTCCGCCTTTCCACTCCAAGAGGCGGTGTATTGTCTTTGCCTCTTTGCCAATAACTTCGCTCATTCGTTGGGCTGCCCTTCCTGTTGGGGCTGCTAAAACTATCTTTATCTGGTGATTATAGTGATTATCTGTCTGATTTTTATCTGATGCTGCCCCATCTTCTTGTGAACCTAAAAAGCTATATTTAGCTCTATAATCGCCAATTGCCTCAAGCAGTTTTACAATAACAAGGGTAGTAGTTGTTTTGCCGCAACCTGGACCTCCTGTTAGAATTGAAAATTTTTGGTTAGCAATTGAAATAACAGCCTTTGCCTGCTCATGGCTTAATTTTATATGCCTTGCCTTGCAGTAAAGATTTACCCATCGCTCTATCTGCTCATGCTCTGGATATGCTGCTGGCAGTGGCTCTTTGTTATCCTCTTTTATCTGATTTGACTCTTTGCACATCTTTGCTACCCGTTTAGCAACATAAAGCTCATCAAAATAGAGAGATTTTGAGTAGTAGCAAGTCTCTTGTTCTTCTTCCTTTTTATTAGATGCTTTATTAGATGCGATATGACGCACCATTAAGAGTCTATCCTCTTTCATCTGATTTAAAATATCAGGTATGCGATTTTTTAAATTTTCTTGGTATGATGCGTTAAAATCAGCAATATTATCAGATATATTGCTCAGATCATCAAAATCATATTGAGATGGAGTCTGGCTCTCTTGAGGCAGTAAAAGCTCTACAACCTCATCTTGAATCTGAGGCAGGGTTAAGTAGCAGTGTCCAAAGTTTCTGCTTGCAGCCAAAACATGGCGGATTGCAGCTATAATTCTCTTTTGGCTATCAGGGGCAAAGCCAATGCTTAAAGCCACTTTGTCTGCTGAAAAAAATCCAATACCGTAAAAGTCATTTGAAAGGCGATACGGGTCTTGAGTAACATATTGTATGGCATTATCGCCATACTCTTTATAAATTCTTACAGCAAAAAGGGTGCTGATTCCGTGAGATTGCAAAAACATCATAACATCGCGAATAGATTTATGCTCTTGCCACGCTTGACTTATCATCTCCAACTTTTTACGTGCAATACCACGAATCTCTGTTAGCCTCTCAATTGATGACTCAAAAACCGTGAGCGTCTCTTTATCAAAATATTTTACAATCTTTTTTGCAGTTTGAGGTCCCACCCCTTTAATAAGACCAGAGCCAAGATACTTTTCAAGGGCTGCTGTGCTGGCTGGTTTTCTCTCTTGTGCTAAGGTTGCCTTAAATTGTCGCCCATATTTTGGGTGCATGATCCAAGTGCCTTCAAACTCCATCGTAGCTCCAGCAAACACTTTAGTCTGGTGAACAATAACTGTCTCTTGCTGCTGAGGATTATTAAATGGAACAACCCGTAAAACAGACCAGCCATTATCAGGGTTGTGAAATGTTATACGCTCAACAACACCCTTGAGATTCTCTTTTATTTCGCCTGTGTTATACAAATTATTGGCTTTTCCTTAAGTTGTTTAATCTGTGCAGATTTAATTTTAATTTGCTTTATTTAGGTTAAAATGAGATATTCACAATTTATCAAAAATTGACAACAATAATATGGATTTATTAGCTATTTCTATCATGGACAAAATAAATATTCAAGAAATCCTCCCCTTTGTGGAGATGCCGAGTCGCTATCTTGGGGCTGAGGCAAATAGCATTAAAAAAGAGCTATCAGAAGTTGAACTTAAATTTGCACTTGCATTTCCTGATCTTTATGAGATCGGCACATCACATTTTGGAATGCAGATTTTATATACAATTTTAAATCAGCAAGATAATATTGCTGCCGAGCGTTTTTTTACCCCTGCTCCTGATATGGAGACTATTTTAAGACAAAAAGATATTGATCTATTCTCCTTAGAGTCTGAAACTCCGCTTAAAGAGTTTGATATAGTTGGGTTTAGTCTGCTTTACGAACTTAACTTTACCAACATTCTAACTATGCTAAATCTTGCTAAAATCCCATTTTATGCCAAAGATAGAGATAAATCTGAAAAAAATTTCCCATTAATAATTGCAGGCGGTCCCTGCACATTTAACCCTGAGCCATTGGCTGATTTTTTTGATGCCTTTTTAATTGGAGATGGGGAGGAGGCTGCTCTTGAGATTGCTAAAGCCTTTATTGAGTGGAAAAAAGAGGCATCTAACTCTTCTGATGCTACTTTTGATAAAAAATTGCTCTTAAAAAGGCTCTCCAAGATTCAAGGCATCTATGTTCCCTCATTTTTTAAGCCAAACTATAATCAAAATGGAGTGCAGACTCTTGAGCCTCTTGAATCTGGTTATGAAAAGATCAAGCGGGCGATATTGCCTGATCTCTCAATAGCTCCATTTCCAACCTCTCCAATAGTTCCATTTGGAAAACCTGTCCATGATCGATTGCGTCTTGAGATTGCAAGGGGCTGCTCAAGGGGTTGTAGATTTTGTCAGGCTGGCATGATCTATAGACCAGTTCGGGAGCGATCTGTTGATGATTTGGTTGAGATAACAAAAACTGCACTTAAAAATACAGGTTACAGTGATCTCTCTTTATTGTCGTTAAGCACTGGAGATTACAGCAATCTTGCACCTCTTATGGAGCAGCTTATGGCAATTGATGTTGGGCATTGTGTATCAATATCTCTGCCCTCTGTTCGTGCTGGAAAGCTCAATTCAGAGCTTATGAAGATAATCAAAAGGGTTAAAAAGACAGGATTTACAATTGCACCAGAGGCAGGAAGTCAAAGGCTTCGTGATGTGATAAACAAAAATATCACACAAGAGGATATTTTTGAGACAGTAAAAAGTGCATTTGGGTTGGGCTGGCGAAATATAAAGCTCTACTTTATGAATGGTCTTCCCACTGAAACAGATGAAGATATTAAAGCAATTGCAGATATGGCAACAAATCTTGCGGGCATAAAGACAACAGGCAAGGGCAAAGCCACAATTAGCATAAGTTTTGCATCATTTATCCCAAAACCTCACACCCCATTTGAGCGATGCTCTCAGATTCACCCTGATAAGTCTTTTGAGAACTTAACCTTTCTTAAACAAAATCTTCGCCACCCAGCCATCAATTTAAAGTGGCAACACCCTAAAATGAGTCTGCTTGAAGGGGTTTGGGCACGAGGCGATAGACGTTTATCAAAGGTTCTTGTCAAAGCGTGGGAAAATGGCTGCCGTTTAGATGGCTGGTCAGATATGTTCCGTTTTGATCTTTGGCAGAGGGCTTTTGATGAGTGCCAAATTGACCCATACTTTTATACAACTCGCAAACGTGAAGATGATGAACCCCTGCCTTGGTCCCATATTGATTGTGGAATCTTGCAACAATTTATGCAAGATGAGTTTAAAAAGGCAATAGCTCAAGAGTTGACCCCTGATTGCAGAGAGCATGGCTGCACAGGTTGCGGGATATGCGATTTTAAAATAGTAAAGCCTATTCTCTATCCAAATTTACCACATTTACCAGACGAGCCAGTTTTAGATGATCAATCTAAACAAAATAGAGTGGTTGCTGCAAAAGAGGTTGAGGAGTTCTCAAAGCTCACAATCTTCTACTCAAGAGTTGGAAAAGCAAAATATTTTGGACATCTTGAGCTTGCAAAGATAATAAGACGAGCAATCAGAAGAATAGGAATAAAAGTTAGATACTCCACAGGATTTAGCCCTGCTATGAAAATCTCTTTTGACAATCCGCTGCCTGTTGGCATGGAGAGCCAAGAGGAGTTTTTTTCAATACAGGCAAAGCTACCAAAATTTACCACTCCAGAAGATGTTGTTACAAAGCTTAATCAGGTTTTACCCCCAATCATAACAATTACAAGATGCCTATATTCTGCCAACTTAAAAAATAGAAAAAATAGTGAGCAGTTAGTAACTACATCATATCGAATTAATCTTAACAATTTTACAATTACTCAAAATAGTATAGATGATTTTATGGCTCTTTCTCAATATGTTGTGGAGAAGTTAAATTTTAAAGGTGTTCAGCGTGAGAGTGATTTAAGAAAAGTTACCAAAAATATAACCATTCTTAAACCAAATGAGCTTGAGATGACCCTTATAAATGATGGTCAGCGAACAATACGACCATCTGAGATATTAACAGAGGTCTTTAATCTGCCTGATAGCGTGTTGCGTTCTGCAGATACGCTAAAACTCAAAAGATAGTTACAGCCAAAAGTTTTATCCAATTTGATCTGTTCAGTTTGTTGTTAATCAAAAGATAATCCATCAAAAAATCAAAATTAGATAGGTCAATATAAAAATTATGCTCAGAGAACTTGTTGTAAATTCAGCACCACATGAGACCCGCGTTGCTGTGCTGGAAAATGGAACTATTGTGGAACTCTTTATTGAAAGGGGCGATGAGTCCAATATTACTGGCAATATCTACAAAGGTCGCGTTCAAAGGGTGCTGCCAGGAATGCAGGCAGCTTTTGTTGATATTGGGCTAAATCAGGCAGCTTTTTTGTATGTTGATGATATTTTAGATAACACCTGTGATGAGCTTGCAAGACGATTTGAGCAGGAGAGTGAGATAGATTCAGAGGATGCTGAGTCAGGTGATTTGGGTCCAGAGGATGCTGAATCAGCCATTGATGATGATTCAGTTGGAGTTGTAGGTAGTAGTAATATACAATCTGCTAAATTTAGTTCAACATCTGATTGGCAGCAGCAATCTGAATGCAACTGCAAAAGCTACTATAAAGATAGCTGTCCAATTGAGGATATTATAACTGAGGGGCAAGATATTTTGATTCAAGTTGCCAAATCCTCAATGGGATCAAAAGGTCCAAGGGTAACTACCAACATCTCACTTCCCGGCAGATTTATGGTTCTTATGCCCACTGTAGAGCATATTGGAATATCAAAAAGAATAGTGTGCGAAAAGGAGCGGGCACGCTTAAAAGAGCTTATGCAGTCTATCAGAAAAGATAATTTTGGCTATATCTTTAGAACAGCAGCACAAGGGATACAGGAGAATAGACTCTCACGCGAGATAGAGTTCTTAAACAAAACATGGGAAGATATTCAAAAAAAGAGCAGAACAGCATCTGTTCCATCTTTGGTCTATCGAGATTTGACTGTAACCTTTAGGGCTGTGCGTGATCTATTAACTGACGAGGCTGATAGGCTCATCATTGACTCACGCGAGGGGTATGAGAATGTTGTCCACTTTTTAGATAAATTAATGCCTGATCTTAGGGTCGCAGTTGAACTTTACACAGGCTCTGAGCCGATATTTGATGCTTACAACATTGAAGGAGATATTGCCAGAGCACTTAAAAAAAAGGTGTGGCTTAAATCTGGCGGATACATAATCATTGAGCAGACTGAGGCTTTAGTGGCAATTGATGTAAACACAGGACGTTATGTTGGAAAGCACAACTTTGAGGAGACAATTCTTAAAACTAACCTTGAGGCAGTAAAAGAGATAGCTTATCAAATAAGGCTTAGAAACATTGGAGGCATTATAATCATTGATTTTATTGATATGAAAAAGAGCCACCACAAAGAAAAAGTTATGGCTCAACTTATTGAGGCTTTAAAAAAAGATAAGAGCCAAACCAACGTGCTTCCATTATCTGAGTTGGGTCTTGTGCAGATGACAAGAAAGAGGGTGAGAAAAAACCTTACACGCACACTTTGTGAGCCGTGCTTTTACTGTGCTGGAGATGGAATGCTTCTATCTGGTAAATCTATCTGCCATAAAATCCACAGAGAGCTGCTAAATGAGGCGAGCGATATTATGGGCAATAGATTTACAGTAAAGGTTCACCCAGAGATTGCCCAGCTTCTTCATGGAGAGGAAAAGCACCTTATAACATCATTGGAGACAAAATTTGGTATGCCCATTGCCATCTACCCAGAGCCACAATACCACATTGAAGAGTATCACATATTTGAGAGCCTTGTGTAAGTAAGCCCTGAGCTTCCTTTAGAATAGCTCTAACTGATGTTCTTGATTCTCGTCTGATTTTCTTTTCTCTTTTGGCTCTGATTTTGTGTAGTGTTTTAGCCTCTCTTCAATATCATCTATAAATTGCGATCTCTTCATAACCACAGTTTTTCCAAATAGTTGACGCTTTTTTGCATGACAAAGGTATAGACGATCCTCTGCCCTTGTCATTCCAACGTAAAAGAGCCTTCGCTCCTCTGCAATATCTTCACACACTCCAGCATGGTTAAAAAATGGAATCAAACCATCTTCGCACCCAGCAATAAATATAGCTTTAAACTCAAGCCCCTTTGATGCGTGCATGGTCATCAACAAAACCTTTTGAGCATTGTAATCAAGAGTATCAACATCTTTTTTCATTGCAATATGCTCATAAAATAGGGCTGGATCAGGATACTGTTCAGCCTCTTTTAAAAAATTATCAACAATCTCAATGGCTCTTTTGTTTTGGCTGATAAGTTTATCTATTTTAAGCTCCAAAATTGCCCTATTTAAAAGCAGGGCTGTTACTCTATTGTTTTTGTTTGATTTGGCTAAAATTGAGGCTATCACCTTTTTATAACTCTTATTATGTTTAAAAAGAATCTCATCATCATAAAACGTCTCTTTTTCCACCACTATCCGTAAAAAAGAGATAAGCTCCTTAACCCCTTTTTGCAAAAAGATATTATCTCTGTCTGCTCTCTGAAATGGGATACCAGCCCGCTCAAACACCTTTGATATAACCTCACTCTGATTTTTTGTGCGGTATAAAACAGCAATATCCGAAAAAGAGTATTCATCTGGTTTTGTAGAGTCTGCCTTTTGAGCGTCCATTGAAAACATGGATAGCCCTCCCACAAGCTCTTCAATAGTTTTGCCAACCATCACAGCTTGAGCCTCTTCTGAAGCTGCCTGCAAAATGTAAATCTTTTTATCCCCATCAATTGATGAAAATAGCCTCTGTTTTGGCTGATTTGCATCTTTATTTGAAATTAGCTGAAATGAAGCCTCAAGTATGGTCTTAGTTGATCTGTAATTTTGCCTAAATATGATCTTTTCAGTGTTAGGGTAGTCAGCCTCAAACTCTTTAAAATATCTGTTATCAGAGCCACGAAATCCATAAATTGACTGATCTGGATCGCCAATTACAGAAAGATTAGCCCCATTGCCAACCATTAACCTGATTAACTGATATTGACTCTGATTTATATCTTGATACTCATCAACAAAAAGATAGTTAAATCGCACTTTTAATTTAGATAAAAGGCTCTCATCATCTTCTAAAAGCCTTAAAACCATGAGGATCAAATCTTCAAAATCAACAAGCTGATAATTGGATAGAAGCTCTTGATATTTTGGTAAAATGGCAGCAGCATCTTTATAATCAGCAGTTTGAGGCTCTTTTAAATTTGATGGTGAGTGTTTTAGAAAACTTCTCTGTTTTAACATTGAAATTTTAAGCTCCATTGAGGCAATTGACTTAGATGAAAGTGCAGATGCTCCAACTTCTAAGCCATTATCAGCATTAGAAAGTTCAATCGCCTTTTTAATAAACGCTTTACGTAAAGTCTCATCTGTAATGGCAGAGTTAAAATTTGTGTAATCTTTTAGCACCATCAGGCAAAAGCCGTGAAATGTTGAGATAAAAGGCTCGCTATTTTGATTTTGACCTATCAGCCTTTTTACTCGATGCTTCATCTCCTCTGCTGCTTTTGTGGTAAATGTTAGGGCAAGTATGGAGTTTGGATTTACATTTTGATTTATGATAAGCGATGCAATTTTTTGGGTGAGTGTGTGGGTTTTTCCTGTGCCAGGACCTGCCTCAATCAAAAGTGGACGATCTTTAGATTTAATAGCTCTATCTTGCTCAAGGTTTAATAAACCTTTTTTGTTGCTATCTACCGTATTGACCGCCCCTTTTTTGACTCTCTCTTTTATTGTATCATTTAGAGCTCTTTTTTTCTTATTTGAGATAGAAGAGCTTTTAAACATGCTGACATTGCCCTTTAACCGCTCTATCTCTTCTGGTGTAAATAGTGTTACACGACCAAACTCTCCATCATAACCAGGGCTTAGATAGACTTTGCCCTCTCTCATTCTTTTTATTGCCTCTGATAAAAGCGAAATTCCAACACTATCAATCTTGTCAAAATCAAGTTTGAGCAAAATATCAAGCTCGTTTCCAAGTGAGGCGATAGCTTTATAATAGAGGCTATCAACCTTTTTGGATTTTACGCCACTGCCCTCAATCTCTGATAAAATCTCTGCAAGCGGAATAATGCTCTGATAGCCATGCCGATCTTTTGGGAGGTAGCCTTCTGGTCTTGTTGCAAGCTCTTGAACTCTGTATAAAACACCAAGTGTTAAAGGTTTTTGGCATTTAGGGCATATTCCATTGCAAGATATTGTCTCTTCAGGGTTAAAGCAGATATTGCATTTTCTGTGTCCGTCATAGTGATATTTTCCCTCTTCTGGATACATATCAATTGTGCCTAAATATCTGTTTGAGTTGGGGGATTTTATTTTAAGGGCATCTCTTATGCATATATATGACAGCTCTGTGTTAAACCTTGATGCGTTTCTGCCCATGACCATTGGAGAGTGGGCATCAGATGATGAGATAAAGCTCATCTTATCTAAAGTCTCAACACGCCAATTCATTGGCAGATTTGATGAAAGACCAGTCTCAACTGCAAAGATATTATCAGAAAGTGGACCAAAACACTCCTCAACAGAGTCAAAACCAGATTTTGAGCCAAACATAGAGAACCATGGCGTCCAGATGTGAGCTGGAATCATAAAGCCATTGTGAGAGGTATCAAGCATAATTTCAAGAAGCGTTTGGCAATCAAGCCCCAAAATTGGGCGACCATCAGATGTTATGTTGCCTATCTTGCCAAGTTTTTCGTTAAATGCTTTTACAGATTTCATATCAGGAAAATAGATAAGATTATGATTTTTTCTAACCTTTCCATCTTTTTTGTAGATTGAGCTTATCTCGCACTGAAGAATAAATCTGATGCTCTTTTCTCTTATTGCAACTGGTAGAAGAGATAAACCATCAATCTCTTTTATTATCTTATCTTTTAGCTTAAAAAGCCCCTCTTCTTCTTCTGCTGGCTCAAGTTTCTCTTCAAGCTCTTTAAACCAGCCAGGGTGAGTAAAATCTCCAGTTCCAACAACAGTAATCCCCTTAATTAGTGCTGCTAAATAGGTGTGCTCAAGATCAAGATTTTTTGCCGTAGCCCTTGAAAAGTGGGAGTGAAGATGAAGGTCCGCTATAAATTCCATGTTATAAAGCTCTCTTTATTGATACCATAGATATAAACATCTCTAATAAAACAAAAAAAATACAAACAAAAGCAAAAGCATCACCAAATTTAGAGTAAAACGTCTGAATCGTCATAGCTGGCAATGGCTCAGTTAAAGCTGCATCTTCAAATAGATTTGATGTTTGAAGAACCTTGCCAGTTGGATCGATAAATCCGCTGATTCCTGTATTTGCTGCCCGTGCAACTGCCCTTCTGTTCTCAACTGCTCTAAAAATAGCCATAGCAAAGTGCTGTTTTGGTGCTGATGTGTATCCAAACCATGCGTCATTTGTCATTGTAACCAAAAGTTCTGCCCCATTGTTCACAGATTCTCTTGCAAGGTATGGAAAGATGACCTCAAAGCAGATAAGTACCCCAACACTTGAACTTAAAACGCTATTTGACTTAATTGAATCTGACGAAAGGTTAAACAACAGAGGCGGGGCATCTCTTTTTCCCGCTGAAAAATCGCCAGCTTGAGCAATTATCTTTCCAAGAAACGATAGGTATCTGCTAAACGGTACGTACTCCCCAAACGGAACAAGATGAACTTTATCGTAACTGCCTGTTACAACGCCAAGCTCATTTACCATGTAGGCTCTATTGTAGAATTGATAAATTTTTGCAGCCTTATCAATAGTCTTAAAAGCTGGGCTTCCGATTAAAAAATTTGTGCCAACATCTTTTATGCAGCTATTAATCTCATTGGATAGATTTTTATTCCATGTGTAGTAAAAAGGTAGGGCAGTTTCAGGAAATATGATTAAATTTAGCTTATCTGATTTTGCACCTATGTTTTGAAAATTTAGCTTAAACTCTTGAGCAGTCTTGATTGAGAGTTTGCAGTATTTCTCTATCGTGCTCTTTTGATAAGCCTCTTCCCATTTAAGAGCCTGCTCAATATTGCCCTGAACCACAGATATATTTAAAATTTTGCCTTTATCTGACTCATTTTTAATATCAGTTATCCTAAATTTTCCATAACCAATCAAAAACCCAAATATTAGAAAAAGAGAGAAAATAGAGATCGCTATCTCTGATTTATAATTTTGCTTTGATTTTAAAGCTAAAATCCTTGCTATCACGGCATTTGTGAGAACCACAATAAAAGAGATGCCATAAACTGAGGTTATATCTGCAATTTGTATTAATTCCAAATGGCTGTATTGAGAGTATCCAACAAGCCCCCAAGGAAAACCACTCATAAAAATTGATCTGATATATTCAAGGCTTACCCATAAAGCTGCTGCTGTTAATGGCATCAATTTGCTATTAACTTTTAAATAGCTTAAACCTAATGCAAAAAGTGCTGGATAGAGGGCTAAATATCCTGAAAGAAGAATCAGTATGGGAAGAGCCAACAATAGAGGCAGTTGCCCGTAAGTGCTGATAGTTGGCACAATCCAATATATCAAAGATAAAAAGTGGGAAAGCCCCATAACAAATCCAAATTTAAAGGCTCTTTTGCCATTAATTTTATCAAGCGATAGAATCAATGGAACCAATGCTATCCATGCAAGCCAATCAACCTCAGAGTTAGGAAATGATAGGGTTAATAGAAAACCACTCAGAAAAGGGAAAAAGTATTGATATAATTTCATTTTAAGCTCTTTACACCGAAATATAGCCCAACCACAAGATTTAATTTAATTAAAGAATATGCTTTACAAAATACAAAGTGATAGCTATCAATTGCCTTTTAACTTAAAAGGGGAAAAAATTACAAAGGAAAAAAATGGACAGAGAAAAACTTTTAATTGGTAAGATTGACTATATTAACGCCTCACCCGTCTATTATGGATTGGTCAATGGGCTTGTGCCAGATTGGATAACTATGATAGAGGGACCACCCGCTGTTTTAAATGGCATGATAAAAAATGGTGAGATTGATATAAGCCCTGTCTCGTCAGCCTTTTATGCAATGAACCATAAAGAGCTTTTGATTCTTCCTGATCTCTCAATCTCATCTCATGGTGAGGTGTTGAGCGTAATCCTTATGACAAATTATCCCATCAAAGAGCTTGATCAAAAATTGATTGTATTGAGCCAAGATTCAGCCACATCATCTGCACTTGTAAAGCTGATTGCCATACAAAATGGCGTTACTCCAAATTTTACCACAAAAAGATTAAGAACTCTTCAAGATGTTCCAGATAGTGCTGATGCTGCAATGGTTATTGGAGATGCTGCCATGTCTCAGCCTTGGAAAAATCGGTTTAAATACCGAATTGATCTTGGAAGGCTCTGGTATGAGACAACTGGTTTGCCTTTTGTCTTTGCCCTTTGGGTTGTAAGAAGAGAGGCTGCGATTTTACGTTATAACGATGTTAAAGCTGCACTTGAGCTATTTTACCGATCTCGTGAACAGGGCTATACTAACATTGATAAAGTTATTGCAGCAGGCTCAAACACTATTGGCATGGACAAAAGTTATGTCAGTAGATATTTTGAGCTGCTGCACTGTAATTTAGATGCAATAAAGCTCAAAGCTCTAAACTACTTTTTTTCATCTTTGTATGAAAATTCACTTCTGCCTGAAAAGGTAGAGAAGATTGAGCTATTAATTTGAAAGATATTTAGGGCTTATATTCAGGAAAATCGCCAAACTCAATATTTGGAAAATCATGGCTTCTTTGGGACATATCATCAATAGCTTGAATCTTAAACTGTCCAGCACCAGGTCCCCATAAGGCATCTAAATTAACTCCGTTCATTCCATCAAAACTCCCTCTTGGAAAGGTGAGCATTCCTTTATAAACCTTATCTCTATTATCTAAAGTTCCAGCCTTTTGCATTGCAATATCAAAGCCACCTGTGTTAAGCCGTAAGGTAACATTTTCAATTGGACGGACACCTTCTCGCACAACTGCAATAATATCAAACTGGCTATCTCCAACATCAATCAAACATGGGCTAAATCCAGCCATAACAATTTGAGGAGCAAGCCTTTGTGTTGAGATGTAGGTTATTGGTTCAGCCTCTTTTATAATTGGTTCAATTGCTGGGTAGTCGCCAAACATAACATCAGGAAATTTATGGGAATATTGCCCAGCCGTATCTCTTGCAGTGATGTTAAACTGCCCATTGCCTGATCCCCACGCAGCGGTTAGTGTTGGCAGAGGATCAGTAATTCTTGGAAATACAACAGTTGCCTTATAAAGCTCATCTCCATTTTTTCTTACTCCAGTTGTCAAATCCCAATTTTCTAAAACTCCAGCCTTTTCCATAGCTATTGAAAAGCTCTCACCTCCAGATGCGTTAAATGAGACGCTCTCAATTGGGTTTTGCCCAGCTCTTACAAGGGCTAAAATATCAAAAGAGGTTCCGCCAATATCTAACTTAGATGGAGATAATCCAGATGCAATAACTTGAGGCAAAGCTCTTGCTGTTGAGTTATAGCTTACAGGATCAGTTGCAACATCAACTAAACTAAATGCAAAATTGATGACAGAGGTATCTGCATTGCTTGCATAGACTAAGACCATATCTGATACAGAGCTTTGATCTTTAAAAAAAGCGAGCCATTTAGGTTCTCTTCCAACTGAACATGAGGCATATTTAAGATCATGAATTTGAGATTTTGTATTTAACATCACAACAGAACCTTTACCCTGATCAGCAATCAGCAAAATATCATCAACTAATTTAATATTTTTAGGCTCTTCAAGCACAGTAGAATCATCAATTTTATCAATAAGCTCTAAAGTTTGAGAGTTGAAAATATCTAAGCCGCCAGTTCGTGAGACATAGAGTTTGTCAGAACCCACAATCTCCATATCAGATGGCGAGCCTCCAGTTGATGCTGTATTTATCCATTTTTTATCAGTAAGGCTATAAGCTGCAACGTGGCGACTTGTGCTGTATAGAATATAAAGTGTTTTATCGTAAATCAGAAGCCTTGCAGGGTGTCTTGTTGAAATTTGGATACCTGATGAATCTAAAGGGTTACTAACTCTTTCAATCTCTTTAGCAATTGATACAGATAGAGCAATAATCTGACCACTGGTTCTATCTGCAACATATAAAGTTGAGCCATCAGGCGATAGTGCAAGGGCAGATGGCTGACCCTTTATGCCTTGTACCTCTGGCATGTTGAACAAGACTCCTTTTGCAGTAAACAATTTTGGGTCATTGCCATCTATTTTGTATTGAAGTATTTGACCCTCATTTAGTGCACAGACAAAAAGAGTTGAGCCATCAGGCGATATTAAAGCACCTCTATTCATAGCACCAGCAGCCATCTGAGAGACCACAGCGTTTTTATCTGTATCAACAACTGATATTACGTTGCTGTCTAACACAAATAGAAATTTATCATCTACTCTAATTACCATCTCTGCTGGAGAAGAGAGTGGGTATTGACCTTTTGCCTCCACAGTTGTCTGGTTTTGGCACACCTGATCCGCAGCACTATTGGCATCTTTAATAAAAATAGATAGAAATAAGATCGTAGATAGTATGCCAATTAATAGGATACTTGACCCCCCTCTATCTGATTTAAAGAGTTTCTGTTCTATATACATATTATCTCCTTTAGTTTTTCCTAACCTTTTGGACTCTCTTGATTGGCACTATTATTCTGTAAACTTATAATTTTTCTTAGCATAATAGGCTTATCTCCTATCTTACCCTCTATAAAGATAAAGATTAGAAATTGCTCTAAAGATGCATCTGTTGGAAATAGAAGGCAGATTTTTTTGTTAATATCAGATTTTGGCTTTATGCTAACACCATCTTCTTTATAAAATGCTCTCTGCTCTTTGCCACTCTCTGATTTTGCTTTTAAAAGGTTAAAATCAAACTTGCTGTTGTTCATAGCTGCTGGTGCAACTCGCAATATTGCATCTTTTAACAATTTTGATGCACTATTTTTAATGTTAATATCAAGGCATATCCAGCCATCTTTATCTTTTTTGAGCAGATTTGCTTGAATAAATAGCTCATCACTACTCTTTTGAGAGCCAAACATTCCAGAATCTTGGCTATATGCAATTTTTGATAGGTTAAGCAGAATATAAGTTGCTATGACCATTAAAAAAATAGAATAATATTCTTTTGATTTAGTATTCATCTTCATCTTTTAGTTTTTTTTAAAAGTTTTACAAAACAGATAGACCCGATGACAATCAAATATCTTGGCATCGGGTCTGGTCTTAAAAAGCAAAATTTAATTAGAGCTATTTAAATATTTACTTGATCTGCTCTATCTATCTGACCAGCACTCTGTTCCGCTAAGTTTTGGGTAGTTACCTCTTCTAAGATCAGGAAACTTGTGCTCTTGCATAGCATCATCACGAACTCTTATCATAAACTGGCTATCATCAGGTCCCCAGAATCCTCTAAATGATGCTGCTGGCAATGCTCCTCTTCCAAAGGTGAGAGTTGTCTCATAAAGTTTATCTCCATTTGGAAGTGTCTCAGTTAAATTCATAGCCATATTTAGTGAGGTGGTCATTCTTAAAGATACATCATAAACAGGTCTTGCACCATCACGAACAACAGCAATTACACCAATGCTTGACTCGTCCCAATCTATCAGAGGTGGATTAAAGCCTCCCATAATAACTTGTGGCTGCAACCTTTTACAAACTTGTGGATTGTAATCTTGAGCATTGGTTGTTGGGATTGTGGTTGTTAAGGTCATGTTGCTGCCATACTCAACTGCTGGAAAGCGGTGCTCTTGCTGTCCTGTATCTCTAACTCTAATATTAAATTGACCTGGGTCTGGTCCAAATATTGTTGGAAGAGAAAAATCTGAACCTCTGTCAATAGGTATTGTCATCTCATAAATAAAATCACCATTAGGCAGCTTTCCTGCAAGCTGCATCGCCATATTAAGCCCGCCTGCATTGTCAGTAAGAGAGACATCTTGTATTGGAACAGCACCTTGTCTGACCATAGCAAGAATTTTGAACTGTGATGTTGTGTAGTCTAAAAGAACGGGGTCAAAACCAGCAGCAATAAGCTGAGGTCTTAACTTAACACGGGCAGCAGGAGTTGGAGGAGGAGCTTCACCCTGTTTGGTAACTTTAACAGTTGCTTTTGCTGATTCTCCATCTGTTCCATAAGCTGTAACAGCTATTGTATTTTCACCGTCAGCTATGCCAACTTGAGTTGTAAAACTTCCAGTTATTAAGGTTATTACCCCTGATGGCTCTCCTGTTGTTTCGTTGACTATTTCAACTCTATCCATATTTACTATCATAGGAGAACCTAAGTGCGATACCAATGTCTCATGGTTATCTGCTGTAAAATGAGAACCACCACCAGCCTGTGCAATTGCCTCATTTAATGCCACATTAACATTTGAAATGCTGTTAGCGCATGCCCATTGAAATGCTGCTGGAAGATTGGGGCAGCTTTTAGATGCCAAAGTAACAACGCTTACCTTTATCCCTGCTGCAGATGCTGCAGATGCTTCAGCAGATGGCTCTAAGCCATCATTATTATTTCCATCAGTAAAAACAACAATAACCTTTGAAGCATCAGCACGTCCGCCTGACTCTAAAGCCTTTTTAGCTATATTTATTGCTGTTCCAATGGCTGTAGATTCTCCATCTCTTTTCATATCTCTAAGAGCTGGATCAAAAGAGCTGCGTTTATCTTTAATCAGCCCTAAATTCACAACTGTTTTTGAGGCTAATGCTGAAGAGAAACTAACCATACCGATATTAACATCTGCATTATCAGAAAATGCGTAGATCATGTCATGGATTGCTGAATCACGCCAGTTAGCAGGGTCTGCCTCTTGTAAACTTGCAGAGTTATCAACAACCAGCACAATATCTATCCCCTTACCGCCAATTGCTGATGCTGTTCCAGTAACTTGGACATAATCATCGTTAGAAATGGTTGTCCCATCAGTTGGGGTGTCGATCTGAACATTTACGGCTGCACCTGCTACTGCTGCAAAAGCAAATAGTGCAACTATTGCCCAAAGCATCATAACATAGATGGCTTTTATCTCCCTTTTCAAATAAGGGTCGATCTCTTTTTTCTCTTTCATACGCTCTCCTTAAATTTTTAATGGTGATTTAATTACTGAACTTGCGCCTTTAATAGTGCAAGTTATCCCCCTTTTTTAAGATTTTTAATTGCAATAGGTTAGTGCTTTAACGGTATCTTTTTAAGATATTGAACATACAATTATCAAATCTTCAAAAAAATACAACTAATTTATCCACTGTTGATGATAAATATGATCTAAAATCCTTACTCCACCAGAAACGACACAGACCCCAAAGCCCCTCAATCAGTGCAAATATATTCAGAATTGCTTGGAATCAGAAGATTGTAAGCCCAGTATGCTCTCACATTCCCCAAACAGTTATTTTCTTATCTTTATAACTCTCTGTTTTGCAAAAAATTTTCTCTTCCCAAGTTTTAGATTTTTCTCTATCAAAAATAACAAGATGCCCCTGATTCTGCCCGCATCTATCCATATATTGATATGTCTGCTCAAGCCCCTCTGATATGGTCTTTTCAAGCGATTTGTGCAAAATTTTAAGCTCAATTATCTCTTTTTGAACCGATTTTGTGGTATCTTGCTTTATCTGTTCTTCCCCTTTTTTTTCATAATTCCAAATAACCATTAAATCTGTTCTGCCTCTGCCAAGCCCGTATTCTCTTTCAATCCTTCCACCTGAATTTATGACTCTTTGCAAAAATGCCTGCATCAAAAGCTGTGGTCCCGCCTCTTTATATTGGAATCTCTCAACCCAGCTTTCTGAATTTTCTCTGAAAAACTCCTGAAATGCTGATATTAATTTTGGCATATCTAACCTGCCGTTATCTTTGACATACCATGCAGTTTTATGATGAATGGTCTGCTGGGTGCCAAACGTAAGTTGTCTTGGTATTATTTCTGCGTAAATTGGGTTTGAGATATGAATTCCGCCATCTAACTTTATAAGCCCTAAATCTCGGACATACCAAATATCGTCATCTAACAGATCGTAAGACTCTTCTCTTCCTTGTATAATCGGCTCAATAACTCTTTTTACCCTCTCTTCACGCAGCTTATCAGCCAACTGATCAAGATGTGTCTCACGCCTTAAAATCAGAGCCTCTTTTGCATCAATTATCATCTCCTCTGTAATTGGCATCTTTTCTAATATTTCATCTCTTTTTGCCTTTGTCTCAAAACAGGTCTGATATGCCAACGCATTCACAAGCCAAGGCTGACCTTGTGTGTAATTCCAAATAAGCTCTTTTGCCTTAACATCAAATGGCTGCCCTGTCTCTTTTGTGTGTTCTTCAAGTAGAGCATAATAAACTTCAGATTCTGTAATAATCGCCAAGCCTTAAAGATACTGCATGGTCTTTAGGTTTAATAGGTCCGGCAGTATTAAAGTAACGCATGACTCTCTCCTTTTTAGATTGTAAGCTGTTCAACGCTGTGCAGAATCAAATTATGGACTATACGAAAAATTACTCTGATTTCACACATATAGGAGTTTTTTATATGCGTCAACTTGTATATCCAAACGTTTTTTTATATCATAATAAAAGTAGAAGTATGTTTAATACAAAAAAATAAATGAAAAGTGAAAATACCCAATGCAAAATCCAAAAATGTCCTCCTCCCATTTGATAGAGCCATTCAAAAGTAGAGACCAATATGTCCTACCCCCTTAAGTAAGGTCAACTTAAGGGGGTAGGACAAATGGGCTTCTATTTAACAGGTCAAATAGAAATGGTATTACCATTTTTTCTTGAACCATTTTTAATAGTACGACTTGAATCACATTTCATAAGGTTCTCCTAAAATTTCAAGGTGAATGATTCATCATATTATCAGAAAAATCATCATCACTCAAATGCAGGATTACCAAATTTTATACCAAATAGTTGAACACAATTGAAATTTATAGGAGGTTAATATATGGCTACATGGTATTGCACAAACTGTCATTTAAAAATAGAGCAAGGTGAGTTACCTCAAAATTGCCCTGAATGTCTTGCAGATACAAGACTTTTTCTAAATTTAGATGAGGGGATTCCAGCAACTCCAGAAGATGTCCGAGATATTGCCAGAAAAAAATTAAAGGGGCTTTGTGCAGCCTATCCTCTGTGCGATGGCAATTTTGATAAGGTTTGTCAAAAAGAGGCTTATGGAAAGCCAATTGGATTTGGCGGAGCAGGGCAGGGGTTATCGTTTAAAAATAATGTTCAATCTTTGATGAACATTAAACTTAAGATGAGAGTTGTAGGAGAGCATACTGAGCCTGACACATCAATTGATTTTCTTGGAATTAAACTTGATTTTCCAGTTATGGCAGCATCAACTGCTGGAATTGAAAAATATAACGATGCAATGGCTGAAAAAGATTTTTGTCGTGCAATCGTAAGGGGCTGCAAAGATGCTGGAACAGTTGGCTGGCGTGGGGATACATGGTTTTACACACCTGAAAAAAATCCAGCGATTGAGGTTATAAAAGAGGAAAAAGGGGTTGGTATCCCAATATTTAAGCCAAGATCGCAAGATGTGTTAAAGCGTCTTATCAGCATGGCTGAAGATGCAGGTGCACCTGCTGTTGGTGTTGATCTTGATGGTTGCGGATCAACCATTATGGCTCGGCATGGTCAACCTGTATTTCGTAAAAGCAAAAAAGATATTCGTGAACTTGTTGAGTTTACTAAATTGCCGTTTATCGCAAAGGGAATTATGGCTCTTGAAGATGCTGATGCTTGTGCTGAGGCTGGGGTAAAAGTTGTTGCTATATCAAATCATGGTGGTAGGGTTCTTGATTCAACACCTGGTGTGGCTGAGGTTGTGCCCCAAATTGCAGCAAGCCTTAAAGGAAAGGTGCTTATTACTGCTGATGGTGGAATTAGAACTGGCTATGATGTGCTTAAGATGGTTGCACTTGGTGCTGATGCTGTCTTAATTGGGCGTGATGTTATTCGGGCTGCTGTTGGTGCTGGCTCGCTTGGGGTTAAACTGCATCTTGAGCATATCAAAAAAGTCTTTAAAAAAGCGATGTTTATGACTGGTCAAAGAACAGTTAAAGAGATTAACAGCTCAATTCTTTATTAAGCTATATCTATTTTGGGGGGCTGTTTACAGCCTCCTACTCCTACCCCCCTTTTACTCCTAAAACTACTCTTTATATCGAATCATATTCAAATCCTTGCCAAAAAATAATAAGAAGAATATTTATTTAATATATGATGCCGTAACAATGTTACAAACATTCTTTTTAAAAATTATATTCAAATCCTTGCCAAAAAATAATAATAATATATTATTCAATACATGATGCCGTAACAATATTACAAATATTATTTTTAAAAATTATATTCAAATCCTTGCCAAAAAATAATAATAAGAATATATATATATTTAATACATGATGCCGTAACAATATTACAAATATTATTTTATATATTAGTGCTAATTTGGTAAGGTGTAGCTTCCACCCTTACTTTATGTAAATCATATAAAATTGCATCAAGGAGGTGCTATGGAGTTGAGAAAAGAGAATGAGACAGAGGTAGTTGAAGATCAAGATATGGATCAAGCCAAAAAGCTGTTTTATGATCGTTTAGAGCAACGAGGTGTTTCCAGAAGAGATTTTTTGAAATACTGCACAGCTCTTACAGCCTCAATGGGTTTAGCTGCATCTTTTACAGCTCAAGTTGTTCATGCTGTTGAGACTGCTGCAACAGGCAAAAAGCCCCCAGTTGTATGGCTTCACTTTGGTGAGTGTACAGGATGTTCGGAGTCATTTCTTAGAACCCCAAATGTTGGCTCTATAATTCTTGATACCATTTCAGTTGAATACCATGAGACCATAATGGCTGCCTCTGGTTATCAGGCTGAAAAGTCGCTACACGATGCTGTTGAGCAATATGCTGGTAAGTTTGTCTGCATAGTAGAAGGCTCAATTGCAACCAGCTATAACGGCTCTTATGGTCGTGTGGGTGGTAAGACATTTCTTGAAATTGCAAAAGAGGTTATTCCAAAAGCTGCGGCAGTTATAGCACTTGGAACTTGTGCTGCCTATGGAGGTATTCCAGCAGCTGCCCCAAATCCTGGTGGATATAAAGGGGTAAAAGATGCTATTGGTCTATCTACTATAAATATTACTGGCTGCCCACCAAATCCGCTAAACCTTTTATCAACCATCGTAAAATACCTTAACAATGAGAAGATAGAGTTAGATGAGCTTGGTCGTCCGCTCTTTGCATTTGCCAATAGCGTGCATGATCAGTGCCCAAGACTCAAACATTTTGAAAACGATGAGTTTGTCCTTGAATTTGGTTCAAAAGAGGCTGAACTTGGATATTGCCTATACAAATTAGGTTGCAGAGGACCTGAGACCTTTAATAATTGTCCTACAGCAAAATTTAATGATGGTGCAAGTTTTCCCATTCAGGCAGGACATCCATGTATTGGGTGCAGTGAGCCTGATTTTTGGGATAAGATGACTCCGTTCTATGAGGAGAGCTAACTATTTGTTATCATAACAAATATAGCCAAGAAAATAACAATTTTGTGATGAACATAAAATAAAGGGATATTAATTATGGGTAATAGAATTACTATTGATCCTATTACAAGGATCGAAGGACATTTGAAAATAGAGGTTGAGGTTGAAAATGGCAAGGTAAAAGATGCGTGGTGCTCTGGACAGATGTTCAGAGGAATTGAGATGATGCTAAAGGGCAGAGACCCAAGAGATGCACACCATTTTGTGCAGCGATCTTGCGGAGTCTGCACTTATGTCCATGCACTATCTTCTGTTAAGGCTGTTGAAGATGCCTGTAAAATCACCATTCCAGATAATGCAAGGCTTGTTAGAAATCTGATTCATGGTGCACAATTCCAGCATGACCATATTGTCCATTTTTACCATCTTCACGCACTTGACTGGGTTGATATTGTCAATGCATTGAGTGCTGATCCTAAAAAAACAGAGTCTCTTTCAGCAAACGCAAGCGGAAGACCTCAAAAGAGCGATTACTTTAAAGCTGTGCAAGATAAACTAAAAGCATTTGTTGGAAGTGGTCAGCTTGGTCCATTTAATAATGGTTATTGGGGACACTCTGCATACAAACTGCCACCAGAGGCAAATCTGCTTGCAACCTCGCACTATCTTGAGGCTCTTGAGCTTCAGGCAAAAGCTGCAAAGATGCACGCTATATTTGGTGGAAAAAATCCACATCCACAATTTTTGGTTGTTGGTGGGATAACTTCAGTTGGGGATTTAACTCCTGAGAGGATCAAAGAGTTTGAAGATATTTGGAAAGAGACAAAAGATTTTGTTGATAATGTCTATATTCCAGACCTCCTTGCTGTTGCATCATTTTATAAAGATTGGGCGGCAATTGGTGGGAATAACAGCTCTTTTCTCTGCTATGGTGATTTTGCAAACGATGCTGCTGAGAAAAATAAGCTGATGCCAGCAGGATTTATCAGAAATAAGGTTCCAGTTGAAGATATGAGTCCTGATAAAGTTACAGAAGATGTAACTAAAGGTTGGTATGAGGCTGGTGAGCCAAAGCACCCATTTGAGGGCGAAACAAAGCCAATTCAGGGCGATGTATCTTATAACACTGACAAACAATATACATGGCTTAAAGCTCCTCGATATGATGGGCTTGCTGCTGAGGTTGGACCTCTTGCACGGGTGCTTGTTGCATACGCTAAAGATGCACCAGGTGTTAAGGCTCTTGTTGATGGGGCGTTGAAAAAACTTGGAGTTGGAGCTGATGCTCTTTTATCAACACTTGGCAGAACTGCTGCACGAGCTCTTGAGACAAAAATAATTGGCGATGCAATGGGTCCATGGCTTGAGATTTTAAAGGCAAATATTGCCAAAGGCGATAAAAAGACCTATCAGAGTTGGACAATGCCAAAAAGTGGTAAAGGTTTTGGACTTAATGATGTGCCACGCGGTGCATTGGGGCACTGGATAGAGATTGAAGAGGGAAAAATCAAGAATTATCAGTATGTTGTACCATCAACTTGGAATTTTGGACCTGCTGATGCAAAGGGAAATAAGGGACCAGTTGAAAAAGCTCTTATTGGAACACCAATTGCTGATGCCTCAAAGCCTCTTGAGGTTTTAAGAACAGTCCACTCTTACGATCCCTGCATTGCCTGTGCGGTTCATGTTATTGATCCACACACAAACCAGACCTATAAGGTTAATGTTATATAACAGTATCTTAATTTTTGTGGGTGCAGTTACATTGTGCTGCACCCCTAACAATAAATAGGGCTTTTTGAACTATAACAGGGCTTTTAAAATGTCAGAACAAATAATGGTTTTAGGTGTTGGAAATATCCTCTATTCAGATGATGGTTTTGGGATTAGGGTTGTTGAGAGGCTTGAGTCTGAACATAGATTTCCAAATAATGTAACCATTGTAGATGGCGGAGTTTTGGGGGTAAACCTTTTGGGTGTAATTTCTGGTGCTGATAGGCTGATTGTTGTGGATACCATTCTAAACAGAGGCAAACCGGGTGATATTCACCGTCTTGAGGGCGATGAGATTCCAAACAGAATTCTTGGAAAAAACTCCATGCACCAAGTTGATCTTTTAGAGGCTCTATCTCTTTGCCGACTAATTGGCAAAGCCCCAAAAACTGTTATAATTGGTGTAGAGCCTCAAGATATTGAGACGCTCAATCCAGAACTTACCCCAACAATAGCAAAGCAGATAGATACTGTAATTGAGCTAATATTGCGTGAAATAGAGCTAATCTGTTTAAAATAGTAGTTTTAAGTTGTTTTTAATGTTGACTTAAAGTTGGATTTAGGGTAGATAAGTTTTCGTTTTTAATTTGAAGTGCCGAAGTGGTGGAATTGGTAGACACGCTAGACTTAGGATCTAGTACCGCAAGGTGTGGAAGTTCAAGTCTTCTCTTCGGTACCATCAAATTAACTTAAGCATCTCAACTTTTTTTACATATCTGTTTTCTTCTTTCTTCCCCTCAAAATTATCTTTAGCCTCAAACTATTCTATTATTATATCCCTGATT
>JADFZO010000020.1 GCA_015232465.1 Desulfamplus sp.
CTCGTAAATTCGCATTGCTAAGATCATCATTACAACTGCACCTTGAGGCGTGTGGGCTATTTGGCTCTGTAGGGCTAAAAACTCATCTAAGGTATTGGGCATACTATTTATGGTTATTGATGTTATAGATTGATTCTCATCATACTCTGACTCATTAATATCTCCTGATATTTGAGCATCAACAGAGCTTGGCATAAGAGCCAACACCTGAGCAATCGTTCCAATCTCTAAGATACATTGATTAGAGAGGGGACCAATATAGACAACTTTTGCCGTATTACTTTGTAAAGTGGCTAAAATTGCATCTGATCCTGAGTAGTATCTATAACACAGAGCACCATCAACAACTGAATCAGTGGCTGGATAGACAATATCTGGAAAAGAGTTCTCTAACCAGTTGTAGATTTTGTTGACATTACTTATCTGACTATCTGTTAGAGCTGATTTCATAGGATTGCTAACAAGCCAATCCTCAATACAACCAGCATCTGCTACAAATGTCTGCCCAAGAACTACCATAAATGCCATAAATTGAACTGTCATTTTTCTGAAAAACATTGTAAACCTCCTTAAATTGTTATTATGTGTTATTAAAATAAGAGCCTACATTAAATTTAGTTGGCTCTTGTTCTGTTTTAAATATTTGATACTGTAAGAATCAGTTGAATATTGCAGATTAATACCTAACCATGTAAATAAATGCAAGCAAATATCAAACAATAACTTATAGTATGACAAGATAGAGAATAGATTTATCAAAAGATTGGAGATTAGATTAAGTGGAGACGATAAAAATAGAACAACTGCTAAAAGAGCCTCTATTTATAGAGCAAATTAAACGGTCAGTCCCATTAGATAAATATAGCCATGTTGTTGATATTTGCTGCCAGCCAACTTCTGACGGTCAGCCAAATCTTGTGCTTGAAGCCCTTGAGTTTGCATTTGAGCACCACGCTGGTCAGATGCGAAAATCAGGAGAGCCATACATAACCCACCCGATTGCAGTGGCAGAGATAGTTGCTGGCACACTTGAGCTTAAAGACCCTGAGCTTATTGCTGCAACCATTTTGCACGATATTGTAGAGGATGTAAGTTTTTTAACTACATTCAATATTGAGAAGAGATTTGGCAAAAATGTGGCTGCTTTTGTTGATGGGTGTACAAAGTTGAATATGATGAGCCTTGATAAGAGCATAAACAAGGATATGACCTACCAAAAGTTGATTCTAATGGCAAGCGAGCACCCTGAAATCCTACTTATCAAGTTTGCAGATAGAATTCACAACCTTATGACTATAAGCTCTCTAAAAGAGCACAAACGCCAAAGAATTGCTCAGGAGACCATTGAGGTTTATGGACCTCTTGCAGAGAAATTGGGGCTTTTTTCTGTTAAAAGAATTTTATTTGATCTTGCTCTGCGGCAACGTTTTCCAAGCAGAAGCAAAAGGCTACTCTCAATTTTAAGAGGCGAGGAAAATTCAACAAAGATCAATGAGATCAAAGAGATGATCAATAGCGTCTTTAAACTGCCATCAGTTAATATTTATGGTATGCCATTTAGAAGATTTCCATTTAATGTTACTGTTACATCACGCCTAAAAAATCTCTACGCCTTTTATTCATGCGAAAAAGGTACTCTTGATATTGATAATGCTGAAAATTTAGTTGATTTCACTGTTGTTTTAGATACAGAAGATATTTTAGAGTGCTATAAAGCTATGGGCATGATAGCAAGAACTTTGTCGGTTGTGCCCAAAACTATCCGTGATTACATTGCAAATCCAAAGGCTAATGGATATAAAAGTCTCCATTTAAGAGTTGTCCATAAGGATAGAAGGTATCTTGTAAAGATCAGAACAAAAGAGATGGAGCGAGTTGCACGTAAAGGGCTGCTGCTGCATTGGGACGATCCTGAAAATACAATGGAGTATAGAAAAGGTATCACAGATATACTCAAAAGTATAGGCGAATATCAAGGCTCACCAGTAAATAGAAAAAACATGATTCGCCAATTGACAGAAGATGACAAAATATTTGTGGTTACACCAAAAGGAGATTTTCAATATCTTCCAACTGGGAGCATTGTTCTTGATTTTGCCTATAAAGTTCATAGCTGGCTTGGCGATAGATGCGCTCGTGCAAGGGTAAATAATCAGATAGTTAGCAGAGGTTATGTTCTAAAAGATGGCGATGTAGTTGAGATCATAACATCAGAGGAACCAATTGAGATAAGTGCTGATATAGAGGGTCGGTGTAAAACACCAAAGGCAAGAAGTGCTGTAAATAGACAAATTCAAAAAAAGAGAGATATGTTTGCACGAGATGTTGGCAAAAGCATAATGAGTCAGGCAGTTGCCCCTGAAGAGCTTTTTCAGTATTTGATAAATAGCAGTGCAATGCCCCATTTTTTAACATACAAAGGCTATGAAAACATAGATCAGCTCTTTACCAGCATAGGGCAATCAATAGATATGCCAAGAGAGGTTTTGTGGGAGATTAATGGTAGAAAAGATGAGCACAAAAGATTTGTATTGAGCGTATCTGATATTGAGCGTGATATACATAAATTCTCTCAATGTTGTAAACCCCTTCCTGGTTTACACTCTTGTCTTGCTCTATTGAACAGAGATGGTATCTCTTTTCATAGAGATTATTGCGATAAATATAAACAAGATAGAGAGTATGCTCTCCATAAAATGCAAATTATGGACGTTGTATGGGATATGGACTATTTATGGAAAATTCCATTGACTTTTAACATCAAACTAATAAAATCAGCCATAAAAATTATTGATATAATTAATATAATATCATCTATTCCATTCAATGTTGATATTCATCTAATAAGAGAGTCAACACTTAAAAATTGTGTGGATATATCGGTTAGTTTTCAGAGATTTAATGAATCAAGTTCATTTTTTTCCTGTTTTGCAATCAAAGATTACAACTTAGAGATTCAAGATTATGGCAGGTATGAGTTTATGATGGGTAGAGATTTTTAGAATGTTGGTAAGCTCTAATAAAAATATAGGTATTATAGATAATGCTTTGCAGTATCTATATAACTACAATAGACGCAAATTAAAGTTTGCAATAGAGAAAAATTGCGTTTCAAAAGAGCAGTATAATCTGATTAAATCTCAATTAGATGAAGAGTTAAAAAAGGGTAACCAATTTCCAATCGAAGATATTTTTGATGCCTTATCCCTCCAGCGTATTAAGCCAATTATCAACAAAGAGTTATTCAGATACAACCAAATCATAATAAAATTGGCTCAACAGTTTGCTCGAAATACAATAACTCAACAGCTTAAACTACAAAATAGCGATAAGGTCTTAATTGCTCAGGAGATTCAAAAGCTCGAAATATCTTTTTCAAATATACTTAAAGATATTACAAATGGTTATCTTGCCTCTCACCAACGCAATATTGATGAGGTTCTTGTTGAGTCTGGCTTTATAAAAGAGTCTCAATTGGAGTTTTTACACAGCAGTGCTGAACATTTGGAGATAAAGGCTCAAGATCGAAAGTTTGGAGAGATTGCTGTAAATAACGAATTTACAACGCAAGAGATTGTAAATAAAGCTCTTGATGAGCAGACAGAGCGTTATAAAAAGACCAATAAAAACCACATCATAGGCGATATTTTAGTTGAGCAGAACTATATCACCCCTGAAGTTCGTAACGAGATTTTGATTATTCAAAATAGGGTGATGGAGGAAGATTGGGAGGAGACTCTAAAAGAGGTTGGGCAATCTGCCATAGATGAAAAAGAGAAAAATGCCATGTTTGGTGCTTTAGTGGTTAAGGAGCGAATTATTGATGAGCGTAAAGTTGTTGAGGCTCTAAAGATTCAGGCTAAGGAGTTTGAAGAGTATAAAAAGAGGGCAGAGTCAAAAAATAATGGCTCTGATGGAAATAAAAGCACAAAAAACGAGTATAGTCCAATATTAAAACCACGCTGGATTGGCGATATTTTAGTTCAAGAGTTTGGACTTTCAGAAAAAGATAGAAAACGAATTGTTAAAAAGCAGATGGAGTATAAGATTGAGAGAATCAATCTTAAGTTGGGTTTAAATCTTAGCAATGCACATATTGAGCTTTTTAATGAGATTCAGCAATATTTTGAACTCTCCTATTCAAAAGATAAAATAGAGGCTTATATAAAAGTTATAAAACCCCCTCCAAAAACCATGACAAAAGATAATGTAGTTGTCTGGCTCTACAACAAAAAGATAAGTTATGGACGGATAAATAACGCAATTGATAGCCTTCTTAACAACAAAGTAAAACCGGGCAAAAAAGTTCTTCTTGCTAAGGGTGATGAGCCTATTCCAGCACAGATGCAGTATAAGTTCCATTTTGATAGCACCTTTAATAACTATGATCCTAAAAAGGGGTTACGTGGCAGTAATACTAATCCTGAAAAGGTTTTATCCTCTATTGTTCCAAAGGGAACCACCTTAGTTACACTTAATAGAATTAAGGGCAAATCTGGATTAAATGTAAATCGCTGTTTTGTTGCTCCCCCTATGGTAACTCCGCTTAACATTATTAAAGGGGAAAATGTAACTAAAAACGATAAAGTGTTTGTCGCCTCGTGTGATGGAATTCCCCACTTTTCTGATAATAGGGTTCTTTCTGTCTCATCTACAATTTATGTAGATGGTGATATTGTTCCTGAAATTGTTCCAGGTCCTAAAAATTCACCTCTGCAGTTTGATTGTGATTTTTTTATTCAAGGCACTATTCATGCTGGTGTAACCTTAGGGTGTCGTCAGTTAAAGGTCTTAAATCTCAAAGCTAAAGTTATATCAACAGATGATGTTACTGTGTTTAATGAGGCTTTAAATGCAGATATTCACTCTAAGGGGAATATCCACATTGCATCTGTAGAGGATAGTATGGTCAGCTCACAAAAAAGTATTTTTATTGAGCTTACCAACAACTCAAACTCATCTTTTAATAAAATATACAACTCAGTTATTACAAGCGATGATATTTTAAAGATAAGCGACTCAAAGATATTGGCTTCTGTGGTTCGTGCAAAAAATAAAATCATACTAAAAAAGGTAATAGTTGATGAAAAATGCAAGTTTATTGTTGGAGACTCAATTGAGACCGTAGCGTGTAAAAAGAGAATTGAAGAGCTTAACAGCGAGATTGAGGTTTTAGAGAACAACATTAAAGATATTCAAGAGAAATCTCGTGAACTGTTTGACAAAATTGAGAAAAAAGATATTGCAGCAATTGATCTGGAGATAAAAAATATTTCCAAAAATCAGAAAACAAAAGCAGATTTAGATAGAATCTCTGAACTAAGAGTCATAAAACGTCAAAAAGAGAAGGATTATGAGGCGAGCATAGATAAGTATGGCTCTCTTTTTATGAAGCACTCTCAGCAGATTAAGCAGTATCAGGAGCAAAAAATAGCTCTTGAAAAAGATAAAAAAGAGATAACCAACCGAATAGTCTCAATCTATAAAAAAGATAATAGCAGCCTTGAGCTTGATATAAGGCATACAATGCTTCCTGATGGAACAACTATTCAATTTAGGTATCATAAACAGGTGTTAAAGACTGATTGTGAGGGGTTTGTGTTTAGAGAGGAGTTTAACAAACAAAACAATAGGTATGAGCTTAAACAGCACAGATGGTAATATACAAAATCAAGCTATATCTGAAGAAGATGAGATGGTGCTATTTAGCATCTCAGCAGCATGATCAATTGTAGCTTGTGAGATGTTTGTGCCCCCCATCATTCGAGCGATCTCATTTATCCGCTCCTGATGATCTAAAAGCTGGGTAATAACAGTTGATGTTCGGTTATTTTTTACCTGTTTAGCTATTTTATAGTGGTTATCCCCATACTTTGCAATTTGGGCAAGGTGTGTAATACAGATAACCTGATACTTTTTTGATAGACTCTTTAGTTTAATTCCAACCTTATCAGATGTTCGTCCCCCAATTCCAGAGTCAACCTCATCAAAAATAAGAGTTCCTTGTGGCTCATTTTCAGAAAGAGTTGCCTTTAGTGCTAAAACAACTCTTGATAACTCTCCGCCTGATGCGATTTTATTAAGCGGTTTTGGAGGCTCTCCTGGATTTGGTGCTATCAAAAACAAGGCTTTATCAATACCAGTTGGGTATATCTTCATACCATTTACAGTTAAAAGGTGCGATAGATTATCATCTGGAAAAAGCTCACTTTGTGGGCTAACAGCTCTATTTTCTGCCTTTGTCTGACTAACAGCAATTTTAAATTTAGCACTCTCCATCTCAAGCTCTTTTAACTCACACTCTGCTAAATTAGATAACCTGTTTGCAGCCTCTGCCCTTTTTTTAGAGAGTTTTAGAGCCTTTTGTCCAATCTGTTCAGATATAACATTTGCACGTTTTTCCATCTCTGTAATCTTATCTTGAATGTTGTTTGTGGCTGATATTTTGCTTTTCATCGATTCAAGGTGGTTAAATAGATTGTTAAGAGTGCCAGAAGCTCCGCAATATTTTCGTTTCAATTTTTGTATTAAATCAAGGCGAGCTTGAGTCTTTTCCAAGCTATCTGGATCAAGATCAACTCTATCTGATAATCTTCTTAACTCGTCAGTTAAATCTTCAAGCTCAATTATGGTTCTATTAAGGGTTTGAGTGCCTCTATTAAGCGAGTTATCAATTTGACAAAACTTATCAAATTCAGATTTTATTGCACCAAGCCTCTCTAAAATCGATTCATCTTTGGAGTATATCTCGTTTATACCTGATTGAATTGTCTCAAAAATCTGCGATCCATTTTTAAGCCGATTTCTCTCAATCTCAAGAGTCTCATCTTCATTTGGTTGTATCTTAGCATTTTCAATCTCATCTATTTGAAATCTTAAAAACTCATTCTCTTCTGTTATTCGATCAATGTTGGCTTTAAGGTTAGAAAGCTCTTTTGTTAATGGCAGAAGCTCATTATAGATGGTTTGAATCTCTCTTCGCTCTTTGAATGTTCCAGCAAACGAGTCAAGGGTATCAAGGTGGTTATCTTCATTTAAAAGGCTTTGATGTGCATGTTGACTTGAGATTGATGCCAGATTTTCAGTTACAAGTTTAAGAGTCTGTATTGTTGATTGGCGTAAGTTTATAAATATCTTGTGTTTTCCATTAAGAGCTATGACTCTTTTGACCTGTAGCCCCTCTGATGGATCAAAGTTGCTATTTTTCATTATTTTGGCAGCTTTTGACTCTGGGGCAATCATAAAAAATACCTCAAGTTCTGCGTGGCTCTCTCCAGAGCGGACAAGATCAGATGATGCTCTTCCGCCAAGCAGAAGGTTTACAGCCTCAATGATAATAGATTTTCCTGCCCCAGTCTCACCAGTTAAGATAGAAAGCCCCTCTGAAAATGAGATTTTAATATCATCAATGATCGCAAAATTTTTTATGGCAAGTTCTCTTAGCATAGGTTTTTCTATCAGCATAAAGTTTTCTGACAAGATTAATAATGTGAATTACATAAATGGTAAAAATAGCAGCCAAAAGGCGTGGAATCCAGAGCCAAAACGGTGAGATTCCAAGCGGCAGAAATAGGGCAGGGTCTTCAATCACAGCGTGGTTTATGCCAATAGAGAGGTGAAGCCGTATAAGCTCATCTCTTGAAAAGTTGTTGTTACGAGTCTCATCAACAATTACAGCAGCACCATAAGCAAGTCCAAAACAGGCAGCAGTGAGCCATAAAACTCCAGTTGCACGGCTAAGTCCCATGATTGAAAGAATAGGAGAGATGGTTTTAACTATGTGGCGTATAAGATCAAATGCTTTCATTAACTCCATAACCACCATCAAAGGCATGATGATTGTAAAAATTTTTAAGGCAAGGGTAGCAAAATCTATGAACCAGCCTTTAAACATTGTTAAAAATGGAATTGATTTATAAAGAGCCTCAGTAGCATTAGAGCCTGCAACAGATGATGCAGCAGAGAGCGTAGTTTGTGGCTCTATAAAAAATGCAGCAATAGCAGTTACAATAAATGATACAGCCAACCTAAATCCAGCAGCAATAAATGGATTTAAGCCAGATTGCCCTTGCACAATGCTCTCTTGAATAAGATTGTGCGAGATGAGCAAAAATATGGCAATCAAAGTCATTTGCTCAACTGTTAATGGAAGGGCTGCCATTGCACCAATAGCACCGTAAATCCCTGTAAATATTCCAATTATAAGTGGTAGGGCAGCAGAGGCTGGAAGTGATAAAACTCCCATCACAGGCTGTATGATAAAATCAATTTTGTAGAGCCAGCCAGAATAGACCAAAAGTGCTGTTCCAAATGATATTGGAGTTAGGATTTTTAAGAGCCAAATGTAGCCAGACAAACCACGTTTTAGCCCTGAAGTTATGCCGTTTTTACAACGAATGTTCATACTCTGCCTTTAGTTAATGATTATATCTTTTAAAGTAATTGTCTATTTCTGGTCGCAATTCGATTCCAATTCTTTCAAAAATATCAAGTAGGTTTTGATAAGCACCGTTACCTCCAATAAAATCCCAAAATTCATTTGCAACTTTTAACTCATTATCTAAATCTAACATTCCTCTTATAGTCCATCTGCTGTATGGTTTTGGTTCATAAGGGTTATATAGAATTGCAATGAATGATTCAATATTTGCATTGGGATTTATTGCCAATGATGCAGCAACCCACTCTAAAAGTGTTCGCTTAAACTCTTTAAAACCACCAGCATTAGGTTTTGCGGTTTTCAAATCAAATAAGTAGATTGTTTCATCTTGAGCAATAAGTTTAATATCTACTTTAGTTAGCTTAACATTTTTCATTTCACCTTGTCTGCAAACTGCTCTTATAGCATCTATTTCATCTGGTTTATTTGGCATCAGAGTTGCTGTTGTTAATCCATCAATTATATTTTGAATAACTCGATGTGCCTCAGATGAAATTTGTTTTCCAGCTATCTGCTGAGAAGATGCACTTGTAAAAGTTGATGAAGCAAGTGCTAATGCAACTGGTTCAAAAATAGTTGTTCCAAAATTAGTATTTAGAGAGTGTATAAATGAGAACAACGCCATTCTATCTCTGCCGAGTAGCCTTGTGTGAAATGGCATAGATGCTGGCTCTGGATTGTAATTTTGAAACTTATTTCTTAAACTATCTCGTAGAACATTCTCAACACGGTTAATTTGCTCTTGGGTTAATGCCATTATTTTTTCCTTAAGTGGAAAATAATTTCTGAATATGCACCTTTATCTTTTTCAGTTCGGTTTAGTACTGGTCGCCTATATTGATTGACAATTTGCATTCCTGAATTTTCAGCAATAGTAGGATATAAATTGTATTTGTCATTTGCGACAAGGAAAATCTCATAATCTTCTACTAAAAACTTTTTGCAGTTGTTTAAAACATCTGTGAGACCTTGAACATAACTCTGTTTTGCATCTCTGCCTTGTCCTTTATAAAGAGGACCTATTTCTAAATCATCTTTTCTTTCAAAGCCAAAAAGATCATAAGCATAAGCGTGCTGTTCGTGATAGTTAATCAACCCTACATAAGGTGGACTTGAAAAAATCCCTTTAATTTTCTGTTGTTTTACCGTTTCAGCAAATGCGGGATTTCTCTTTTCAATTTCATTTAATATATCTATTGTTCTACTATCTCCGCTAAGGCAAATATGAAAAGTTTGAGTTCGTAATCTGTCAAATTGAATAAGACGCTGAATAGTATCCTTAGTATATGTTTTCCACCATTTTAATATTGAAAAGAGTGGCTTGCAGATTTTACCATGTTTAGCACAGTAATAAGTTGAAGTAATGGGTTCTTTTAGGGTTGCTAAATCAGCGTGAGTTGTTGCTCTGCATGAACGGATAGTCCGACTTAATATAATCGCAAGAATTTTTTTTGTATCAGAGTTTTTTATCTTTTTAATTTCCTCAAAGACAAATTGAATTTCATCTCTTACATGATGAGAATACCATTTATCTAAGAAACTTTCCGATTTATCCTGCCTTAATTTAATATCATACTCTTTGACCAGTCTGTTAAATATGGGAAGGAACATTTTCTCTTTTTCCGCTCCATATTTATCTTGATCAATCTCCCCTTGTTTAACTCTGTATTTGTAATCTGGAACAGGAAAATAATCATTATTGAATTTATAAAGCTCTTTTAATAACTTATCTTCAAACTCAGTTATATGTGAATTTAAAATGAACTGCTCAAGTAATTTTGTTATTCGATCAACTTCTGATTGAACTTCTGCCAAATCATATTGTGTAATCTTACAGTTTCCAATTAGCGTATTGAAAGCTGAAATATCAATTCCGATAGAGTGTATTTCTAACTCGCACGATTGAACAATTGTCGTTCCACTTCCAGAAAAAGGGTCAAGAACAATATCGCCTTTTGAAAAATAGCTCAGTTTTTTGAAATTATCTGTATGACTATCTAAAAAATATTCTACAAGTTGAGGAATAAATTTTCCCTTATAAGGATGTAGCCTGTGAACATGCTTTGTTGTCTCTGCCTCTTTGTATTGTTCAAATGATAAAGCCCAATTTAAATCTTCTCCTAATTGGTTTTTCCAAGAAATTTCTCGTTTGCCGTTATAAGATTTATAGTAATCAATTAGCTCTTGTTTTGAAATTTGTGTTGTTCCATTATTACAAATTTTTTTCACTCTACCATATTGGATAAGATAAGAGATATTAGAAGGGGTAACATTTTTTCCAAGATACTTTGTAGCCCATTCGCTTGCTTCTTTAATTGAAAATAGAATTTCCATTTTAATCTCTTTTTTTAAATTAGTAATTTGTAATAACTAATTCGTTAATTTGTCCTCTATTTTTACCGATGCAATTTATCATTCTGTTTGCATTAACTTGATGAAAATTATAGCCATCATAAAGTTTTTCAAAAAAACTATCATCAGAGTTTTCATTTTTAGGGTCTGAATTGCTTAACATCAATTTGGCATTTTTTTGGGTATCTAATTTTTTGAAAAAATCGGCTAATTGAATCTGCTCTCTATCGGTAAATTCAAAACCCGCATAATTGGTGAAATTTGCTGTTTTGCTAATAGGTCTGTAAGGCGGATCAAAATATATAAATGTTTTTTCATCAGCAACCTTAAAACAGCTCTTATAGTCTGCAATAACGATTTCAGTATTTTGTAATATTTTAGATACTAGTATTAAATTATCTATATCCAATATATTTGGATTGTTATATTTACCAAAAGGAACATTAAACTCACCTTTTGAATTTAGACGAAACAATCCATTAAAACAGGTTTTATTAAGAAAAATGAGTTGTGCAGCTACAAGAATCCATTTATCTGATAATTTTTTATAATTTATTTTGGATTTTTGAGAATTGAAATCTTCTCTAATTGATAAAAAGAGAGGCTTACGTTGTTCTTCCTCAATATTATGATACTGTTTTTGATATTTCTCTAAAGTTTCCAACAATTTGAAAAGTTTTTTTTGAATAACAACATAAGTTAGGATCAAATTTTTATTTATATCAGATATGTAAGAGTAGCTAACATTGTATTTTTGTATGATTTCAAAGAAAACTGCCCCGCCTCCGACAAAAGGCTCTATGTATTTTTTTATTTTGCCCTGTTTTAATTCATCTGGATAGAGATTTTCAAACTGTTTGAGTAGCTGTTTTTTTCCACCAGCCCATTTTAAAAAAGGTTTTGCTTTATTCAATTAATTATTACCGTTATAATAGTTTTATATTAGAAGCCTTTTGAGCTGCAAATCATATCAAGCTCCCTCCATTTTTTACCACGACTGAAATTTGCGGCATAAACAGGGTCCAACCCATCTATAAGAACTTGATACAAGCCTAATCGTTTTATCCTTTTTTTTAGAATTGCCCCTTTTTTATTTTCTTCAGCTACCATACCAGCATATATTACAGCAAACCAGATACAGATTTCATTTGCATATTTGCCATATTTTAGTGAAATATCAATTATTTTTTCAACCACACTATTATTAATAACTGAAGTTGTACAGTTGTAGATTGCTACAAAATCATCGTATATTTCCTGATTGCCATAAATTGAGCCTAACTGTTTAAGAATAGTAAAATATTGCGTATCTTTTGGAGCGTATCGTGTTTTATTTGGGCGTTTAAGATAAACACACCAGCCATCAAATGAACCGCTATCAAACTCAATTATAGAATCATCTGGTAGCTTTGCTATTAATCTTGACATAAGTCTTAAAATTAAATCCCTAAATACGCCTTTTTAACATCTTCATTTGCAAGAAGATTTTTTCCAGTATCAGTCATGGTGATAACCCCATTTTCCATTACATATCCACGATCTGCAACTTTAAGGGCAAGGTTGGCATTTTGCTCAACTAAAAAGATAGTTGTTTTATTCTCTTTATTGATTTTTTTAATAATATCAAATATTTGACGCGTTATGATAGGTGCAAGCCCAAGAGATGGCTCATCTAAAAGCAGAAGTCTTGGGCGTGTCATTATTGCCCTTGAAATTGCAAGCATCTGCTGCTCTCCACCGCTTAATGTGCCTCCAGCCTGATTTCTTCGCTCCGCAAGTCTTGGAAATAGTGTAAAGATATAGTCTAAATCCTGCTTGATTCCATCTTTATCGCTTCTAAGGAAAGTCCCCATATCAAGATTTTCCATAACAGTCAGATATGGAAAAATATGGCGTCCTTCAGGAACTTGATTTATCCCAAGTGCCACAATTTTATTTGTTGGCATTTTGTTGATGGTTTGACCCTCAAATATTATCTCCCCTGATCTTACAGGTACAACACCGCATATAGTCATCAAAGTTGTGGATTTACCAGCACCATTTGCACCAATTAGGGTTATAATCTCGCCCTCTTTTACATCCATGCTTATATTTTTAAGAGCTTGAATATTGCCGTAAAATGCCTGCACATTTCTGATTTTAAGCATATTTTTTCTCCATAACTGGTAGATATATTTTGATTTTTCTATCAAATTTACTCATCAATCTCTTCACCTAAATATGCCTTGATAACAACAGGATTATTGCGTATCTCTTCTGGAGTCCCTTCAGCTATTTTTTTTCCATAATCTACAACGTAAATCTTTTCAGATAGGCTCATTACAAGTTTCATATCATGCTCAATCAGTAGGATAGATATTCCTTCACGGTTTCTAATTTTAAGAATCAGCTCATCTAATTCCATTGTCTCTTGTGGATTCATTCCAGCGGCTGGCTCGTCAAGCAGAAGTAAAAAAGGGTCTGTAGCAAGTGCCCGTGCAATCTCCAATCTTCTTTGAGCACCATAGGGCAAATTTATTGCAAGCTCATCAACATACTTTTCAAGACCTATCTTTTCTAATATTCCGTAGCTTTTCTTAACGATTAATCTCTCTTCTGCCTTTGTTGCAGCTCCTCTAAATATTGCACCCATTATGCCAGCTTTTGTTATTGCATGACAACCTATCATCACATTTTCAAGCACAGTCATTGAGGTAAAGAGTCGTATATTTTGAAATGTTCTTGCAAGCCCCTTTTTAGTTACAATATTTGGCTTTAAACCATTGAGACGTTCCTCTTTGCCTCTTGGATATATATAAATATCGCCCGATGTTGGGGTGTATATGCCAGTTATGCAGTTGAAAAATGTTGTCTTTCCAGCCCCATTAGGTCCTATTAGAGCGACAATTTGCCCCTTTTCGATGGAGAGATCAACGCTGTCAATTGCCCGTAATCCTCCAAAATCCATTGTCATATTTTGTACTTCAAGAATTGGTTTCATAATTTTTTAGTTTTATAGCTATTTCTCAAATTTGTAGGTTTTTCGCACATCTTCAATCATACCACCCGGTCTGAAAATCATCATAAGTATTAGCACTGCACCAAAGGTTATCATTCTAAACTGCCCAAAATCTCTCATATATTCTGGAAGAAGAATCAAAAGAAGTGCACCTGCAATAACTCCAGCAATTGAACCCATACCCCCAAGAACAACTGTGCAAAGAATTATCACAGACTCCCACAGCGTGAAACTTGCAGGATTGATAAAGGTTGTTTTTGACGCAAACACCACACCAGCCATGCCAGCCCAAGTTGCACCAAGTGCAAATGCTCGAAGTTTAGTCTTTGCCTTGTCAATTCCCATTGCTTGCGATGCAATCTCATCATCTTTAAGAGCTACCCACGCTCTGCCAATACGGGAGTTTTTTAGACGATTTATAACAAAAATTGTAAAGATAACCAATACAACAACTATGTAGAAAATATAGATGGTTGTTGTATGCATTGACATCTCAATACCAAAAAATCCAGGTTTTGGAATGTTCTTGATCCCACTTGGACCAAAGGAAAACTCATTCCAATTCTCCAATACAAGTCGGATAATCTCGCCAAATCCAAGGGTTACAATAGCAAGATAATCGCCTCTTAATCTTAAAACAGGATAACCTAAAAGAATCCCAAAAAGAGCAGCAAAAATACCACCAATCGGCAAGGCTATCCAAAATCCTATACCATAATGTAGGTTTAAAAGTGCGTAAGAGTAAGCCCCTACAGCAAAAAATGCAGCATATCCAAGAACAAGCAGACCAGCAAGACCAATTACAATATTAAGCCCAAGTCCTAACACCACAAAGATAAGGGCAGATATCATAATATTTGTCTGATACATTGAGAATATGTGCGGAAACAAAAGTGTAAATATGCCGATTATCATCAAACCCGGAAGAGCAAATCGCCTCTCATGCAAAAGCCTTTGAACAATAGATAAACCATCACTCTGATCTTTTTTTCTACCCTCCTCTTTTCGTTTAAGAAGGTATCTCCATAACATTGAGAGAAAAAATGCACCTATCCCCACAATTGCCATATTGTGCCATCGCCACTCAATAGAGTTGGTAACCGTGTTGACCTTTATGACCATAATGGGAAATGTAAGAAACATAAACCATAAAGATGCTAATATTGATTTTTTGATTTCATTTTGTGCTGTCATTAGATTAAACCTTTTGAGCCTGAGACCGTCCAAGTATCCCAGAGGGTCTGAAGATAAGGATAACTACAAGAAAGATAAATGCAAAAACATCTTCATAATCGCTTGAGATGTAACCTGTAAAAAAACTCTCTGTCCATCCCAAAACAAATGATCCTAAAACTGCGCCAGGAATGCTTCCAATTCCTCCAAGAACTGCTGCAACAAAGGCTTTGATACCAGCAATAAATCCCATGTAAAAGTTGATCTGCCCTATGTGAGAGGCAATTAATATTCCGCCAATTGCAGCAGTTGCAGAGCCAACTACAAATGTGGCAGATATAACTTGATCAACATTTATCCCAAGCAGAGATGCCATCACTTTATCTTGCGATGTTGCACGCATAGCTTTTCCGATTTTGGTAAATTTTATAAGCAGGGTGAGCAGTATCATAACAATTAATGTGGTTAAGAGAATCATCAACTCTGCTGATGAGATTATGTGTGAGTATGGCTCCCAAAATGCAAAATTAGGAACAAGGCTTGGAAAAGGGAGAAAATCAGATGTTTGGGCAAGCAGGACATAGTTTTGAAGAAAAAGAGACATACCAATTGCACTAATAAGGGCTGAGAGTCTTGGAGCGTTACGAAGGGGTTTATAGGCTATCTTCTCTATAGTGTAACCATAGGAGCATGAGTATATAATTGCTGCCATACCAGCTAAAACTATCACCGCAAGTGTTGGCATACCCATCATAGTTAGAACGCTTGATATGATAAGTCCAGTAAATGCCCCTATCATATAAATTTCACCGTGTGCAAAATTTATAAGCTCTATGATTCCATAAACCATAGTGTATCCTAATGCTATTAGGGCGTAAATACTCCCTCTTGTGAGACCTCCCAAAAAAAGCTGTGTAAAATATTCAAAATCCATAGGGGGCTTTCCTGATTTTAAAAAGGCGATAGTTTCCCCCCTCTCTGTTTTTAAAAGAGGGGGTATGTGTATAGGTTCTTTTTAAGAAAAAATAGCTATTTTTGTTCTACAAAAGCACCTTTTTCTATTTTATAAACAGAAAAGCCAATTCCAGTGGCATCACCCTTTTCATTAAACTTGATCTTTCCAAGCGGAGTCTCAACATCTTCAGTCTGAAGAGCCTTGATAATAGCAGCATAATCTGTTGAACCAGCCTTTTGGATAGCATTCAAAATTGCAAGGGTTGCAGAGTAGGCGTTATCATAGAAAGCTCCTGGGTCTGAGCCATAAGCATCTTGATGCTCTTTTTTTGCCTGAATAGAGAGTGGATTCTGTGAAATATCCATAGGACCTGTTGCATAAACGCCATCAGCAAAATCACCAGCAACCTTAATGAAGGTATCATCTTTTATACCATCGCCACCCATGAATATTGTCTTCATCTTCTTTTTACGTATAAGGGTAATAATTTTAGAAGCCTCTGGGTGGTAACCGCCCCATATTACAAGATCAGGTTTTTTGCTATTCACCTTAGTAACAATAGCAGAGTAATCAACAGCACCAGGAGTTACACCTTCAAACAGCACAACCTTTGCACCAGCTTCTGTAAAATATTTTTGAGCAAGCTCTGCCTGACCTTTGCCGTAATCTCCTTTGTCATGCAAAATTGCAAGGGTCTTAATTTTTAGTGTCTCCATAGCATATTTTGCCTGAACCTGAGCCTGAACAGCATCATGTGCAATTGTTCTAAAAAAGTTTGGATATTCGCCGCTTAATGTTAAATCTGGGCTTGTAGCAGATGGCGAGATTGTGATTATTTTGGACTCTTTATAGATACCAAGTGCAGCTTTTGTTGCACCACTGCAGATATGCCCTATAACAACATTTGCACCATCAGAGACCAATTTTGTTGCAGTATTGCCAGCAACCTCTGGTTTACAAACATCATCTTCAATAAGTAACTCAATCTGTTTACCAAGAACTCCACCACTCTCATTGATCTTTTTTACAACAAGTTTAGCAGCATTAACTGTTGGAAGACCGTAAGATGCAAGGTCCCCGCTATGTGCACCAGCTACACCAAGTTTTATTGTATCTGCTGCTAATGCACCTCCAGCAACTGTTAATGTAAATAGTGATACTGTAAGAACCGCTAACCATTTGCCCATTTTTTTCATAGCACTCTCCTTAAAAATTATTGGTTGATAAAAACAACTTTGTAGATAAAAACAACATTTTCAATTAAGATAACTCTATCAAAACAGTTCAATAAGATTTGTTTATATACTTTTACAGGTTCATTGAGTCAAGTATAGATTTTGATAACATATTAAAAAGAGTTATTAAAAAAACTCAAATTGTTATATCAAATTTATGTGAAACAGATAGAATTTTTTGCATAATGCTAATTAAGTTAAGGGTAAAATATGAATAAAAAATGTATTGGGTTGTTGGTCAAACATGATGAGCGTGCAAGAAAAAAGGCTATTGAGGTTGAAAGGTGGTTAATAGATCGAAATGTTGATGTTGTGTATGCTGATGGATTTGCTCAAATCCTCCCTAAAGATGATATTTTTTGTATGGTTGTGCTTGGTGGTGATGGAACATTTTTAAGTGCTGCAAGATTAACAGGTAACAGAGATATTCCCCTTATGGGGGTTAAATTTGGAGAGGTGGGTTTTTTGGCTGAAACTCTTGAGGGAAAACTCTACCAATCTTTAGAGGCTCTTCTTGATGGGAAATTTTATATAGAGGAGCGAATGAGGCTACATGTTAGCGTTATAAGAGATGATGAAAAGATAGCTAAAGCAACTGTCTTAAATGATTTAGTTATAAATAGAGGTGCTCTGTCAAGGCTTGCCTATTGTGCTGTCTATCTTAATGGCTCATATTTAACCACATTTAAGGCTGACGGCCTGATCGTGGCAACTCCAACTGGTTCAACAGCATACTCACTTGCTGCTGGGGGTCCTGTTATCCACCCAGCGGTTCATGGGATAATTTTGACCCCAATATGCCCATTTACCCTCACAAATAGACCCTTAATAATACCAGATGATACAGAGATTGAGATTCAGCTAAAAGAAGATGCTAACGATATTTTTTTAACATTTGATGGTCAAGAGGGGGTGGCTATTGGCTCAAATGATAGAATAGTGGTAACTAAAGGCGAGTATCCTATAAAGATGATCGCATTTTCAAAAGATAACTATTACGATGTTCTAAAGGCAAGGCTCTTGTGGAGTGGAGGAAAGGGGTGAAAAATAGGGTAGGGCATCTTAAAACAGGGTCTATTTAATTGTTTTTTGTAGTGGTGTAGCGAGCTGCTGCACCACTTACAGCTAATCGCTTTTAGTTAAAACCATGAACGATGGCTCCAAACATCTTGCTCTAAATTCTCTTTATCCTCTTGAAGTTTTAGATACATTGATGCGTTTTGTATGGCAAGTCCTCCTTGATGACCAATAGCCTCAACCATCATTATAAGATCATTTGGAAAATCTCTTTGCTCGGCACTGTAAAGCCTTAATACACCGATCGCCTTATCTCGTGCCATAATTGGGGTTACAATCATCGATTTTATCCCCTCTTTTTTCATCTCCTCTCTAAATTTTACACGATCATCTGCATCAGTATCGTGTACAATAACCGTCTCCCCCTTTAATGCACGTAATGTAGTGTTGCTGTTTACAGTTCTTACTGAATTAACAAACTCATCACTAAGCCCATGACTTGATACAATTTGCATTGTTTGGGTATCTTCATTTATCAGGCGAATAGTAGCCCCTTTCATTCCAAAGGTATCACAGACTTCTTCTGTCATGTGTTTGAGAACCTCTTGAATATCTAAAGTTGAGTTGATTGAAGATGCAAGCTCAAGAAATAGCGTAGAGTTTTTTTCAAGACGAGTTAAAAGGCGGCTATTGTGGATAGCAATCCCACCTTGTTCTCCAAGTGCACGTAGAAAAGCTATCTCTCTTTCTGAAAAATCACGCTGCGTTGCAGTATAAATAGATAAGATACCTATTGTTTTATTCTTAACACGAATAGGAAGAGATATAAGAGAAGCAATGCCTTCAGCCTTTTTTAGATCATGGTGCTCTAAACGAGGGTCAGTTATTGCATCTTGAAAAAGAAGGTAACCCTCTTTTTCAATTGCCTTTACAATTGTCATTGCTTTAAGCGGAGTTGCATGAAAATAGTTTGCTGATAAGCCTTTTTGAACCACTGGCGTAAAAAAGTCGTTCTTCTCGTCAGATAGAAATAGACATGAAGCCTTTGCGTCCATTGATTCAATCGCACTGTCAACAATCAGGTTGAGTAGCTCATTTTGAGTTGCTGCTGTGCCAAATGCTCTGCTTATTTTGCAGAATATATCAAAGTAATCGGTTACCCGTGTCATCTTTTTTTAATCTCCTATAAATTTGTTTTTATCTTTTTAGCCAAAGGGGCGGTTTTAGATATTCTTGTTTTAGTTTGAGCAGATTTTGTAGTTTTTGCCACCTTACTTTTTTCAGTAGGTGTAGCAGTGTTAGCAACTTTAAAGGGGTTGGTTATAGACTTTTTAGGAGCAGCAGCCTTTTGATTAGGTGTATTTTTTTCAGAAACCTCATCTTGTGGAGTTATCTCCTCTTTTGGAGGCTCTTCATCTCGCTCTTTTAGCCATGATGCAATTTTAGGTGCAAAAGCCTCTTGGCATTTTGAACTGACATAGATTCCAATATGCCCAGTATTGAGGCAAATATCTTCAGTATCTTTGCTCCCTACTGCTTTTACAAGCTGATTACACGCCTCTGGCGGCACAAGATGATCAAATTTTCCATAAATATTTAAAAGCGGCATGGTTATATTTTTAAGATCAACCACTCTGCCTCCAACCTCAAGTTTGCTCTGTATGAGCTTATTCCCCTGATAACAATCTTTTATAAACTGTCTAAAAACCTCTCCTGGCAGATCAGGGCTATCAAATATCCACTTTTCCATACGGACAAAGTTCTCAACAAAATCTTTATTATCCATATTCTCCATAAAACCTACATACTTATCTATCATAAGGCGAGCAGGATTTAGAAGCAAAAATCCAAAGTTCATCATATCAGCAGAGAGATTGCCATAAGTATTAACAACAGCGTCAACATCAAGATTTTTCGTCCATAGATGTAAAAGCCCTTTGTTTGTGTCAAAGTTTGTAGGAGTAACTGTGGTAACTAAGTTTCTTATCTTTTCAGGGTGCAAAGCTGAGTAGATAACACTAAATGCCCCGCCCATACAGATACCCATAAGGTTGACCTTTGGCACACTATTTTTTTCTCTTATAAAATCAATAATATTATCCATGTAACCATTTATATGGTCATCAAAATCAAGAAAGCGATCTTTACGTGTTGGATAGCCCCAATCTATCATGTAAAGATCAATTCCACTATCAAGAAAACGCTCAACAACACTTCTGCCAGGTTGAAGATCAAGCATAGTTTCACGGTTTATAAGTGCATAAACCACAAGCAATGGTGTTTTATAAGCTATCTCCTTTCTTGGTTTATAGTGTTTTAGCTTAACTCTATCCTCTTGGTAGATAACTTCATAAGGTGTCTGAGCAAGATCAGTCTTAAGATTAGAGAGGAGCACCTCTGAGGCTTCAGTTGCCCTTTTTCTCGCCTTTGTTGCACCTTCAGCCATCTTTGACATGATAAGATCAATTGGAACTTTAAATTGACTCATATCGCACCTCCTGATGTTGACATTTTCTTTTTAAGGATACGCAGCTCTCGTTTAAGCTGATGTAGCTCTTTTGCAATATCATCAACCTCTGATCTGCTGGCAAGTGGAAGTTTTTTTAGAGCATCTTCAAGCACCATCTCTTTGGCTTTTGTAAATTGGCTCATAGATGCTAATGTTTTTGTTAAAGTATCAATATATTCAGGTGTCTGAAACAGGGTCATAAAGTGCCCCTCCAAAATTTTTAGCCACATCTGGTAATAAAATTGGGGGTCGTCTGATAGCTCGCCCTTTTCAGCAATTTTTTGAATCTCATCTTGCATTACAACAGCAGAGCGTTGAAACGGCAGTGAGAGCATACGGAGAAATTCAGCTATATTTGTCTGAGAGATATTTAGCTTATCTGCCATATCATTAATCTTCTCTTGATACTCCCTTGTCAATCCAAGCTGAGGGATATGAAGAAACTTTCTGAACTCCTTTTCATAAATATCTGACCATGCCTGAAAAACATTCTCGTCTATGTTATCAAACTTATAGGCTTTAACTGACTGACCCATTCTGCTTAAGCTGTCTATCATTCTTTGATTAATTTCAGCCATGCCTGACATGGTAGATTGAGTAACATTAGCGAGCATTTCAGGAAGAGCACCAATCCCCTTAAAAAGAGCAGACATTGATTCAGGCGATGACATAGCATTAGCCATAATGTGCCAATTTTTCATCGCTTTTGCCATTGCTGCCATTGCATCTTTACGCTGCTCAACTGACTCTTTATCCCCACCTGATTCAAATTTTGTTCCAAAGGGCCAATAAAATTTTTCCTTATTAGATTGCTCAGAGATTGTCTTAAATGGCTGCTGTAAAAACTCTTGAAAAGAGGGGTCAAAAGGGGATTGAAATGGTGATTCAGAAAATGGAAACATCATCATTTTAGATATATTCTGATAAAACTCCTGACTACCCATCAATTCATTCATGGAGTTTGACCATGTTTTCATAATTGATTCAACTCCTAAAGGATCGTTTGTATTATCGACCATGCACACCTCCCTATGTTATGCCTACCAAATTTATCTATTTTTCTTAAATACATTGTGCTATCTCATCTTAAATTTTTTTGTTTAAAGAGTTTGCTATCTTGAAGCTAATTTAAAGTTAATCTAATGACACATTTAAGCATAAACTATTTATCGCTACTCTCTGGTTTAAATAGATTTTGCATATTTTGTATTAAATTATGGAACTCGCCTGTCTGTTTACGTGTTAAATTTTGAATATGCTGAAAAAGCTCAATATGTCCCATACCCTTTTCATTAAGAATATCTCTTAACTGAGATATAAGCTCCTCTTGCATATCTGATTTTTGCCTCAAACTATCATAGTCTCTTTTTAAGCTACTATGGCTCTTTTGAAGAGCCTCATAATTTTGTTTAATCTCATCATAAGACCTCTTAGGAATCAGACCCCATAAGGTAATATACCTTGCAAAAGATGATTGAAAAGCCTCAAACGACTCATTAAGTAGGGGCGTATTCGCTCCTAAACTTAAAGAACCCTTTGAACTGTTTGATTCAGAGTTATAGGCGGTTGAATCATCTAATGGGAGTCCATAAACCTGTCTAAACATTTGGGACATCTCTTTAAGGTTCATAAAATCCATTTTCATCATGGAATCCATATTCATAAGAGATGACATCTGCTCAAGCTGCTCCTGTCCTTTGGCAATATTGAGCAACAGATTGCCCCAAAATTCCAGAAATTTTCTGTCTAAAAGATATTTTTCACCCATTTGCGTCATCTTATTCTGCTGCTCCAACCTTAGCTTAAATTTACCTTTTTTATATAAAACTTATCCAATAACTCATACAACATAAATAAATATAATTCAATTTATTTTAGATAGTTAATCTCTAAAGTGCATTTTAAGTTTATATACACCATTTTCAAGACGTGCATCTAATGGAAGATTTGCCTTTTCAAAGACCTTCATCATTGGGTGGTTATCTGAAATAACCTCAGCAGAAAAGCCTTTTATCCCTTGCTCTCGCGCAATGCTCATAAGAAGGTTTAGCATATAGCTTCCAACGCCAATCCCTTGATATGTCTCCTCAATTAAGAATGCAACATCGCCATAACTTGTTCGTTCATCTTTAACAAATCTTGCCTCTGCAACGATTCGCTCATCTTCAGTATTACCAGTTAAGGCAACTACTGAGAACTCTTTGCTGTAATCTATGTTTATATACTCTTGCATCTTATCGTGTGACATGGTTTTTATAGAGTAGAAAAATCTATAAAAACGCATCTCATCAGAGCAGCGATAAAAAAATCGGCGCATAGACTCCTCATCAGATGGTTTTATTGCCCTAAATCTAAGTGTAACCCCGCCTTTAAATGTCTCTGATTGAACAATGTGGGCAGGATAGAGATGGGCTGATACTGGGCTAAAAATCTGATTTGAGTAGATAAACTTCTTTTCCCTTGCCTGATCTATTAAGTATTGCCTATCGTCAGGGTGGGCAATATCGATCATTGCCTGAGCACGCTCTCGAAGTGTCCGCCACTTTAAATTTGCAACACCATACTCAGTTACAATCAGATGGACAGACTCTCGCAAGCGTAATTGATTTGGATAATCCATAAGAACAGGCAAAATATTAGGCTCTCCCTTCATGTTTCTGCTTGGAAGTGCAATTATTATGCAGCCATCTTGAGACGCCTCAGCACCCTTAAGAAAATCAATAACCTCACCAGGACCTGTAACCACAGCACCTTGCAGAGGAAAAGCAATACTGCCCAAGAGATCAACCTTTCGAGCCTCATAAAGAGCCACAAATTGAGGATTTTGTCCAATTAGTTGAGGGTTGCAGACCCAATCAATCCCCTGAAACTCAACCAAAGGGTTGCGATCAAGCCACTTCATAAGTGCTTTAGAGCCAATAGCATAAGATGTAAGAGATTTTCCACGAAATGGGGCTTTTCGAGAGTTGGTAACTGCTCCGCTCTTTACAAGGGTTGCCAACGCATCTGTAAAGTATAATGAGTGAACACCTAAATCTTTTTTATTCATAAGATGGGGCACTAAAGCATCAAATAGAGCACCATGAGAAAACGACAAACAATCCCCATTTTTAATGATTGAAGCAACATTTAAGGCAACTTTTGCCATCTGCTCGTATGCAGCAGTTGGTTCATAGGTTACTGGTGCTTTGGTTGATTTAACAAAAAGATCAAAGTCATCTGTTGAGACAAAGGTATCTCCAAAGGTAAACGGCATCTCTGTATTTACCTCTCCAATAACTAAAGATGCCTGCTCCATAGCCTCTTTTGCAACATCTACGGCAACTCCAAGGCTACAATAGCCAGCCTCATTAGGAGGAGTGATCTGGACAATTGCCACATCAATTGGGATTTTTCTTGATCTGATTATTTTTGGAATTTCAGAGGAGTATGCAGGGATCAGATCAACAAGACCTGATGATATGGTGTGAGATGCGACAAATCCTGAAAAAAAGCTCTTAACTCTATAGTTTGGTGCATTGAGTTTTTCAGCAGACAGGACAATATCACCCAAAACTGTCAACTGGACAAACTCAATATCACGTAGATTATGAACATCACAATTTAAAAGCACCTTCATAATTGTTCGAGGAGATGCTGGTCCAGTGCCTATAAATACGGTCATTCCGGGCTTTATTCGAGTTAGCACTGTCTCTGGTGAAACTAAATGATCTTGCCAGTTGAATTTATTAATCTTTTCCATTTTAACTTTTCCATGTTGATTTAAATAGCTTAAATGTTTTATTAAAATAGAAGAGATTTACATTTAAATCAATGAAAAATAGATAATTAAAATAGAAATCAAAAATTAGGAGGGGGTATTAAAAAGGTTGGTATTTTAAATTCTATAGACAAGAGACGCACAGCCGTGCGTCTCTACAGTTTAGGTTGAACTTAAATTTATGATATTGAACAGTATATCAAGTTTTAATTAACTTTACGTTCTCTTCCAGCCCACTCTTTATCTCTTAGTTTGAACTTTTGAATTTTACCAGTTGCAGTTTTAGGAAGCTCTCCAAACTCAACAACTTTAGGGGCTTTAAAGCGGGCTAAATTATCTTTGCAAAAATTTATAATATCTTCAGCAGTTGGGTTTGTACCAGGTTTTGGCACAACAAAGGCTTTAGGCACTTCGCCCCATTTTTCGTCAGGAATAGATACAACCGCAACTTCCAGCACGTCAGGGTGGCGATAGATGGTATTTTCAACCTCTACAGTTGAGATGTTTTCACCACCGCTGATGATTATATCTTTTTGACGATCCATTATCTGAGCATAGTTATTTGGGTGCATAACTGCCAAATCTCCGCTATGAAACCACCCCCCTTTAAATGCAGCCTCAGTAGCTTTAGGGTCTTTGTAGTAGCCAAGCATTACATTATTGCCCCGCATCACAATCTCACCAATAGCCTCGCCATTTCTTGGAACAGGCTCCATGGTTTGAGGATCAACTACGTCCATGTGCATAGCCACAATATATGGCACACCCTGTCTCGCTTTGATCTTTGCCTGCTCCTCAAGAGATAGATTGTCCCATTTAGCTTGCCACTGACAGACGCTGTGGGGACCAAAAACCTCAGTCAATCCATAAGTTTGGGTGATATTTGCTCCAACGCTCTCCATGTTCTGTATTACAGTTGGGGCAGGAGGAGCACCAGCAGTCATAATCTCAAGACTCTTTTTTAGCTTAACACTCTTTGCTGTAGCATAAGATGACATTCCAATAAGAATTGTAGGTGCAGCACAAAGGTGTGTAATCCCCTCTTTTTCTATGATGCGATAAATTTCCTCTGGAATAACCTTTCTAAGGCAGACATGGGTAGCCCCCATAGCAGTAATTCCCCAAGTAAAACACCAGCCGTTGCAGTGAAACATCGGTAGTGTCCAAAGATATATAGATCGCCAATTTACGCCAAACTCAAGCTGCTCTCCAATCGCATTAAGATATGCACCTCTATGGTGATACATAACACCTTTGGGGCGACCAGTGGTTCCGCTTGTGTAGTTGATTGTAATTATTTGATACTCATCATCAACATCAGGGGTGATAGGATCATCAGAGCCAGTTGATAGAAACTCCTCATACTCCATGCCTTTTAGAGGTTTATCTCCATTGAGATCGCAAATATTGACAAATGTTTTAACCTTAGGAATATCATCAAGAATAGGGGTAACTACATTTGCAAACTCATTGTCAACAAAAATAGCCTTAGAGTCAGAGTGGTCAATAATATAGGCAATTTCGCCAGAAGATAGCCTAATATTTATGCTAACTAAAGCTGCCCCAATCATAGGGACAGCATAATGAGCTTCAAGCATTGGGGGTATATTTGGGCAGATAAAGGCAACCTTATCCCCCTTTTTGATGCCGATATTTTTAAGTGCACTGGCAAGACGATTTACCCTTTTGTAAAACTCTGTGTAGCTGTATTTTTTATCGCCGTAGATAACTGCTGTTTTATCATCATACACAGCAGCAGCACGACTTATAAAGTTTACTGGTGTCAAAATATCAAAATATACGTTATTTTGTTGGGGCATTTAATACTCTCCTCTACAAAAAAAGTGGTAATAGTTATGCAGTCTCAATATTTGCAGCAGCTTCACGCCCTAAATCAGTAGTAGCCTTTTGTCTGAGCTTATATTTTTGAATCTTGCCGCTTGCTGTTGTTGGGTAATCATTTACAAAAAAGAAGAATGCTGGGATTTTATGAAATGCAATTTTATCTTTACAAAATGCCCTCATCTCCTCTTCGGTCGATTGTTCGCCATCTTTTAATTGGATAAAGGCAGCAACCTCTTCGCCATATTTGATACTTGGAATACCAACAACCTGAACATCTTTAATATTAGAATTGGTGTATAAAAACTCCTCTATCTCCCTTGGATAGATATTTTCACCGCCCCTAATAATCATATCTTTTATGCGTCCAGTAATTTTGCAATATCCATTACTGTCCATAACTGCAAGATCGCCTGTGTGTAGCCACCCATCAGAATCAATTGCTTGACGGGTCCCTTCGGGATTTTTGTAATAGCCTTTCATTACATGGTAACCCCGAGTACAAAGCTCTCCTTGCACCCCAGACTCAACAGGTTTATTGGTTCCAGGATCGACAATTTTAACCTCAACATTTGGAAGTGCTCGACCAACTGTGCTTACTCGTAGCTCAAGCGAATCTGTTGTTCTTGTCATGGTAATACCAGGAGATGCCTCAGTCTGACCGTAAGTTATGCACATCTCTTTAGCACCCATAACACCAACAACCTGCTTCATAACCTCAATTGGGCATGGAGAGCCAGCCATAATACCAGTGCGAAGCGTTGAGGTGTCATAGCTCTTTTTTTTCATTGCCTCAAGCTCTGCAATAAACATAGTTGGAACGCCGTGAAGTGCTGTACACTTAGATACTTCTACAATCTCAAGAACATCCTCTGGCTTAAAAGCCACAACAGGAGCCATAGCAGATGCTGATACAACGCATGTTAAAGTTCCAAGAACGCAGCCAAAACAGTGAAAAAATGGAACTGGAATGCACATAGTATCAACTGAAGATAGCTGCATACACTCCCCAAGACTCTTTGCATTGCCAATTAAGTTGGTATGGGTAAGCATAACACCTTTTGGAAATCCAGTTGTACCTGATGTGTATTGCATATTGATTACATCGTCTGGCTCAAGGCTCTTTTGTCTCTCTGCAAGAGCCTCGTCAGATATTGATTTTCCCATCTCAATTATATCGTTCCAGTTAAACATACCAGCAGGTTTTTCATCACCCATAAAGATTACATTTTTGAGCATTGGGAGCTTTTCACTCTTTAGTTTGCCTGGCTCTGAGTCTGCAAGTTCAGGGCACACCTCATTAATCACCTCAAGATACTCGTTAGGAGTTCTAACTCCGCCAATCATAAGTAGAGTTGTGCTCTCAGATTGTTTCATCAGATACTCAAGCTCAAAACTTCTGTAATTGGTGTTTACTGTTACAAGTACAGCACCCATTTTCCCGCTTCCAAATTGAGTTAAAACCCACTCAGGGACATTGTTTGCCCAAATTGCGATATTGTCGCCCCGTTTGATTCCAAGAGCCATAAGCCCTTTTGCAACACTGTTGCAGACATCTTTGAACTGGCTGTAATTGTAGTTTATTCCTAAATTATGATATTCAAGTGCCTTACTTTTGCCAAACTGCTCTGCAACAATATCAACTAACTCTCCTACGGTTGTTTTGCCTACTTCATACTTTGGTAACTGCATTTTATTATTCTCCTTGAATGGCTGTTGAATTTAGATAAAGTTTTACTCTACTGTTACGATTCTCATTGGGATATTCTCCTCAAATCGCGACATATCAAGACGGCTCATAATTTGTGCATCTTTAAGAACCATAGTCTCATTTTTGATATTTTTTGAAATTGTTTTACCAGAATCTGAATTGGTATTACTTATATATATAGCTTCTACACTTACAATGCTCTTTACCGGAAATCCTTTGATATCTTTTATTTGGTGTACAATAGTATCAATAGGTCCATCCCAATATCGAAGCAGAAAGTTTAAAACCCCCATACGCTCTGCTTCAACACCAAGTTTTTCAGAAAGTTTCTTGTGAAAAGAGTCATACTCTCCAAATCCGGGAACAGCATCTGATACCCACAACTGTTGCTTTATATTTGTAATACTTGAGGAGTTTTTCTTTACATCTTTTGTCTCAAGTCTTAAATGTGCCGTTAAATGGGTACATTTATAGCCTTTGATCTCCTCTTTTTCAGGCAATATCGTTATCTTTATATCTGGCGGCATAACCTGATATCTTGCTTTGATAATATCGTCCGCAGATTCATTAAACTGCTGTTTATCCTTGAACCATCTTATATTTTGTAGGTCTTTAATAGGAAAAACAACGACCTCAGCTTTATTCCAGTCTATTTCACGAATCTGGTTTTTATCTAAAAGAAAATGAGTTGTATCTCTCTGCTCTCTGACTTTACCGAAGAAACGTTTCATCCATGTTCCTGTATAGCGGATATTTTTGTCAACATACATAGCTTCTCCTGAATATCCAGTATCAAGTAGAGCCTGATATGTGCCTGACATGTACTCTTCACTATCAATCTCATGTGTATAAAGTATATCTCCACTACATGGAGATGATATAAGAGAAATTGACAGTAAACAAAAAAGGGATGAACATAAAAGAGCCGTCTTGTTTAATAGCATTATTTATAGCCTTAAGTTCCCTAACAACTTGTTTTATAGTCCTAAAAGTTTTTGATGAATATAAGATAGAAGAAACATAGTTGACAAAGGAATTGCAAGACCAAAGAGAGAACCCCACAGTATGCTATTTCCAGGGTCAAACCCCAAAGGTTTTGTAAAATATATTAGAAAATTGATACCTACTCCTACAAACAAATATAGATGATACCATTTTCTCCTACTCTTCTCCCAATACATAAGTCGTTTTTCAAAATCTTCTTTTGAGCTCATATTTTTCATAACTCTGTTTAAGATAAGTTTTTGTTATATTTATAGTCTATGTTTTTGTGTTTTCTTCTAAATATCAACCCTACCTATAGCTTCAATTAAGGTAGAATAAAAGAGTCTATAGGTTAGGGTTGTTGTTATTTAGAAATTACTCTTCTGGTCTAATATCTAAGGAGTATTTCTTTATTACATCATCACTGCATGGTTTTGTAACAAGACTAACAAGAATGAAGAATACAAAACCTACAAACACCCAGTAGAACTGATGAGGAGTACTGATTTTATTAGCAGGATCACTTAAGAAGAACCAGTGGTATGATCCAAGTGCTTTGTTTGCATACATCCATGTACCGCAAGAGACTACAGTCATCACAATGATGTTTATAGCTGCTGCTGCAGTTGTGGCACGAGTCCACCATATTCCTAAAATTAGCGGTGGTCCTACAGAGCATAGAATTACAATAAAAGCAGCTCCAGATATATCAAGAACAAGTGCAGGAGGATTAAATGACAAGAGCATTGAGAGCAACATTACTACAATTGTCATTACACGAGTTGCCTGAACTGGTTTCTCTTCAGGCCATTTGCTTCCAAAAACCTTTCCAAGAAGATCCCTTCCCAACATTACATTTAGCACCATTGTCCAACCTGCGGCTGTTGCCATAGCAATTGCAAGACCGCCAGCAGCAATAACAGAAAGAAGGAATGGACTGCTCAATGCTTCCATAGCTGCAATCATTGAATAATCAGTTACAGATGCTCCAGCAACACCATAAGCTGTTTTCATGTGTTTCATAATATCCATTGCACTGGCAATACCTTCTGTTTTCATAAGGGGATGAAGAGTCTCAATAAGAACTCTTGCTCCTGTTCCTATGATAATCAACCCAACATACATGGCACCACCAATTATTACAGCCCAATATACACTTCTGCGTGCTGACTTGATGTCTTGGGTTGTGAAAAAACGTACAACAGTGTAAGGCATTGCAGAGAAGCCAAAATGCCATACAAAAAAGAAACCAACAACTCCTGTCCATGACGCCATTATAGGATGAGATGCTTTTTCAGAAACATAGGGCATATTAAAAAATGTAGCACTGTTTGCAATAACAGCATCTGTAAGAGCATTGAAACCGCCATAATGACCCACTACATATATAGCTGCAATTATGGAAGCAATAGTCATTGCAAATCCCTGAAAGGCTGTTGAAAAGGTTGTTGCTACCATACCACCATAATATATATATGCAAATATTATGATTGAACTCAAAATAACGGCGATCCAGAAAGGTACCTTCAAGATTGCAAGTAAAAAGAGAGCTGAACCTACTATTGAGAGAATAACGTAAGCTAATCCTCCAATAAGCGTTGGAAATGCTGCAATTAATCTCATCCACTTGGTATCGTAACGATCAGCATAATAGTCTGTAAAGGATGTTGGAGCATACTTACGCAAAGGGGCTGCTGTTAACAAAGTGGCAATAGGCATTCCACCAATGATTCCAACAAGTGCCCACCAGAACGGATAGCCAAGAATAAAAATAAATGCAGGTAACCCAAGAAAACTTGCAGGGCTAAAATATGTTGCTGCTAAAGCTGAACCATTGATAATAGGACCAACTTTTCTTCCAGCAACGTAAAAGTCAGACGCGTCCATTGACGCTTTACGTGAATGCCAGCCAATATAGAATATTACTACAAAATAGAGTAGAGAACCAATTATTACAATAGGATTGACGTCCATCAGAAACCTCCTTAAATTATATCCAATAATTTGTTAAAACCAGCACGAACATCGTCCGAAAGATCGTCTGAAGCCAAACTTTCTCTTGCTTTTTTCTTTGCCTCTAATTTTTTTTCTCTCTTCTCTTCAAAGACAAAAAAGAGATAGGCTACCAATATATTGATAAGCCATAAACCAATAAGACAGTTGTAGATATAACAAGCTGGTATCCCCATGAATTTCATCAAAGGTAAGCCCGGTATGTGCATTTCGAGAATCATGAACAGGAAACTCCATCCATAAAGAATTCCCATTCCAATCCAGAATATCTTCGGCATTCCTTTAAACATTTTCTTTCTCCTTAAAGTTAAAATTTTATAAAAGTTTTTTGGTATTTAACCAAAGCTCCGAAAGTTCTGTTAAAGATTTTATGGAAGGATATTATTTTTTCCCCCACTCAGCTTGTCTAAGCTCTATACGGCGAATTTTGCCACTAACTGTTTTGGGCAGAACAGTAACAAAATCTATCTTTCTTGGGTATTTATATGGAGCAGTAACTTTTTTCACATGCTCTTGAATCTCTTTTGCAAGCTCATCACTCGCTGTGTAACCGGGTGCAAGGATAACAAAAGCCTTTACAACCTCGCCGCGTGTCTCATCAGGGCTTGATACAACAGCAGACTCAGCAACTGCTGGGTGCTCAATAAGGGCACTTTCAACCTCAAATGGACCAATTCTATAACCAGATGTGAGAATAACATCGTCAGCGCGTCCTACAAACCAGAAATATCCATCTTTGTCCATATAAGCACGGTCACCGGTTAGATACCAATCTCCGCGATAGACAGATGCAGTTCTCTCTGGCTCTTTCCAATACTCTTTAAATAGACCTACTGGGCGGTTTGGTTTAACCCGAATAGCAATATCGCCTTCAGTATTTGGGGGCAGAATGTTTCCGTTTTCGTCAATAACATGCAGATCAATTGTTGGAGAGGGTTTGCCCATTGAGCCAAATCGAGGCTCAATGCATGGAAAACTTCCGCATAACAGAACAGTCTCAGTCTGACCATAACCATCACGGATTGTGCAGCCAGTTGCCTTTTTCCAGACATCTATAATTTCAGGGTTTAGAGGTTCACCTGCACCTACGCAGTGGCGAAGGGTTGGGAATTTATAGACAGATAAATCTTGAAGAACAAGCATTCTATAAATTGTTGGGGCACCGCACATGGTTGTAACAGGGTATTTTGCAAGCAACTCAAGAGTTTTCTTAGGATCAAAGCGATCTGTGTGGTGAATAAATTGGGCAGAGCCGCAATTCCAAGGTCCAAAAAAGCTACTCCATGCAGCCTTTGCCCAGCCAGTATCGCTGATATTCCAGTGGAGATCATCTGGTTTTAAATCAAGCCAAAATTTCCCAGTAATCTGATGTCCAATTGGATATGATGCGTGTGTATGAAGAGCCATCTTTGGAAAACCAGTAGTGCCAGATGTAAAATAGACGATGCAGTGATCATCGCTTTTTGTCTTTGCAGTCTCAAACTGATCTGATGCTTTGGCAACCTCATCTGTGTAAAATAGCCAGCCATCTCGAGGCTCTGTTATCACAATCTTTGTCTTAACATTTGGGCAGTTCTCTGCAACGGTGTCAAATTTTGCTGCAATGTCATTATTGGTAATAATACATACAGCTTCAGCCTTATTTGCCCTAAATTCAAGGTCTTTGGCTGTCAATTGGGTTGTACCAGGAGAGTTGAGAGCACCCATTCTGATACACGCTGTAAAGGTCTCCCACCACTCTATGTTTCTTGGCAAGATTACAAGTATAACATCGCCCTGCTTCACACCATTAGATTTTAAAACATTGGCAAGCCTCTTTGATGCGTTACTAATATCTCGAAATGTCTTTTTTACCTCATTTCCAGCATCATCTACCCACCACATGGCAAGTTTATTTGGATCTTCTGCCCATTTATCAATCACATCACCTGAAAAGTTGAAATACTCAGGCACTTCCAATTTAAACTCCTTGTAGGTTGCATTGTAATCTGTCATGTTGTGCGTCTGACTCATTTTGCTCTCCTTTGTTTAAAAAAATGATAAAATTAACAACTACGCTATCAAAAGGTCATAAATCGGTCATAAACTTGAATCATCAACCGATTGAATCTGACCTGTTTTTTCAAAGTGAACCGCACATCTGACCAGTTCACTTGCATTTTTTAACCCTAACTTCTCTTTAATTCTCTCTCGATATGTTCCAATTGTCTTGATACTTAAAAAGAGCTTTACTGCAATCTCCTTTGAGGTAAAACCTTTTCCCACCATCTTAAAGACCTGAAGCTCTCTATCTGTGAGTCTATCCATTGGAGATTTATCTTTTGTTTTAAAGTTGTCTGAAATGTTAGATAAAATATGCTCTTTAACATTTTCGTTTAAATAGACCTTGCCAGCAAGAAGCTGGTGAATTGCTGTAACTACGGACTCCATAGCCTCCTGCTTCATGATGTAGCCTTTAGCTCCAGCGTGAAGTGCACGTTGAGCATAGAGATACTCATCGTGCATTGATAGAACCAAAACTGGAGTATCGCAGTTTTGCTTTTTAATGTGGTGGACAAGATCAATTCCATCTGAATTTTTAAGGCTAATATCAACAATAATAAGATTTGGCTTGAGTGCTTCTATCTCTTTTATTGCTGGCTCAACATCAGTTGCAGTGCCGCAAGCAACAAGATCATCCTCTTGATTAATAAGCTCTGCAAGCCCGAGCCTAAAGATTGGGTGATCTTCTACCAGCATTATTTTTTTTTTATCTGCCATAAAATTAACCCTTTCCCAATCTTAAACACAAAAAATCCTCTTTACATATTCCTGCGATACTTTCCGCCAGCCTCATAAAGTGCGTTTGTAATCTGACCAAGACTGCAACTTTTAACAGTCTTCATCAGCTCTTCAAATAAGTTTTTACCGCTAAGAGCAGCATCTTTAAGGCTCTTTATCCCCTCTGAATATTCGTTTTTATACGTTTCGTGAAAATTTTTCAGCCTTGCAAGCTGAGCGTCTTTTTCATCGTCAGATGCCCTTGCAAGCTCTAAGTATGAGGTCATAGCATCGTAATCAGCACCCTCATCTCTAAATGTGTTGACCCCAATAATTGGAAACTCTCCAGAGTGTTTAAGATGCTCGTAATACATTGATTCTTCTTGTATTTTGCCTCTTTGATAACCAGTCTCCATTGCACCCATAACGCCGCCACGCTCTGTAATTCTGTCAAATTCAATCAAAACAGCCTCTTCAACAAGATCAGTAAGCTCTTCAACAATAAAGCTGCCCTGATTCATGTTTTCGTTATTTACAAGCCCCCACTCACGGTTGATTATAAGCTGAATCGCAAGGGCACGCCTTACAGACTCTGTGCTTGGGGTTGTTATTGCCTCATCAAATGCGTTTGTGTGCAAACTGTTACAGTTATCGTAAATGGCACAGAGTGCTTGAAGCGTTGTTCTGATGTCGTTAAACTGAATCTCTTGGCTATGAAGCGATCTTCCAGATGTCTGAATATGGTATTTGAGTTTACATGATGCCTCAGATGCGTGATACTTCTCCTTCATGGCAATTGACCAGATTCTACGTGCCACGCGACCAATTACTGTATATTCTGGATCCATTCCATTTGAGAAAAAGTAAGATAAATTTGGGGCAAAGTAGTTTATATCCATACCGCGAGATAGATAATACTCAACATAGGTAAAGCCATTTGAGAGGGTCAAAGCAAGCTGTGTAATTGGATTTGCCCCAGCCTCTGCAATGTGATACCCAGAGATAGAGACTGAGTAAAAGTTTCTAACATTGTGCTTTATAAAATACTCTTGAATATCACCCATCATTTTTAGGGCAAAATCAATTGAGAATATGCAGGTGTTCTGCCCCTGATCCTCTTTTAAAATATCAGCCTGAACAGTGCCCCTAACATTTGATAGAACCATTGCCTTTATTGCTGCTGCCTCCTCATCTGAAGGGAGTTTTCCTTTATCTTGTTTAAACTTTTCAAGCTGCTGATCTATTGCTGTGTTTAAAAACATTGCAAGCATCATTGGTGCTGGACCGTTAATTGTCATTGAAACAGAGGTTGTTGGTGAGCAGAGATCAAATCCATCGTAGAGCTGCTTTACATCATCAAGTGTGCAGATACTAACCCCTGATGTGCCGATTTTTCCATAAATGTCAGGTCGCTCCGCTGGATCCCAACCATAAAGTGTTACAGAATCAAAAGCTGTTGAGAGCCTCTTTGCCTCATAGTTACTCGATAGGAGTTTAAATCGCTTGTTGGTTCTTGCGGGTCCCCCTTCTCCAGCAAACATGCGGGTTGGGTCTTCGCTTGTTCTCTTCATTGGAAATACGCCAGCAGTGTAGGGAAATAGCCCTGGAAGGTTCTCTTTTCTCATCCATGTATAGATGTCCCCTAAATCGTTAAATTTTGGAAGCGATATTTTTGGGATTTTGGTGTGAGATAGAGATTTAGTGTAGAGAGGCACTCGTATTTCACGACCCCTTACAGTATAGACATACTCATCACCAGAGTAGGCTTGCTTTATGCTACTCCAGCTATCTACTGTCGCCTTTGTCTCTGGCAATATTTTTGATGATACTGCTTCAATCTCTTTTTTAAGTGAATCAAATGAGGTATCACCAAAGCTCGTCTTGCCATCTGTTAATATTCTAATGCTCTCTTCAAGGTGCCACAATTTTCTGACAATCTGTGACTGCTCTTTTGTTCTTGCGTGGTAATTTCTGATTGTCTCTGCAATTTCAGATAGATAGCGGGTTCTCTCTGTTGGAATTATGATTGTCTTTGATGATGAGAATTTCTGCTGAGGTTTTGGGGTTTTTGGGGTAAATTTTAGATTTCGATTCTGTTTTTGTAGCTTATATTCACATTTTTGTTTAAGGGTCTCAACTATGCCGTGATAGAGAGCTGTAACTCCATCATCATTAAACTTTGATGCAATAGTGCCATAAACTGGCATATCTGCTGGGTCTGTGCTCCACGCCTTTCTGTTTCTTTGAACCTGCTTTCTGACATCTCGCAAAGCATCTTCGCTACCCTTTTTCTCAAACTTGTTGATTGCAATAATATCAGCATAATCAAGCATATCAATCTTTTCTAACTGAGATGGAGCACCAAAATCGCTTGTCATTACATAAAGTGATATGTCAGCCATATTGACGATATTAGAATCACCCTGACCAATTCCAGCGGTCTCAGCAATAATAAGATCAAATCCAGCAGCCTTTAGCACCTGAATAGCCTCAGGCAAAGATTCAGAGACCTCACTGCCAGAGTCGCGTGTTGCAAGGCTTCTCATGTAGATATTAGGCGATGCAATTGCATTCATTCTGATTCTATCGCCAAGCAGAGCACCGCCTGTTTTGCGTCTTGATGGATCGCAGCTTACAATTGCAATTGTTATGTTATCAATATCGTTTAAAAAACGGATAATAAGCTCGTCAGTTAAAGATGATTTGCCAGCACCGCCAGTTCCAGTTATACCTATTACAGGTGGGCTATTCTCCTCTGCAAGTGGGGTGATAATATCCATAAGAGTTTGAAGTTTATCTCTGTTTGCTGATCTATCTGCCTTTGTGCCAGCTTTTGCCTCCTGCACAGCAGTTATAAACCCTGCTATTGTCTTTGTTTTTTCAACATTTAACTCTTTAGGATCAAGATTGTGAAAGGGCAGGGTAGAAAAATCCATATTTTCAACCATGTGGTTGATCATTCCTTGCAAACCCATTTTACTGCCATCTTCTGGAGAGTAAATTTTGGTTACACCATACTTTTCAAGCTCTTTTATCTCATCAGAGACAATAACACCACCGCCGCCGCCAAACACCTTAACATGAGATGCTCCACGCTCTTTTAGAAGATCAACCATATATTTAAAAGCCTCCATGTGTCCGCCCTGATAGCTTGACATGGCAACTCCTTGAACATCTTCAGCAACAGCAGCATCAACAAACTCCTGAACAGACCTGTTGTGGGCAAGGTGGATAACCTCAACCCCAGTGTCTTGTAAGATTCTTCGCATTATGTTGATTGAGGCATCATGTCCATCAAAAAGCGATGTTGCAGTTACAACTCTTATATTGTTAGTGGGTTTATAGGCTTCAATATCTATCTTCATGGTCTCTCCTCTATATAATTATTTATACGTTATTCTTAAGATACAGTGTAGTAAACCAAATACTACTAAAACCAAAATTCTAAAGTATCATTATAACGAGAAAGTTCAAAGCGGTAAAAGGGGTGCAAATTATTCTTAAATATGGAAATAACTTACTTGATGGATTTATTAGAGTGTAGAGGTTTGTGCAATCGGTTAAAAACTGATTTTTTATGTAGGATTTGGAGGGCTAAGTTTGTAGGTATTTTTACTACATACTTGTAGGGAAAAATACCTACAAAATCTGTTAAATAGGGGATATTATATTAAAATTTGCTACCTATTTTGCTCAATCTCGCTACGTTTTGGAATATTGTAAATCATAGCTGCTGCTGACATTCCAATAAAGATGTAGAGTGTGTTAATATCTTTGCTTAGAAAAAAGATAACAAGACCAAAAATTCCAATGCTCTCTGAAATTGCAACCGATATGATTACAGCAGTTTGGTATCTCAAAATAGCTGGGTCTATGTTTGTTTGAGAAGCGATCTGGTTAAATCTGGTGAGCTTTGATTCAGGGTTTAAAATAAATTTTCGGATATAGATGCTAAAGAAAAAAGCAGCTATTGAAGCAACAAATAGGCTATTTTTTAGCGTATCAATAGGAAAATTTGTACTATTAACTATTGGCTTTAGTGATGGGGCAAGTATATGGCAGAGAGCAACATAAATAAATAGAGAGAAGAACATAGCTCCCCAAATTATCCAAACTCTTAAAATGCTTTTTTTAACACTATCTCTATCAGTTCCCATTTTTTTAACCCATTTAAATATTAAAGTCTGTTTTGAAATTTGAGCTTTTTGTTAAACAAACACATATCAAAATATATAAAATTATGATAGAAAAAATTTATAAAAAAACTTAAAAATAGAAGACAAATTAAATTTTAAAAATATCAAAAGGTAAAAAGAATTAAAATGGGCATTGAGATAGAGCGTAAATTTTTAGTGTTAAACAACGAGTGGCTAACCTCTGATTTAAAAGGGATTCAGATAAAACAGGGGTATTTGCAAAATAGCAATAAATCAGTTGTCAGGATAAGAGTTGCTGATACTCAAGGGTTTCTTACTGTAAAGGCATCAACTGCAATAGATCATGAAATAGATAATTCAATAGATAGGCAAAAAATACAAAGTCTATCAAGGTTGGAGTTTGAGTATAAAATTCCTCTTGATGATGCTCTTGAGATGCTCAAATTGTGCGAAAAGCCTATCATTGAAAAGGTGCGTTACACCTTAGATTTCATGGGGTTTGAGTGGTCTATTGACATATTTGAGGGTGAAAACTTAGGGCTTGTTCTTGCAGAGATTGAACTTAAATCAGAAGATCAAGAGTTTATAAAACCAGCTTGGTTAGGCAAAGAGGTTACCGATGACCCAAAGTATCTAAACTCTAACCTTATTAAAAATCCATTTAGGGCTATAAAATAGCCTTGAGCAAAAATATAGCAAAAATATTTGGGGTGCAAATTTGATCTATTTTGATCTATTTCACACCCCATTACAAAACAATCTTCTATTCAATTCCAATAAGTTCAACTTCAAAAATTAGGGTAGATCCAGGGGCAATTGCACCGCCTGCTCCTCTATCTCCGTATGCAAGATCAGATGGAATGTAGAGCATCCACTTTGATCCAACTGGCATCATCAAAAGAGCCTCTGTCCAGCCTTTGATAACACCGCCCACCTGAAAGGTTGCTGGCTCACCTCTTTTATATGATGAGTCAAACTCCTTGCCATCAATAGTTGTCCCTTTGTAGTGGCATTTTACCTTTTGGTCAGCAGTTGGCTTTGCTCCTGTGCCGTTAGTTATTATTTTGTATTGCAAACCACTTTGGAGTGTAACAATGCCCTCTTTAGTTTTGTTCTCTTTTAAAAATGCCTCACCAGCAGCTTTGTTGGCTTGGGCAGCTTTTGCCATCTCTGCCATCTGCTTTTCTCTCATCTGATTTTGAAAAGATGCCATTGTCTTTTGCATCTCCTCTTCAGTCATATCATTTTTTCCCTCTTGGCTATCTTTTAGCCCCTTGCAAAGAGCTTCAACATCTACATCAAAATCTTTTTTAATATTTTGACCAATATTTTGACCAATAGCGTAACTTACCTTTTTTGTGTCAACTGCTGCTGCCTCTGTTTTAGTAGTAGTTGCTGCTGTTTGTTTGTTCTCTTTTGCCACTGATTTTTCTCCTGTGTCTGATGCAAAAACTTGACTACTTGCACATAGAATCAACCCTGATGCAATAAGCAGTGCAATGACACTTTTTAATCTACCAATCATCTTAAATTACAATCTCCTAATTAATTATTATAAAATTTTGCGTAACCATTTAAAAACTTAGGGATAACCCATTTTTTACGCCCCGCACTATCTATCAAAACTTCATTATAATAACAATCTATTTGTTATCTTCTATTTATCCAAACTCTTTAGAGCCAAATAAAATGCACCAGCCGCAAGCTCTGCACAGTGAATCTCATCTGCTGGCAGAGTTTTTAGGTATGATGCAATAACCTCTGGCGTAATCTTATCCCACATCTCATCTATCTTTTTGTTTTGAGCCATCTTTACAACTGTATTTGCACAGGCATTTGTATTTTTGCACCCATCAATATAGTATGAGATATGATCAATAAACCCATCTTTTTTCATGATAAAAAACTCCACAGTATCGCCGCACTCTCCTGTTCGAGTTCCATAGCCATCAGGATTTTCAATCCGCTCCATTTTATCATAACTTAAAGCCATCTCAAGATACTCCAATGAATGATCCTGCAAAAAGTCCATTTTTTATAAATCTCCTTATATTTGAGTCTGTTGTAAAGTTATATGTAACAATAATCCTATAAATAATGACAAGTTAAAAACATTAAAATCAACTAAATATATTACGGGTTTACCAGACAAGCAATGGGAAATAATCAGTAGTGTCCGGTTAGGTTTTTGCATATGATTTTTTTAATGCTCTTTGAAATTT
>JADFZO010000021.1 GCA_015232465.1 Desulfamplus sp.
GGTGTTTTTAAAGTCAGTTATTCAAGCGGTAATAACATCTGGACGAGGACCTGGCGAGTGCTGCTGGGTTTGTTGCCAAGTAGTAAAACAGATAATAAATGAAGCATTATTAAAGGACTGTAAAGCACATATACTGGAGACAATTCCATCTGACACCCCCGACAGTTTCAGGTCAGCTTTAATTGCTGTTGAAGGAGAGGATATTCAACGATTTATCTCCAGTTGGGAAGGAACAATTTTGTGGATTGGAAAAAGTATGTTCCGTCCAAACCATAAAAGAAAGAACTGGTTTATAGGGGTAGATTCCCTGAATCCTCCTGAGGAGAAAGAGCTAAAATCAGGTGAAGTCAAAGTTGAATGTATGAAATCTTCAGGAGCAGGTGGACAGCATGTCAATAAAACAGAATCTGCTGTCAGGGTAACACATATACCAACAGGACTGGCTGCTGTTGCTAAAGAGGAGAGGTCTCAGCATCTTAATCGGAAATTAGCTTTAAGCAGACTTTACGAAAAACTAAAACAAGAGAAAGACGGCATGAAACTGAAGCACCAGCAGGAACGCTGGAGTCATCATAACGAACTGGAACGAGGTAATCCTCTACGTATCTATGAAGGAAAAGATTTTAGTCCTAAGTAAGTTATTATAATTTCAACCACGGATTTTAACATGGAAAAGCAATGGAACAGAACCACATGGAATCAAATATTAATGATGAAATACCCACAAATTCTAACAATCCTAAAGAATGGAATGAAAAACTTGTAAACTACCCTGCTTCTACCAAACTTTGGGGGTGCTCTTATAAAAAAAAGAGCGTTATGTAAAAGATATTATGCAAGATTTGCTTATATTTGACTATATGAACTATTTTATAAAAAATGGAGTAAAAACAGTTCTTTTAGCTGGCAATGGTGTTTCACAGCAGCCTAAGCACATAAAATCAAGGACTTAGGGAATTACTCCCAAGTCCTTTTTTATTCTGCAATATTATCACCATTCAAAATATATAGGATTACTCAATAGCAACATTAACCCTCATAGCATTACCCCGCATATCTTTTCTGGTTATAAAATAGGCGTAGTAGTAGAAGACCTCACCATAATAGTCAGCAGGAACTGGTAGTTCAAACCCTGTAAGCTCTTTATCTAAGGTGGTTATGTGAAATGGCAGAAACTCTTTATCGTAATTATAAAAATCCCAGCCAGAAGGGGTTTTTACGATAATATAATCCTCTACCAAAATGGCTGCAAAAACTTGAGCAACTTTGCCCACATCAACATCAAGAACCTTGATTGATGGAGATACAGAGCCGCAGTTATCAGATAGCGGTACCAATAAAAGATCATCAGCACTAAGAGTTAAAAGATCAACAGACTCCTGATTTATCTTGAAAATATCATGCTCTATGCAATACTCAGAAATAGATACATCGCCTCCTTCTGCCCTCTGAAAATGGATAGCATTACCAAAAAAACTCGATTGTGCAAGTTCATAACCATAGAAAATATCAATGCTCTCACCTAAATTTTTGATAAGTTTACCCCCATCAAGTGTAAATGGCTGCAATGTTTCGCTCAATGTAACATTTCCAAACATTGTAATCTCTCCACTGTATGGCTTCCAACCTAACTGGTCCATCAATAAAGCCCAATCACTGTGAAGGGCAATTGCAAAGAGTTTGACTACTGAGCCTTGATCCTCTTTTGGAATGCTAAGAGTCGGGCTAACTGTAAAGGCTTCGTTAGGATTAATTGTCAAAATAAGAGACTCTGCGTTCATCTGACTCAATGGAACTGTCTGCTGATTTGGCTCTAAAGGGCGAGCCTCTGCTGATAAAAATGCCCTAAAGATAATCAGGGCAGCAATAACAAATATAGAGCATAATCTTTTAGCTTTCATTAGGATTCTCCTTATTTAAATTTAAGGGTTTAAAATGGTGCACGATTGTTCAATTTTGGGAATCAGCGTCTCAATAAGGTGGTGGATAATTTTGGCTGTAACTCCCCATATAACAACATCTTCATAGCTGTATATAAGCTCGTCCAGAGCTGGAAATCTGCCTGTAAAATTTCTCTTTTTATGAACATCTATAAGGTGTCTAAGAGGTATTGCAAAAACCCTTGAAATCTCTGCTGTGTCAAATATTATCTTTGAAGGATCAAAAGAGTCATAACCCTGATTGTCCAACATACCGACAAATGCCTCTATATCTTTATTTTTAATGGTCTGAAAATGCCCTATTGAGCCAATAACTTTAACATCTTCTGGCAAGATTCCCATCTCCTCTTTAAGCTCTCTGAGGGCAGTTGCCTCGCGGCTTATATCTTCGGGATCGCAATTGCCACCAGGAAATGCCATCTGATTTCTCCATGGATAACCTTCTATATCAGCCTTTTGAATCAAAATCAGAGTTATCTCCTCTTTTATTTTGGTAAACAGGGCAATTACGCTTGTTGGTTGAAAAAGCCTCTCATCAGGAGTCTTTGGGTGGTTAGCCTCGAAGATCGCTTGTGAGATTAGCTGATAGCAGTTTGTATTCTTTTTTAATGACATTGTTTATGCTTTTTTTCAAACCCATTAGTTCTACTAAATATTATAGGTGCTGTTCAGTTAAGGTTATCTTAACTGGCACGCCTATAAGCTCTGCCAATTTTTCTGATGTGTTTATCATAAGTTTTTCTAAATTTTTTATCTCATCAGAAAAAAGAGAGTCATCAATAACTAAAGCAATGGCTAAAATCTCATTTCCACCATGCCGAATCTTCTCCATCTGGCATAAAGGCTCACTAACTCCAAGCGCATCTTTAAGATAGAGTTTGACCTGCTCACGAGATATTTTAATTCCAGATATTATCATCATATTATCTGCCCTTTCTGGCAGCCACTCCATAGAGATCAAAGAGGAGCCGCACTTGCACGGCTCTTTTAAAAATCTTGCCATATCTCCAGTTCTAAAACGTATTAAAGGAAAAGCCCTTGCAGATAGAGTTGTTAGAACAAGCTCTCCAGCTTTCCCAAGCTCCACCCTTTTTTTTGTAACAGGATCGATAATTTCAGGCAAAATATGATCATCGTTTATGTGCATACCGCAGTGGTGAAGACACTCAAACCCTATGGCTGGACCTGGAATCTCACTTAGACCATAATTTAGCCAAACGTCAATGTGCAGATGCTCTTGCAGATTTTTGATCTGATCTAAGCTAACAGGCTCTCCAACAAGAATTACCCTTTTGAGGTTAAACTCATTTGGGTTACGTTCACTTTTAAACATACACTCCATAAGCTGTTCTGCAAATACCAGTGTTGTAACCAAAGTTGTTGTTTTATAATCTCTGAGCACCATCAGCGTCTTTTCAAGTGAAAGCAAAGAGTTTGGGATTACACTTGCACCAACATTTTCAGCCCCATCTTTGTAATCACGTCCCCAGTTTGCAAGTGCAGGAGGAAGATTAATCTGCAGAATATCCATTGATGTTACACCAGCAGCCTCAAGACTCCTTGCTACCAACTTCTGCCAAATAATAAGATCAGCCTTTGTGTATCCGCTAATTGATGGATTTGTGCCAGTGCCAGGTGCTGTGTGGATTCTTACAATATCACGAAGAGGAACAGCAAAAAGACCGTACGGGTAGTGTATGCCAAGATGAGAGCGATCCATCAATGGCAGCCTCTCTATCTGGTCTAACGATAGTAGGTTTTCAGGCATTAGATTGCTCTCAATAAATCTGTTACGGTGAAAAGGGACATTTTTGTAAGCACGATTTAAAGTGCTCTGAAGTCGCTCAAGTTTAAGCTGATTTTTATCTTCAATTGTTAAATTTAGTGGCTGCATCTTAAAGTCTTCTCCTTAACTATTTTTAAAATAGTTACTCTCTGCCATCATAAAAGTTTTTGTAATCCCTGCCAAGATACGCCCTTTTTACATCATCATCAACTAAAAGCTCCTCAGCACTACCTTGAAGAACCATCTTACCAGTCTCAAGCACATAAGCTCTATCGGCAATTTTAAGGGCAGCTCGTGCATTTTGCTCAACAAGTAAGATAGTTACACCATCTTGCCTAAGGGTTTGAATAGTCTCAAATATCATCTCAACAATTTTTGGTGCAAGCCCCATTGATGGCTCATCTAAAACTAAAAGGCGAGGACGAGCCATCAAAGCTCTGCCAATTGCAAGCATCTGCTGCTCCCCACCTGAAAGTGTACCAGCAAGCTGGGTTGCCCTCTCCTTTAAAATGGGAAACATATCCATTATCATATCAAGATCATTTTGAACCTGATCTTTTAGCCCCTTTCGATAGATGGTGTATGCCCCCATCTTTAGATTATCTATGACGCTTAAAGGGGAGAAAATCTGCCTGCCTTCAGGTACCATGCTTATACCTTGCTTAACAATTTGAGGAGGCGACATTCCCTTTAAACTTTGATCTTGAAAGATAATCTCACCGTCCCATGTTGTTAAAAGTCCAGATATGGCAAGAAGAAGCGTGCTTTTGCCAGAGCCATTTGCCCCAATTATTGAGATAAGCTCCCCCTGCCTAACTGATAGACTAACACCTTGAACAGCCATAATGCTGCCGTAACTGCATCTTAAATTTTTTATTCTAAGCATAAGTTCAAATCACCCTGTCCCAAGATATGCTTCCATAACATCTTGATTATTTTGAATCTCACGAGGGGTACCTTCAGCAAGTTTTTTGCCTCTATCAAGAACAATAATTTTATCTGAAATTCCCATTGCAAGGCTCATATCATGCTCTACAAGCATCATTGTAACACCTCTTTGCTTTACCTTTGCAATAAGCTCTCCTAATGCCTCTGTCTCAACAGCGTTTAGCCCTGCTGCTGGTTCATCAAGCAGAAGAAGGGTTGGCTCTGATGCCAATGCCCTTGCAATTTCAGCCATCTTCTGTCTGCCAACTGGCAACTCTCCTGCTGGTCTATTCGTGTAGTCATCAAGCCCTGTAAACTCCAAAAGAGACTTTGCCCTCTGCCTTGCAAGCTCCTCCTCTTTTTCCACCCAAGGCAATTTAGTGATAGCACCCCAAAATCCACTTTTGGTTCTAACGTGCATACCAACAAGCACATTTTCAAGCAAAGTCATACTTGAAAAAAGCTCAACATGCTGAAAGGTTCTTGCAATTCCAGCCTTTACCAACTTATGCACTGGTATATTTTTTGTGCTTTTGCCTAAAAATAGAATCTCCCCCTCATCTGGCGGATAGATACCAGTTATCATATTAAATAGCGTAGTTTTTCCAGCACCGTTTGGTCCTATTAATCCGCACACAATACCCTTTTCAATTGAAAAAGAGATATTATCTTGTGCCTTAATTCCGCCAAACATTTTGGTTAATGATGAGACCTTTAGTATCTCCTCTTTTGGTATATTTTGGGGCATCGGCTCATTTACCCTTTTTGATGTTCTGGTGTCAGTCAATAGTTACTCCTTTTTTCAACTTATTATTTTTATATGAGCTTTACCGTTATATATTGATATGTTATTAAATTTCAATTTAAATTAAACTTTAAAAATATAATTCTAAGAAATTTTAAGGGCGATTTTTTGTGGGGATAAATTGCAGGAGTTGGTTATGATATTATACGATGGAATCTATGAGTGGGACGGAACAAGCATGGAGGGTAAGCAGCCAATATGTTGGTGGCCCGGCTCTTATCGTATGCGAATTGTTGATCTCTCATCTGATAATCCTAAAGTTATCTATCTTAAATCTTACGCTGTTATTTTAAAAAACAGGGGTAAGGGGACATCACTTAAAAACTATATCCACAACTTTGCACAGGTTATATCAGAGGAGTTTGATCTTGATATTGAAAAGACATTGTGGGCAGAGATAATCGCTAATAATAGCACAAATAATACAGTTACACAACATGGCAGCAATTGCAATATTATAATAGCCAATATTCGAAGCACTTCGCACCTATCAGACAAGAGGCTATTTTCATCAGTTTGGAGAGATGCAAGAGAAAATGAGTTAAAATTTCTTCAACCATGGATAGCTGATCTTGCATTTGGCTTGTCGTAATGTTTTATAGTTCAAAATTGTAAACAGACAAAATTTCATAGTTCAAAATTTTGAACTATGAAATTATAGATGCAAAAATCTATTTATTTCAGTAAGTTATCATTAAAGAGATAGATTGGTTTAAAGAGTCTTGCTAAAGCAAAATTCAAAATTTTGAACTTCTAAGCCCGCAAATTTAAAGCCTTCCATGAAACTGTACCAAATTTTACTGCCATTAAATAGACATGCTCGCCAATAGTCCAACACAAACAACCGTTCTATAGAAGGCTTTAGATTGAATATTTTAAGATAAAATCAAAGATTTCAAAATTATTTAAAATAAAACTTGAGGTTGGCAAGGCATTTGCATCAATAATATTCAAACACTAAAATCAAGTAAGTTTTCATCTTTTTCCTCCTTTTATAAAAAACGGCGATTTTAAGAAAATGGGTTCTTAAAATCGCCGTTTTTTTATTCTTCAAAATTTAATATTGCATTATCAGTTTCGGGCAATAATATCATCTGCCATAATCTTATAGACAGAGCTTCCATACTCAGAGGATAGTGTTTTGAGCATCTCAACCCCGCTCTTGTTATCTCCATTTGCAATTGCAACCATGCCAAGATTAAATAGGGCATCATCTTTCATAAATTTAGTGCTGCCGTCAGCGATGGCTTTAAAGTGCTTTTGAGCCTCTTCTTGCCTATTTAGAGCCTCAGAGGTGTAACCCAAAGATGATAAGATGATATTTTTAATAATAGGATCATTTTTAAAATCATCTAAAGCAGATGTATAATTTTTATACGCTACATCATATTGCTCTGCCGCGTAACATATATCAGCAAATTTTAACCTGCCAATTTCTCCTGCCGATGTGTTTGGATAATCATTAAGTAGCGTCTCAAACTGCCCTTTAGTAGCTTCATAACCTTTAATTGGCATATCTTGATGCTCGCTGTATATCTTCATTGCATCAGCAAGTATTATAGATGCTTTACTCTCTGCAGAGTTTATGGTGTAAAATGTTATAGATACAATGGCTATAATCGAGGTAACTATTATCCCTACAATAGCCAACTGCTTTTTAATTTTTTTTGTAGTTTCAAGAGTTCTATACATTGACTCAAGAAATGGATCAGGCTGCTCTAACTCCTTTTTACGTGCATTTGATACTCTATCTGACATAATATTTCATAGCCTCTTTTTAAAATTTCTTTACGCATTAACTTCAAAAAAAATAGATAAATATAAAAATTACCAGAGAAGCGATTTAAAAATCCAACCTATGTCGCCGTCTGCATGTTGCACTTTAACCCAATCATCTTTTCTCTCTAAAACTTTGAAGGGTACCCCTCGCTCTACAGTAAAGGCAAGGGGTTCATTTTGACCCGGTCCTTTTCTGACATTGCATTTATCTTTAGTAGTTATAACTGACGGGATTTTATCAACAAGAGTGCCGTGTATCCAGCCAATATCGTTCTCAAAATCCTTAAATTTTACCCAGCCATCTTTTTTTTCCACCACAATAATAGGATAATACATCTCAATCTTCCAGAGAACTTCAGAATCAACTTTAGGGGAGGATCGGACATTAGCAAGTTTTGCCTTAACTGAGAGCCTCTCCTCACATAGTCCGACTCCAAAAGAGAGAGTCAAAAAGGCAAATAAAATCAACATAACCTTAATTACAAATAACCTATTTGTTAGACCATACCCATTAACATAATCCCTATTTAATATTTTAACCTTTACCCATTGCATCTTTTTTTAGTAACCTCCTAACTATCTTTTATGTTTAATATAATTTTTTAATTACCATCTGATATTTATATATTTTCAATTAAACTTTATAATATCAGACAAAAAACATATATTGCAATACCCTATTACGAGTATATATGTCAACAACAGCAAAAGGCTGATTTAAAAGAAAAGGAGATTACCCATGGAGATTTCAACATCGCTAATATGGTTTTTTGTAGGGGTTATTTTTGTGGTAGCAGAGCTGATGCTTCCCGGATTTATTGTGATCTTTTTTGCAGGTGGTAGCTTTGTAGCATCAATATTTGCATGGCTATTTGATATAAGTTTAACAGGGCAGACATTAATATTTCTTTTCTCATCACTCCTACTTCTATTTACATTAAGGAAATACAGCTTGAAAATTTTTAAAGGAAAGGTTATCGACAATATAGATGATGATTATAGCAATTCAAAAATTGGTAAGCGAGCTGTGGTTACAAAGAAAATAACACCTGAAATTGCGGGTGAGATAAAGTTTATGGGTAGTTTTTGGCGTGCAGTATCAGATGAGATAGTTGAAGAGGGGGCATCTGTTACAATAGAGAATCAGGTTAGCGATAATGGTCTTACATTTAAGGTAAAATCGACTCTATTGTGATAGCTCTATTGCAATTTTAATCTTTAATAATGGGAGAGCAAAAGATGAGTGAATCATTAATTGTAGTTGGTGTCTTATCGGTAGTGGTTATTGTGCTGCTGCTTAAAACTGCTGTTATTGTGCCTCAAAGATCAGAGTTTATTATTGAACGACTTGGCAGATACAGTAATTCGTTAGGTGCTGGTTTTCATATATTAATACCATTTTTTGACAAGGTTGCCTACAAACGCTCATTAAAAGAGGAGGTTCTTGATATTGCATCTCAAGAGTGTATCACAAAAGATAATGTCTCTGTAGCAGTTGATGGGGTGCTCTACATTCAAGTTATTGACAGCAAGCTCTCTGCTTACGGCATAGATGACTATAAAAGGGCAGCAGCACAGCTTGCCCAAACATCGCTTCGCTCTGTAATCGGGCGTATTGAGCTTGATAGAACCTTTGAAGAGCGAGAGACCTTAAACCAGCAGGTTGTCTCTGCAATAGATGAGGCAGCAGAAAATTGGGGGGTTAAGGTGTTACGTTATGAGATAAAAGATATAACTCCGCCAAAAAGTGTAATGGACGCAATGGAGAAACAGATGCGGGCAGAGCGTGAAAAACGTGCAGCAATTGCAACATCTGAAGGGGATAGACAATCTATGATCAACCGTGCAGAGGGGCTAAAACGTGAAGCAATTGAGGTATCAGAGGGTGAAAAGCAAAAACGGATTAATGAGGCAGAGGGTTATGCACAAGAGATTGAGCTTGTAGCATCTGCAACAGCAGAGGGTATAAAAAGAGTTGCTGAGGCTCTTCGAGTTGCAGGAGGAGAGACAGCTGCAAATTTAAGGGTAGCAGAAAAATATATAGAGGCTTTTGATAGACTTGCAAAAGAGAACAACACCATGATTATCCCTGCTAACCTTGCGGATATATCATCTTTAGTTGCAACCTCTATGTCTGTTCTTGGAGAGGTAAGGCAAAAAAGAGCTTAAAAGCTATGAATATTAAAACTCTATCAATATCTTTGCTCACATTAATTATAGTGGTTGCACTCAGTAGCGTGTTGAGCTGCCAAGATGATAAAATTCAAGTTCCTATACCTCAATTTAAGCTAAATATTAGCGATAAAGAGGTTGTATTTGGCTCATCTTTAGCACTTCAGGGACATGCTGGTTATCTTGGTCAAGAGACTCTAAAAGGGGCTATGTGCTATCTAAACCATGTGAATAAAAATGGTGGGGTGCATGGTCGTAATATTCGCCTGATAACACTTGATGACAGCTATGATCCCCCAAAATGCCTTGCAAATACTCAGCGATTTATTATTGAAGATCAAGTTTTCGGACTTTTTTGTTATGTTGGCACCCCTACAACTGTTAAAATCCTTACGCTGGTTGAGGAGGCTCAAATCCCTCTGCTTGGCATGTTTACTGGTGCAAATGCTCTTAGAGAACCATTTCTGCCTTATGTAATCAATGTAAGGGCATCATACTATCAGGAGACAGATGCAGCAGTAAACCATTTAGTTCAAGAGTTGGGGCTTAGCCGTATCGCGGTATTTTATCAGTATGATGCCTTTGGGTTTGATGGTCTTACTGGAACTGAGCTTGCACTAAAAAAATATAACCTTGAGCCAGTTGCACGCGGAAGTTATGTTCGTGGAACACATGACATTAAAGAGGGGCTTGAGAAGATTATGGAGTCAGATGCTCAGGCAGTCTTTATGGTCGGAACATCTGATCCTTGTGCCAATTTTATAAGAAAATCTTTGCAAAACAATTTTTCACCTATTTTTTATATGGTATCGTTTGTTGGGGCAAAAGAGTTATCAAGAAACCTTAAAGATCAATTTATTCAAGATAACCCATTTGTTAATATTATAATGTCTCAGGTTGTACCGCCTCCAAGAACATCTGATGGAAGCATCGCTCCAAGTGCTGCTGAGTTTGCACAGCTTCTTGAGCACTACTATCCGGGTGAAGAGCCAAACTTTGTGGGGTTTGAGGGGTATATAAATGCTAAAGTTTTAGTTGAAGGTTTAAATAGAGCTGGAAAAGAGCTAACACGCCAATCTTTTTTACAGGCAATAGACTCTATGAATGATTTCTCTTTAGGTCCAGATGTTAAGCTCTCCTTTAGCCCTACTGACCATCAAGGTATGGATACTGTATATTTTACAAGGCTGCAAGATGGAAGATTTAACCTACTTGCAGACTGGAAAGGGCTAAAAAGCGGTAAAGTGGAGGAAATCCATTGATACGATATTACGAACAGCTCTCTTTAAAAAATCAGATATATGTTACTATTTTGGTTGTTATCCTTATAATCAGTGCAACAATAGCACTGCTTGCCAGATGGATTCTCATCTCTGGATTAACCAAAGAACTTGAGCTTAGAGGCATTGCTGTTGCCCACTCAATTGCTGAGAGGAGCACTGGATTTGTAATTGAAAAAAATGATCCAGAGTTACTAAGCCTTATTTTTGATGAGGCAAGACTAAGAGAGCGGCAGCACATGATAAACTATATCTATGTGTTGGACAGATCAGGCGAGGTTATAGCCCACACATTCACATTTCCGTTTCCGCTGCAGTTTAGCAGAGCCAACCCCATGCCAGATAATGCTCTTCACAGCGTAAGGCTTATTGAGCATGGATTAGACACATCTTATGATATTGCTGTTCCTATGAGTGAGGGTTTATACAGAATTGGCACTGTCCATGTTGGTTTGAGCAAAGAGCACATTGACAATTTGGTTGCAAGGCTTCGGTTTATGTTTTTAGGGTTTATCTCTGCTGTAATCATAATTATATTCTACGTAAGCCACCTTATTTCGCACCATATTACAATGCCCATAACACGTTTGACCAGAATTTCAGATGAGCTAAGTCGAGGCAATTTTGATTTTAGCTTAGATGTTGAGGGCAACAGTTTTGATCCACAAGGAAATTTGGTATGGGGTATGAACAACTGTCCAGCCTATAAAGATACAAACATGCCATGTTGGCACTTTGATCAGCAAAGCAACCGCTTTAGAAATGCTGAAAATAGGAGTGAGCAGTTATGTTCTACCTGTGTATTTTACAGAAAAAGTCATGGGAGAGATGAGGTTACGCAGTTGGCAGACTCTTTTCTTAACATGGTTTGGTCAATAAGGCTTTATCGCAAACGGCTTCAGGAGTCTGAATTAAAATATCGCTCGCTTTTTGATTCTGCCCCAAATCCAATTTTTGTTGTAGCGTGCAATAGTGAGACAATTTTAGATGCAAATCCCCGTGCTGGTGAGCTTTACGGCTATCCTCTTGAGGAGCTTTTTGGTATGCCATTTGAAAGACTTGGACAAGATCATATTAAAGAGTGTCTCATCTCTCTTGATAAATCTACTAATAATAGTTCAGATAATAATTTAGAAGATATTAACCAAAAAGAGGGCATTGTTCGCTTAGATAACTCACGAGATTATGTCTATTATCCTAAAATTTTACATCTAAAAAATGGTGGTTACCCATTTTATGTAAATATGCACGCCTGCCCAATCAGTTATGGAGGGACTCAGGCAATTGTTGTTGCTGTAACTGATATTACAGAGATGATGGAAAAAGATGCTCAACTGGTTCAAGCAGCAAAGATGAAAACACTTGGAGAGATGAGTGCTGGAATTGCACATGAGATAAATCAGCCACTCAACACAATCAAGATGGGTAGCGAGTATCTTAATCTGCTTTTGGATCAAAATATTGAGATCACAGAGGCACAAATTAGGGATATGGCAACAGAGATTAGTGAGCAGGTTGATAGAGCTACTGAGATTATCAACAATTTGCGAGCTTTTGGCAGAAAATCTGCTCTTACTATGGAGAGGGTCAACCTTAAAGAGCCAATTCAGGGGGTTTTATCTATCATTGGTCGCCAATTTTCAATTCAAAGAATTTCGATTCGCCTTGATCTTGCCGATGATCTTCCGCAGGTCAAAGGACATAACAATAGACTTCAGCAGGTTTTTTTTAATCTTCTAAATAATGCAAGAGATGCTATCCAAGAGAAGATGGATATTGAACCAGAGCTTTACGGTGATATTCTTGTTCGCACATATTCAGATAACAAAAAAGTGGTTGTTACTGTTACAGATAACGGAATTGGGATTCCAGGAGATGTTCGCAATAAAATTTTTGAACCCTTTTTTACAACAAAACAGACTGGTAAGGGTATGGGTTTAGGTTTAGCCATAACTTATGGAATTGTTCGCGATTACGGCGGAACAATCACGATTGAGAGTAAACCATCAGAGGGGACAACATTCTTACTTACATTTCCAGCAGTTTAGTAAATACAAAAAGATGAGGCATGTCAAAAATGGCAGATAACGCAGATAAAAAAGATATAGAAAATATTAAACAAGAGAAGATTTTAGTTATTGATGATGAAAAGACAACGCTAAAAATGTTCAGACTATTTCTTGATATTTACGGTTTTGATATTCACACAGCAGAGTCTGGCGAAGAGGGGCTTGAGCTTTTTGATCGGGAAAAGCCATCAATTGTCCTAACTGATATAAAGATGCCCGGCATGGACGGAATTGAGGTATTAAAAGAGATAAAAAAGCGTGCCCCAGCAACAGAGGTTATTGTTATAACTGGTCATGGAGATATGGATTTGGCAATTCAGGCACTTAATCTTGATGCTGCTGATTTTATAAATAAACCGATTCAGCGTCAAAGTTTGGAGCATGGATTGGCTCGTGCTCGTGAGCGTCTTAAAATTGCCCGTAGCCACCAAAAAGATGTTGAGACCAAAATGGAGGGCAATAATCTTATTATCAGAGTTCAAGGCAACGTGAGCAGCCAAAATGATCAATATTTGAAAGATGCCTATAATCAAGCTATACAAAACAGCGTAAAACGAGTTGTGCTCCAATTTGATCCAAGCACATCTGTAAATGGTGCAGGAATTGCTATTTTAACTCAGCTTGTTCTTGATAGCGAAAAAGATGGGATTGAGATTGTTATGGCTGGTCTATCGGACAACTTTAAGCGGGTCTTTGATATTGTGGGTCTAAGCCGTATGGTTAGACTTTATGCCACTGTTGAAGATGCCTGTTTAAGATATTAAAGTATAGTTTTAAGGAAATAAAGATACCCATGAAAACAGATATAAATGATATTTTCTTTAAACTAAAAAAAAGAAAAAGAGTTATTGAAAGACAAAAAGTTGTTCCATTAATATATTTTCAATTAAATTTTGATGACATAGGGGCTTATATTCAAACAGTTGATAGCAGCAATAAAGAGGTTCAAGTAAGTTATGAATATTATAGCGGTCATACAAGAGAAATTTTAAGTTCTATTGATAGGATAAAGCAGAAAAATAGTTTTCAGGTAAATTGGGATAATCCTGATAACAAGGTATATTTGTCTGAAAATAACCATCTGCTATGGATTTTAAAACATTGTGATAATTTTGTTGATTCTGAACTTAAACCAATAAAATTTGTAGATAGTCAAGCCAAAATCTATCTTATGGTTGAAGAGGATAAGAAAAAGCCTGCTAAAAACAGTAAAAATACGCCAAATAAAAATTCTAAAAATGAATTGCATACAAAGATTTTTGTTTCACATCAAGGCAGAGAGGTTGATAACTTCTTCTTTCTCAATGAAAACAACATATTGGCTGATGGGTCGATCTATCCTGTCAAACCAGTTGGAGAACACTTTAACGAACTTAAACTATTTGAAACATCATTTAGCCATCAAAAGTTGGAGTCATATCTTTCGCTATTTTTATCATATTTTCAAAATGTCTCTATAAAATATGGAAATTTTAAATCTGTAGAGGGAAATCCCAAAAAGGCAGTTGCAAGCCTTATTTTTGAAAAAGTTGATCCTAATAACACTCTATATCTTATGGTCTCAACATCATTACAAGGATTTGATACAGACTTTTTTGATAACTATGAGATTAACAAAATAGCCTCGATAAATGATCTTGAGAAAAAAATTGTGGTAAGTGATCTGCTTCATGAGGATGTATATTCATGCTTTGGCGAAATAAATTCGCTCTTAAAAAAACATAAAAAATCTATAAAACAAGATAGTAACTTTTTTTTAGATGATAACCTATTTATTATTGAATCTGATTTGGCTCAATCTTTTATACATCAAGAGCTTCCTAATCTGATTTCACATTATCCAATTTTAGGTGCTGAAAAGTTAAAATCGTATAAAGTCAAATCAGCAACTCCTAAACTCAAACTTAATCTATCTTATGGCATTGATTTTCTTGAAGGTGATGCACATTTAGAGATTGAAGGCGAACTAATATCGCTATTTGATGCTTTAAATGAGTATCAGAAAAAATCTTATATCTCACTTAATGATGGCACTCACGCTATTATAAATAAAGATTATATCAATAAACTTAAACGTATCTTTAAAAAGAGAGACGAAAAGGTAAAATTATCCTTTTTTGATTTGCCAATTATTGAAGATTTGATTGATGAAAATATTGCCAATCAAGACTCTTTTAAGCGATCAAAAGAGGTGTTTATGGGTTTTAACAATTTAGCAAATATGCACCAGCCTATCCCTAAACTTACCTCTCCGCTTAGAACCTATCAAGAACAAGGATACCAATGGATTAAATATCTTCAGCAGCACTCACTTGGGGGCTGTTTAGCTGACGATATGGGTCTTGGAAAAACTATTCAGGCAATTTCTCTGCTTGCTTCAATCTACCCTAAGGAGAAAACATCTTCTTTAATTGTTATGCCCAAGAGCCTTATTTTTAACTGGGAGAGTGAGATTAAAAAATTTGCGACTCAATTGACCTTTTATATCTATCATGGTGCAAATCGGGAAATATCTGAAGCCCAAAAAAGCAATATAATATTAACTACCTATGCAACCCTTAGAAACGACATTCAATCATTTAAAGAGCAAGAGTTTAATTATGTTATTTTAGATGAATCGCAAAATATCAAAAACCTAAGCTCTCAGATTTCAAAATCTGCTATGCTTTTAAAGGCAAAAAATCGCCTTGCATTGAGCGGAACACCTGTTGAAAATAATCTTTTAGAGCTATACGCTCTATTTCGTTTCTTAACCCCTTCTATGCTTGGCTCAGTTGACGAGTTCAATAAAAATTATGCAATACCTATCCAAAAAAATGATGATAAAGAGGCTTTGAATGAGCTTAAAAAAAAGATTTATCCATTTATATTAAGAAGATTAAAGCAAGATGTTCTAAAAGAGCTTCCTGATAAAATAGAGCAGACTATTTTTGTAGATATGTCAGATGAGCAAAAAGAGTTTTATGAGCATAGGCGGGCATTTTACTATAAGAGTGTAAAATCACAAATTATGGAAAACGGTATTCAAAAATCTCAATTTATAATTTTGCAGGCACTTAGTGAATTACGTCAACTTGCCTCAATTCCAGAGAGTAAAAGCGATAACATAGTTATTTCTCCAAAGAGAGAGGTGCTTATTGAGTATATTTTGGATATTGTGTCTAACAACCATAAGGTTTTGGTATTTGCAAATTATCTCAATGCGTTAGATATTATTGGGCAAGATTTGGAGAGCAATGGCATTGATTTTCTTTTAATGACAGGTGCAACACGAGATAGAAAAGAGTTGGTTAAAAAATTTCAATATGATGATACCTACAAGGTATTTTTGATGACCCTCAAAACTGGTGGTATTGGATTAAATTTAACCGCTGCAGATTATGTCTTTATTTTTGATCCTTGGTGGAACAAATCTGCTGAAAACCAAGCTATTGATAGGGCACACAGAATTGGTCAGGATAAAACAGTCTTTTCATACAAGCTCATAACTCGTGGAACCATAGAAGAGAAGATTCTTGAATTGCAGCGGCTAAAAAGTGAACTGTTTAATACTCTCATCTCAAGTGATGGTGCTTCAATCAAATCATTAGATGAAAAAGATGTAGAGTTTATCTTGGGTAATAATTAATTGAGGATATTCAAGTGGATACGAGTAAATTTGATGAATTAAAACGCATTATTGACAACTTATATAATGCAGATACTTTGCAAAAAATCTATTCTGAATATTTGAATAAAGTTTTTGATGTTGTTGATATTAATAATGGTAAAAAATTGAAAAAAAATGAATTGACAAACCACTTTGCACTTGTCTGCTCAGATGCAAAGCTGTTTGAAAAGTTACTCTCAATTTTACCAGAAGATGTATATAAGATATTAAATATACTTGTCTGGGAAGGTGATAAATATCCAATAGAGAAATTTATTAATGAATTTGGTTCTAAAATAGCTGTTAATAATGAGCTATATTATAGTAGTAATCGCTCTCTTATTAGCAAACCATACCTTTTATTTAATTATGAGTTTGATTACTCATACTATTCTTCCCTTTCAGGCAGAAATCATTATAAAGTTACTATTTTTTTGAATGATTATTTAAGGAGCGTATTTAAAACATATTTACCTAAACCAGCCGATTATGAGTTAATCCCTATAAAGTCAATTGATAAGACAGATTTTATATATAATGGCGAAGATTATATTGTAAGAAATATTGACTTACTTAAAAATTATTATCAGCAAGGTTATGTAAAAATTGGTAAAAATGAGAAAGTGCTTAAAACTTCTATTCAGCAGATGGCAAACTACTGCCACATAAATGAGTTTTACGAACAAAATAGCGAAAAGAAAATTGAGCAACTACATAAAGAACTTCAGTTTATGAAAACAGAGTTTATTATAGATATCTTTATGACGAATCTATTAAAATCAAATAATAAAACAGGTGATAAAGTAGATGATAAAGATGGGCTTGAATTCTTAAAGAGTCAATTTGTAAAGTTTTTTGACGACAGATTCATAAATGTTTTTGATATTTTTCATAAATTAATGCGTCATATCAAAGGGTATTCTTATACTTATAACTATGATTCAGATAGACATTATGAGGTCAAAAAAGGATTCTCTATTTTATTAGCTACATTTCCAACAATGCAATGGCTTTCTATTGATAACATAGTGAAATATTCCAAATCCAGAGACATCTATATTGAAATGGTTGGTCGTAGAAGTTATGATTTAAGTAGATTATCTGTACAAATGCAAAGTGATGAAAAAACGAGTAGAGGATATAATGAAATTAGTTTAAAAAACCTAACATATCAAGATGTTGTAACAATGCCTTTTATAAAAGGAATGCTCTTTTTAATGGCATCTTTTGGAATAGTTGATATTGCATACAACTACCCTTCAAACCAATCTTATCAGGTGCCAAATAAAAAGTATCTGACTCTATATGATGGGCTAAAATATGTCAGATTAACCAAGTTAGGTGCGTATCTCCTTGGAATTACAGATAAGTATGAAGCTAAAATTACAAAAGAAGATGCAGACATTACCCTTGACGATAATAGGTTAATGTTGCGTATTGAAGGAAGTGATCCATTTAAGGAGATGCTTTTAGAGAAATTGTCAGAAAAGGTTCACGCTAATAATTATAAATTAACCTACTCCTCTTTTTTGAAAGATTGCATTACTATTAAGGATGTTGAACAAAAAATAAAACTTTTTAAAAAGCATATCTCATCAAAACCATCTGAAATATGGCAGACCTTTTTTAAAGATGTGCGGGATAAAATAAATCCTCTTACCCCTAAAACCTCTTTAGTTGTATATGAAATCCAGCCAAACAGCGAGCTTGTAAATTTAATAGCAAAAGATGCAGTTTTAAGAAAATATATTCTTAAAGCAGAGAAATATCATATTGTTCTTGATACAGCTAATCGAGCAAAAGTAAAAAAAAGATTAGAGGAGTTTGGTTTTTTTATTGACAACCTATAATAAAGTAATTTTATTCTAAAAGGAGCTATTTATGTTAATTTTAACTACATTCAAAAAAATATTTATTATAATACTATTTACACTAATCTATTTTTCTTCTCAATCTAATCTATTTGCATCACCTCCAAAAGTTGGTGATTCAATAACAGCCTTAAGTTTAAACGCTCCTTACAGCGATGCTGGCAAAGAGGCATTAGGGCTAAGTAAAGAGGCTACAACCTTTAAACTTAACGATCTAAAAAGTGAGCTTGTTATTCTTGAGGTGATTGGAGTCTATTGCCCACAGTGCTTTAAGCAAGCTCCAGAGTTTAACAAACTTTATGGGCGATTAAACAAAGGTAAGATGGAGAGCAGAGTTGCCATGTTTGCACTTGCTGCTGGCGGCTCTGAGCCAGAGATTGAGCAGCTCATTAAAAGTAGTCAATACTTATTTCCTGTTGTAAGCGATATGAAATATGAGGCTCATAAAGCTCTTGGTGAGCCTAAAACTCCATTTACAATAGTATGCCGTCCAGATGGAGCTATACTATATGTCCATTTAGGAATAATTGCAGATATTGATAAGTTTTATGGAGAGATAAAGAGTTTTTTACCAAAACAGTGATGGCTTAAAAATACTATGAGCACCAAATTTCAACCCCAATTAGACGAGCTTGAGCGTAAACGCTACCACCTCTCAATTATCAAAGAGATTGCTCTTGAAATTTGTGGTGTGCGTTACCCGCGTCAAATTTTAGATACCTTTTTGATGTCTGCTCAAGGCGGAGTTGGGGCAAAGGGTGGATTTATCTTTTTTTCTGGCGATAAATATAGTGTTTATAGAGGCGTTAAAGAGATAGAAGAGGAGTATTTAGATGCTCTAATCAAAGAGGCATCTGACCATATTATAGATAAATCAGAGAGACTTCCCTTTTTTTTAAACAGAGCAGAGCCAACTCTTTTATTGGTATGCCCAATAGAAGATAACAAATTGGTGCTATTAGGTCTTAGCGATGCAATGCACGGCAAAGGTTATGATTCTGATGATCTTGAGCTTTTAACAACCATTGCTGCCCTTTTTCAGATAAGCCTTAACTCTGCACTATTTTCAACCCGCGTGGAGCTTTTAAACTCTGAGCTTCAAAAACAGAATATTGAACTTGATCGTCAAGTATTTCATCTAAATGCTCTTCGTGAACTATCAATAGAGGCTGGTCAGGCTGTTGATGTTGACTCTATCCTCTCATCATTTTTGCCCACTCTGCTTGGACGATTCTCACGCCATCAAGGTTTGGTTTTAATCTACAACCGCAAGAGCGACAAGACCCATTTTAAGAGCATGGGGATTGAGCCTAAACCATCAATAGATAACTCTATTGAAGCTGATCGATTGCTATTTATTGCCCTTGCTGGAGTTGATAACAAACATATACAGCCTCTGCAGGTAGAGCCTATTGAGGAGATGGAGCAAATTTCATCTGCAATAGATGGCTTTATGGCTGAGAGTGGGTTTATGTTTTTAGTAAAAGAGCAGATGTATGGTGTTTTACTGCTTGGTAAACAGTTAGAAGATAGGAAATTTTCAGAGCAGGAGCAAGAGCTTCTATTTGCTTCAGTTGCCCAATCAGTTCTTTATATTAAAAATTCTGATTCATTTGCCACAATTATTAAATTAAATCAAGAGCTTGAAGAGCAAAATGAGGCTCTTCGCAATACAATCGAAGAGCTTACAACTGCAAAGAGAAAAATTACTATACTTGAAACTGCAGCAAGACGAATTGCAAAGATCGTAAATCGTAATGCCCAGAGGCTTATGCAGGTTCGCCCACTTGATTTTGCCCTTATTATTGGAATTAGCATGGTTATTGGTCTAATTTTTAACTTTCAAAGCCCAAAAGGCATTCCAATAATGCCAATTCCAAGACCAGAGCTTGTAAAATCAATATCTGCTGATGGTGCAAAAAAGATTATTGAGAGCCAAAATCCACTTTTGATTGATGCCAGACCTCGTGAGTTTTATGAGATAGAACATGCACAAGGTGCTATAAATGTTCCGCCATCTCTTTTTGATGTCATCTATCCTATGAACTTTAACAGCCAAGACCCAGAGCGTCCAATCATAATTTACGGAAGGAGCTTTAGTAGGCTTTATGATGAGGATGTAGCACGAAAATTTTTTAACTATGACCATGAAAATATCTATTTGATTGAAGATTTACTCGATAATATTTATACATTGAGCGTAAAAGTAGATAGCGACTCTTAAATGGAGCTTATTAGGTGATGTTACATCGCACTCTTATCTGGCTTAAACACCCATTTTTAGCACTGCTGGTTAGATTTTACATTGGTGGAATATTTGTCTATGCAAGTATTCATAAGATAAATTTTCCAGCAGAATTTTCAGACAATATCGCCTCATATCTTATAGTGCCTCACTGGCTTGTAAATCCAACTGCTATATTTTTGCCTTGGATTGAGCTTGTAAGCGGAGTATGCCTTGTGGCTGGTATTCGTGTAAGGGCATCTGTATCAATTATTTGTGGTTTACTTGGGCTGTTTACAGTTGCGGTTATTATTGTTCTTATAAAAAAGACACCAATTGATTGTGGCTGTTTTCAAAATGTTGGAGACCCAGTCTCATGGCTTACTGTTTTGCGAGACTTAACATGGCTTGCGATGGGACTTTATGTTTATAGATATGATAGACTTATTCATCTTGATCGTATCTTTATGATTAAACCAGAGGAACTAAATCAGGAGGAGGTTTAAAAATGCTTACAGATACCAATAGCGTAGATATTAATAGAGCTAACATGGGGTTGATAGAAGAGCCAATATGAGAATAGTTACAAGACCCGATTTTGACGGCATTGTATGTGCTGTAATAATTTTAGAGGCTCTTAAAAAGGAGCTGCCAATAGTTTGGATTGAACCAAGTGATGTTCAAAATAGAGCTGCTGATATTAAAAAAGGGGATATTATGGCAAACCTCCCATTTGATGAGAGGTGTTCTGTATGGTTTGATCACCATGTATCCAATAGCACCAAGCTTGAGGAGTATCGTAGAGATAACGCAAGCAATATTACTGTTGATAATGTAATTGACGGGGCGTTTGCGATTGCCCCGTCTGCTGCTGGTGTTGTCTATCAATACTACAAAGAGCGTGGCATGATCACATCTAACAAGTTTGATGAGCTTATAAAAGAGACTGACATCATTGATGGTGCACTTCTATCAATGGATCAGGTTATCCACCCTGAAAACTATCCATTTATTTTGCTCTCTATGACAGTCAAAAACCGTGATGAGTCAGATAGGCTCTATTGGGATAGATTGGTCAAACTTTTGCGTCATCAATCTATTGAAAAAATTTTAATTGATTCAGAGGTTAAAAAAAGATGCAAGCTTGTGATAAGTGAAAATCTTGCATACTCAGATATTTTAAAAACACAGACTAAAATTTGCGGCAAGATATCTATTACAGACTTTAGAGATTTAGAGCGTGCACCATCTGGCAACAGATTTTTAATCTACTGCCTATTTCCAGAGATTATGGCTAACATTAAGATACGATATGATGACAATGATAAAAATATTGTGCTTCTGAGTGTTGGCAAAAGCATATTTAATGATACTTTTAAAGTAAATATTGGAAAGATGCTTTCAAAATATGGAGGCGGAGGTCATGCTGGGGCTGGAGGGTGCACTATGAATGTAGAGAGTGCCCAAAAAAATATTGATGAGATAGTTGCAATTATGAAGGCTAACAGCGACTCATAAAAAGACCTCATAAATTGCTATTGGACGAGATTTGCCCTTAACAAGCACATTATCAACAAACCTAATTTTATACCGTGATCGATCTTTAAGTGCCTTTAAGGTGTATTCACTGATAAGAAGCGGCAGATTGTAATGCTTGGTGAGTTTTTCAAGGCGAGATGCAACATTTACAGCATCTCCAATAACAGTTCCTTCCATTCTATGAGACTCACCAAGCGTTCCAAGCATAAGTCTGCCAGTGTTTATGCCAATTCCAATCTGCACAGGGATATATCCTGCCCTATTGCGTCCTTCGTTGTAATCTTTAAGGGTCTTTAGCATCATAACTGCTGCAGATAGAGCATCATCTGCATCGCCTCCAAAGAGTGCCATTATTGAATCGCCGATAAACTTATCAATAAATCCATTATGCTGCTTGACAATTGGTCCCATGTGGCTAAGGTATGAGTTTATAAATCTAAAGTTATCTTCAGTTGTCATTGCCTCAGAAAATGTGCAAAACTGGCGTATGTCTGAAAAGAGTATTGACATCTCTTTTTCGATACGATCATTTAGCTGAACCTCTTCAATGCTCTTTTTACCAAGTATCTGTAAAAACTCATGTGGAACAAAACGCTCATAAGCTGAGTTTAACCTTTTAAGTCTATTTATCAGCTCTTTTCTCTCTGTAATATCCTCAACAACCCCGTCAATCCACCTAATTCTATCTTCATGGCTTGTGTGAGTTAATGGGCATGAAACTTTGCTTAAATCAGAATAATCTTTGTATTTTACCGTAAGGTTAAAAGATACCCATATTGTTGAGCCATCTTTTTTAAACATCTGAAACTCAAGATTTTTACAAAATCCTCGCTTTTGGAGCATATTGAGCATAAGCTCTCTATCTTGAGGGTATTTGTAGTGATCGCAAAGTGAGGTCTTCATAAACTCATCTAAAGAGTCGTAGCCAAATATTTGAGCTGCTGCTGGATTAGCCTGCAAAAATGTTTTGTTGTCTGATGTTATCCTATAAACGCCTACATTTAAAGCCTCTACAAGCTCTCTATACTGAGTCTCCTGCTCCCTTAATTTAAGAGCATCTGATTTCAATATAAAATTTAGGGCATCGACAAGCTCTCTATACTCATGGTCATGGTCATGCTCCATAACCTTAAGAGCATCTGATTTGAGAATATCTGATATTATATCCCCTCGCCCTTTTCCTCTTCCTTCATAGATCAAAGAGTTACCGCCTTTTTTAAAATATTTAAGCTTGTAAATAAAATTAAGTTAATCATTAAAATAGAACTGCCATACAAACCAAAGTATCACCAAGATTAAGGTAAAAAGTGGAAGCATAATAATATTTTCCTCCAATAAGTTATATATTTTAGCCGAGAGAATAAAAAAACCGCCATGCTCTCGGCTAAATGTTATAAAATCTTAAAAAAATGGGCTAATGATAGGCAATCCAATCAAGCCCAATCCAATCCTCATCAATAAACAGATGTTATGCTTTATCAACTGCTGGCTCTTCTTCTGCAGGCTCCTCTTGAGGTGCAGACTCTTCTTCTGCTTTATCTTCTTGTGAATCTTGCTCTTGAGCCTCTTCAACTGCTGGCTCGTCAGATTGCTCTTCAGCAGGAGGAGCGGCTGCTTCTTCTTTGGCAGCAGCTTCTTCAGTAGCCTCAGCATCTTTTGACCCATCGCTTTCTTCAGCTTTAACAGCAGGAGCATCACTATTTGGTGATGCTTGAATATTTGATAAAATCTCAAGAACCTTTTGCTCAGATAGCCAATCAATATTGCCAGTTCCAATATCATATATTGCACCAACTAACTTAATGTAGCCATTTATAACATACTCTCTTACTGCTGGACTTTTGGTAAGCAGATCCTCAATAGCTGTCCAAACATTTTGCTCAATAGCAATAGGAATTATATCATCGCCTTGGATTTCAGGGTGAAACTCAATAGCCTTTTTAACAGCAGGCTCAACATTATCAATAAGTGGTGGAATGTTCTCTTCAAGCTCATGCCCGCCATGACCTTGCAGTGAGTGGGTAACAGCAGTTACAGCACCGCACTGAGTATGACCAAGCACCACAACAACAGGTGTAAGAACATGGGCAGCACCATATTCAATAGAGCCAATCTCATCAGTATCGCAGACATTTCCAGCTACACGTATTGTAAAAATATCCATCACTCCAGCATCAAATATCGCCTCTACTGGTACTCTTGAGTCTGAACAGCTCAAAACAGTTGCAAAGGCATGAGCGTTTTGATTTTCAGTTGCTGCCAAGAGCCTTCTTTCAGGATCAAGATTTGGGTGGGTTGATTCACCTTTTGCAAAACGGATATTTCCCTCTTTTAGCTTTAAAAGTGCAGCATCTGGAGCAATCTTATCAGCAAGAGGATTTACACTCTTCTTTTCACCCTCTACTGCTTCTGCTTCCCCAGACTCCTTTAAAGCTATCTGCTCAAGAGCCTTATTAAGTGCCTCAAACTCTGATGGCTTAACTTCAGGCTCAACTGCCTCTTTGTGTGCAGATACATCGCTTGATGAATCGTGTGTGGCTACAGAGTGGTCGCCTCCTCCTCCGCTGTTTAATACAATGATGATAATTACCATCAAAACGAGATAACCGATTGTAATAATTTTACTTTTGTTTTGATCCACTGATTTGTCTCCTGTTTTTTTAAAAAATTGCGGTTAATAAAATGGTTTTTACGCTCTTAAAATTATTTTATCTGTTTTTTCCTCAATTGACGTGTATCTCCAACCCTGATGGTTAGATTTACAGAGTCAAAATATTCAATAATTGGAATAACATATTTTCTTGATACTCCTGTCATATCCTTAAATTGTGGCGTTGTTATCTCCACTCTATTTTGTAAAAATTCAACAAGTTTACTCTCCAAATCAGCCATAGATTTTGCATCAAAATAGAGATCATCTTTTGTTTTTATAACTCTTTTTTCATCAATAAGCATCTGCAAAACATCTCTTGCAACCTTTTGATCAACATTAACTTCGTTGCAGACATCTCTAAAAAAAGGGGGGGTAAGAGCAGTTGTTTGATATATATTTGCGATCTTCTCCTTTACAGCCTGAAGATCAACCTGAAGTGCAACCTTATGTGATGCAAGCCTTATGCTGTTTGCCTCCTGCACAATAGCCCCATCTTTAACAAGACGTGCTACAACAAGCGGAAATAACTTTGAATCTTTATCTTTAAAGGCACGAAATTTGGTTTTTAGCTCCTCTTTTGACATGCTCTCTTTAAGAGGATTATCTTTATGATACTGCTCCAACTTTGCAACTATATCTTTGCAGAGATTATCAACAACTTCGCCATAGACAAATATTTTTCTATCTTTATCAGTCTGGATAATTTGGCGAGATGCAAGCATCTTTTGCAGAGTTGAATCAAGCCGTTTATCAGCAATGTTTGTCATAATGCGAAGCTCTGCAAATGAGACGCCATTAAACCCGCCCTGACTTATAAAAAAGAGGATTCCCTTTTCAGTCTCATTGTCAGCAAGTGCGTTAAGTCCAGCAATTATCTCTTGGTTAAATAGCTTATGCTTTTTAGGAGCAGGATTTAAAATCTCGCCTCCGCCAATGGTCTTAACTGGAGAGTAGCTTCTGATAACAAACCTATCCCCGCTCATGCAGCAGACAGGGTTCTCAAGTCGTATCTGAACTGGGGCAGTATCACCCGGCATAAGCTCGTCTCTGTCTAATAAAATTACATTTCCCATTATCTCGCTTGTTCCTGAATGAAAACGGACTCTTGTGCGTGCTTTTGCGGGTTTTGAACTGCTTGGAAGGTAGTGAAGATTGGCATCAACCATGTAGCTTGGAATTAAGGCATCTGGCGATGAGAGAATATCGCCTCGATTTACCAGCTCTTTATCTAACCCCTGAAAATTGATAGCTGTTCTTGTTCCAGCAGATACGCTATCAACGCTTTGACCATGAACCTGAATGCCACGCACCTTTGATGTGATAAGAGAGGGAAATACCATTATAGTTTCACCAACATCAACTTTGCCTGATGCCAATGTTCCTGTAATTACAGTTCCAAATCCCTTCATTGAAAAGACCCTATCAACAGGGAGTCTAAATATTGGAGAAAATGGACGCTCTGGAATCTTATCGCAAATTTTATCAAGTGTGATTCTAAATAGATCAAGCCCCTCTCCAGTTGTAGATGAGATAGGGACAATCGGGACATCTTCAAGAAATGTACCTTTTACAAAGCCTCGAATATCCTCTAAGGCAAGCTCCATCAACTCTTCATCAACCAAGTCAATCTTTGTCATGGCAATAAAACCATACTTTATCCCCATGAGCGAACATATCTCAATATGTTCGCGTGTTTGAGGCATAACACCTTCGTCAGCAGCAATTGTCATAACAACAAGATCGATTCCACTTGCACCTGCAACCATATTTTTGACAAACTTCTCATGTCCTGGCACATCAACAATTCCAACCACATTGCCATCAGATAGCGTAATTGAGGCAAAGCCAAGCTCTATTGTGATTCCACGCTCTTTTTCCTCTTTTAGCCTATCTGTCTCTATTCCAGTTAGTGCCCTAATAAGGCTGGTCTTTCCATGATCAATGTGGCCTGCTGTTCCAAGAATGAGCTGCTTCAACGATCTTTTGCTCCTTTAAGGTCTCTATATTTTTTATTTAATTCATCTTATCAATTTGTCTTTTTATTTCTCATCATCTGCATTAGATAGGCTGCAACTACAAGCAAAAATCCCACTCCAACCCCATGCAGCATAGACCAATCTGGTCTAAAAATTCTTGTTATAAGTATTCCAAACATCACTCCAAGAATTAATCTTACAATAAATATATAAAAACCGTTCATTTAGGTTACCTATCCTTGTTTGAAGAGCTGTTTTATGGTAGATAAAATTTATAGTGGATCGCAAAAAAATTTGATGGCTAAAAATAATAAACAAACTTGCTTTACTGGTCAATATCAATTTTCCAGCAACTTCAATTCCAAGTCAGATCAACCGAGTCAGATCAACCAAGTTTAATCAAAACCGCACCAGCAACAATAATCAGTGAACTGATAACCCTTTTAAGTGTAATCTTCTCTTTAAAAATAGTCAGTCCAATCAAGATACCAAAAAGGGTACTTACCTGACGAAGTGCAGATGCGTAACTTGCAAAAGCATCTTCAAGCCCTATTCTAAAGGTTATTAAAGAGAGCATCATCACAACTCCGCCCAATATTATGGCTACGGGATTAGACCTAATTTCACTTATGATTTTACCAGACTGAAACTGCCCAATAATTCTAAGAAGATGAAATATAGTCATATATAGGCTAAGGTGAAACGTGTAGATCATAACATTTCCTGTCATCACACCCATTTTGTCTGCAACTGCACCAAAAGAGTAAAAAAAAGATGCTGCAAGTGCAAAGATTACCCCGCTATCACTTAGTTTCAGCCTCTTTGGGAGAGAAAAATATCTCTTTGTTTGGGAAATCTCAGTTATCTTATCAGTTATCTTATCTGTTGCCCCATCTGTTATATTGGGCAAATTTATCAAGTTACCAGTCTGAATAGTTACAGCACCGTATATAATAAGAACAATGCCAGCACCGCCTGTAAATGAGATGTGCTCTCCAATAAGAAGATAGCTCCAGATAACAATGTAAACAGGGGCTGTTGATGTTAAAGGATATACTAAAGTTAAATCCCCTTTTTCATAAGCACGGGCAACAAAATATTGGTATAAAAAAAAGAAAAATCCAGCAACAAGAGCAGTAGTGATAGCAGATGGTGCAAAGAGTAGTTTAATAGGGTAGAGAAACAAAGTTACAATGGCAAATCCAATAACTGAGACAGACATCATTAAAAATACAGCAATTGGCTTGTCTTTACACATTTTAAGACTACTGTTCCACATTACATGAAATAGAGCACTTATTAGAATAAAAAAAAATGCGTTGAGTGTCATAAGAGTTTAATCGCAGTTTGGCTAAAATTTTTATAGTCGTGATACTGTTTGGTTACATTTTAATTAAATTTTATTAACAACTTATGATTCTGTCAATCAAAATAAAAAACAGAGAACCCTTATAGATATGGTGTTGCTATTAGATATAAGAGATTGTATATATTAAATAAAATCTTAAATTGGAGGGGGATAATATGAAAATAACGACAAAATTAATGCTTTTGGTTATTTGTGTAGTTGGGGCACTTGGTATTACATCTATGGCTGTATCTTTTAACTCAATCAAAAAGCAGAGAGATACAGAGGTTAAAGCAATAGAGAATAGCCTTTTAAATCACAAAACAGAAAATCTTAAAACTGTTACTGAAAACGCCTACTCTATTATTGAGACAGCATACCGCGAAGCTCATGATTTAGATAGGATTAAATCCGTAGTAAGCCATAGATTGCAAAATGTTGTTGAGATTGCCTATGGCACTCTTGATGCAATTTACAAAGATGAATCTGGTTTTTTTGATGAAGATTCCAAAAAGGCTTTTGCAGTAAAGAGCATCTCCTCTTTAAGATATGATATTGATGTGTCCCATTTTTGGATTATGGATACTGATCTTAAGATGGTTGCAAATCCAAAATTTCCCGAGCTGATAGGCAAAGATATATCTAACCTTAAAGATATTGCTGGGAACAACCTATTCCCAAACCTATTAAAAGATAACGTTGATGCTGGTGAAGCTTGGTTTAACTACATGTGGCACAAAATAGATGCAACATCAGGGGTAAAGCTACCTGACCCTAAAATTGCATACGCAAAACTCTTTAAACCGTGGAATTGGGCTATTGGCTCAAGTCTCTCTCTTGAGATTGCAGAAAAAGGGTTTAAAGATAGGAGCAAAGAGGTGGTCGGCACTTTAAGATATGGACCTGACAACACAGACTACTTTTGGATTCATGAGATAAGCAAAGATGACTCCACCCCATTTAATATGGTTATGCACCCAACAAGACCAGAGCTTAACAGAACAGATATAAGCAACATAAAAGACCCTAATGGTAAACGTCTATTTAGTGATATGAATGTTATGTGTCGTAAAAATGGTGATGGGTATGTTGAGTATATGTGGCCCAAACCAGGTGAAGATGAGCCAGTTGGTAAAATATCTTATGTTAAGCTCTTTGAGCCTTATGGCTGGGTAATTGGAACAGGGGTATATGTTGATGATATAAGAAAGGCTGTTGCCGAAAAAGAGGCAGAGCTAAATAGCCTTCTTATGGCAACTATGGTTAAACAGAGTGTTGTGATGGCTTTAATCTGTATAGTTATTATTCTTATTACATTTTTTATTGCTAAAAGAATCTCTCGACCAGTTGTTGAGACAAGCCTAATGCTAAAAGAGATTGCTCAAGGAGAGGGTGATTTAACAAAGAGGATTGTTGTAAAGACAAAAGATGAGGCTGGTGAGCTTGCTCACTGGTTTAACCAATTTGTGGAAAGACTCCAGCAGATGATACTTCAAATTAAAGATAACTCCGCACTTCTTACAGCAAATGCTCAAGAGATGTCATCTATCTCCAATCAGATGAGCAACAACGCAGAGAGTATATTCTCAAAAATCAACATGGCAAATCGATCATCAGAGGAGATGAACTCAAATATCCAGTCAGTTGCCTCAGCAATGGAGCAAAATACAACCAATATCAACATGGTTGCAGGTGCAACTGAGGAGATGAACTCAACCATAAACGAGATCGCAAAAAATACATCTCATGCCAATAAAATCACAAATGATGCTGTTAAACAGTCTGCTATGGCAAAAAAGAATGTCGATAGGTTAAATGAACTTGCAAGGCAGATTGGCAAAATAACAGAGGTTATTACAGAGATTTCAGAGCAGACCAACCTGCTTGCACTCAATGCCACAATTGAGGCTGCAAGGGCTGGTGAGGCTGGTAAAGGTTTTGCTGTTGTGGCAAGCGAAATCAAGACTTTAGCAAAACAGACAGCAGAGGCAACTATTAGTATAAATGAACAGATTAAGCTGATTCAAAGCTCAACAGAGCTTGCTGGAGATAATATCCACAACATATCAAAAATTGTTGTTAATGTTAATGATGTTATATCTGGTATTGCTGGAGCAATTGAAGAGCAATCTGCAACAACAAATGAGATTTCAAATAACGTCTCTCAATCTTCAGATGGAATATCTGAGATAAATCAGAATCTCTCCCAAACATCTGCTGCGGCAGCAGAGATCACAAATCAAGTTGCAGATATAAACAGCTCAGCCTCTAAAATGGCTGAAAGCTCCACAAAGGTCAATGAAAATGCGGTTAAACTTAGCGATCTTGCAAGTAGCCTAAACGAGATGGTAAACCGATTTAAGACATGATCTATTTCAACTATTGAATATATTTTTTAACATATTTTAAGGTGTAAGAATTTTATTTGTTTTAAATAACCCTTTGCCTTGTTGGTGAACCTATTATATAGATAATCGCCTTTTTTGCGATAACATTTATAATTTAGTAGGTTTTTATTAATTTATGGGAGTATCTTTGTGAACCACACACTTGAACGTTGGAATACAACAAAATCAACAGAGCTTTACGGTATTAATGAGTGGGGAGGGGGCTATTTTACCCTTGCTGAAAATGGTGATCTGATGGTGATGCCCTCGCCCGGTGCTATAAACCGAGCGGTAAGCATAAGAGATATTGTCTCTGGAATAGATGCTCGCGGTCTTGGAATGCCTGTTCTGCTGCGTATTGAAAATATACTTGACTCACAGATTGCTGAACTAAATGAGAGTTTTTTATATGCCATGAAGGAGCTTGAATATAAAGGGACTTTTACAGGTGCATACCCAATAAAGGTAAATCAGCAGCAGCAGGTTGTTGAAGCAATAACCCTTTATGGCTCTAAATATCACCATGGACTTGAGGCTGGAAGTAAGGCTGAACTTATTGCAGCAATGGGAATGCTAACAGACACCCAAGCTCCATTAATCTGTAATGGCTATAAAGATCAGGAGTTTATAGATTTAGGACTCTATGCCACAAAAATAGGGTACAAATGTATATTGGTGCTTGAGATGCCAAGCGAGCTTCCATTAATTATTGAACGCTCAAGGGTGCTTGGGGCATCTCCAATTCTTGGTGTCAGAATTAAACTTTCAACCCAAGCAGGTGGGCACTGGGGAGAGTCTGGAGGGGAGAGAAGCATATTTGGTCTTAACACTACGCAGATAATTGAGGCTGTTGATCTGCTTGCTAAAGAGGATATGCTCGATTGTCTTCAGATGGTTCACTACCATTTAGGCTCACAAATTTCAAATATCAGAGAGATAAGAACAGCAGTAAACGAGGCGTGCAGAGTCTATTCTGGTCTTGCTCTTGAGGGTGCTAATGTAAAATATCTTGATCTTGGTGGAGGTCTTGCTGTTGATTATGATGGCTCTCAATCAAACTTTTTAAGCAGCAGAAATTACACACTTAACGAGTATTGCACAGATATAATTGAGGCTGTTATGACATCTCTTGATGAGGCTGGAGTTGAACACCCAACCATAATAACTGAGTCTGGAAGGGCACTTGTTGCATACTACTCAATGCTTCTGTTCAATGTGCTTGATGTAACCCGATTTCAGCCTGAACCTCTGCCTGAAAATCTGCCTGAAGACTCGCCTCCTCAGATAAAGTATATGTTTGATTCGCTCAAATCTCTCTCTGTCAGAAATATTCAAGAGTGCTTCAATGATATAATCTATTACAGAGATGAGGCTCGTCAGCTTTTTAATCACGGAAAAATAACCTTAAGAGAACGCTCATTAGCTGAAAAGATATTTTGGACAACAATCAATGAGATTGCACGAATATCAAAGGGATTAAAGCATGTAACGCCAGAGATAGCAGACATTGAGCGTGCTTTGTCAGATATTTATTACTGCAACTTTAGCGTATTTCAATCTCTTCCAGATGCTTGGGCAATTGATCAACTCTTTCCAATCATGCCAATTCATAGGTTAAATGAAGAGCCAACAAGAAACGCTATAATTGCAGATATAACCTGTGATTGCGATGGTAAAATAGATCGATTTATTGACCGCCATGATATTAAATATTATCTGCCTCTGCATGATCTTAAAGAGTCTGAGGAGTATTATCTTGGTGCATTTCTTGTTGGTGCGTATCAAGAGACGCTTGGCGATCTTCATAACCTTCTTGGAGATACAAATATAGTTACTGTGCGTGTGCTTGATAATGGAGAGTATGAGTTTGTAGGTGAACTTGAAGGAGATAGCGTATCTGATGTTCTATCTTATGTTGAGTATGATCCTAAACGGCTGCTTGTCCGTTTTAGAAAAACAGCGGAAAGGGCTGTTCGTAAAGGAAATATCACAGCTCAAGAGAGGCGAGAGATCATGCAGGCTTATGATATGGGTTTGCGTGGCTACACCTATTTTGAGAGATAATACCTTGAACTTAATTTTAAACCAAATTTTATGATGGAGATAAAAAAATGTCTAAGATTCTTATTATTGGGGCTGGAGGAGTGGGAAGCGTTACAACCCATAAATGCGCTCAAATTCCAGAGGTTTTTTCTGAAATTGTTTTGGCAAGTCGAACAAAATCAAAGTGCGATGCAATTGCCAAAGATGTTTTAAAAAGAAGCGGAAGAAAAATCGAAACAGCAGCAGTTGATGCAGATAATGTTGAGGAGGCTATTTCATTAATCAAACAGATTAAACCAGATATTTTAGTTAATCTTGCTCTACCTTATCAAGATATTTCACTTATGGAGGCGTGCCTTGCAACTGGCGTTGATTATCTTGATACTGCAAATTATGAGCCTCCTGATGTTGCAAAGTTTGAGTATAAATGGCAGTGGGCGTATCAAGACAAATTCAAAGAAAAGGAAGTTATGGCTCTTTTAGGCTCTGGCTTTGATCCAGGGGTTACCAATGTATTTTGTGCTTATGCAGCAAAACACCACTTTGACGAGATACATGAGCTTGATATTATTGATTGCAATGCTGGAAATCATGGGCAACATTTTGCTACTAATTTTAATCCTGAAATTAACATTCGTGAAATTACGCAAAGAGGCAGATTTTGGGATCATGGCGATTGGATAGAGACTGACCCGCTCTCATGGTCAATGAATTACGATTTTCCAGAAGGGATAGGTCCTAAAAAGTGTTATCTGCTCTACCACGAAGAGTTAGAGTCTTTAGTTTTAAACATCAAGGGGCTAAAAAGGGCAAGATTTTGGATGACATTTTCTGAGCAATATTTAACTCATCTGCGAGTTTTAGAAAATGTTGGTTTGACCCGAATTGATCCTGTTGAGTATGAAGGTAACAAAATTGTTCCTCTTAAATTTTTGAAAGCAGTGCTACCTGAGCCAGCATCACTTGGACCTTTAACACAAGGCAGAACCTGCATAGGCTGTCAGATGAAAGGGGTTAAAGATGGCAAGGAAAAAACCATATTTATTTATAATGTGTGCAGCCACGAAGCATCGTTTGAAGAGGTTGGCTCTCAGGCAATATCATATACTACTGGTGTTCCAGCCATGATTGGAGCTATGATGATGGTTGAAAAAAAATGGCATAAAGCTGGAGTCTGGAACATGGAGCAGTTTGATCCTGATCCATTTATGGAGGCTTTGAATAAATATGGACTTCCTTGGCAGGTGATGGAGATTAAGTAAAACTACACAATGAACTATAACACCCTGAATTTCAACCCTAACCAGATAAAGACGCCATGTTTTGTTGTTGATGAGTTTTTTCTTCAAAAAAATCTTGATATACTTGCCTCTGTAAAAGAGGCTACTGGCTGCAAGATTTTGCTCGCCTTAAAGTGCTTTTCAATGTTCAGGGTATTTCCACTTATAAGCCAATATTTAGATGGAGTCTGTGCAAGCTCTCCACACGAGGCACGACTTGGACATGAAGAGTTTAAAAAAGAGGTTCACACATTTGCTGCTGCATACTCTGAAAGTGATATTTTTGATCTGTGTGAGACTTCAGACCATCTAATATTTAACTCATTTAGTCAGCTTGAGAGATTCAAGGATTTGGTAAAAAAAAGGGCTAAAGAGCTAAATCGCCATATTGAGCTTGGGATACGCATAAATCCTGAACATTCAGAAGGTGCAACACCTATTTACGACCCATGTGCCCCTGGATCAAGGCTTGGGGTAAAATATGGTGATTTTATCAAAAAAGTTGAGCTTATTGATGAAATTTCAACTCTTCACTGGCACAACCTCTGCGAGCAAAATGCAGATTGCTTAGAGCGAACAATCAAGGCTGTTGAGTCTCAATTTGGCGAGTTTATCCCAAAAATGAGATATATCAACTTTGGAGGAGGGCACCACATCACAAGAGCTGACTACGACATAAATCTACTTAAAAGGCTTATCAACGATTTTCAACAAAAGTGGGGAACTCAGGTCTATCTTGAGCCTGGGGAGGCTGTTGCATTAAATGCGGGCTTTTTTGTGGCAACTATTCTTGATATTAAAAACAAAGCCGATAACAATATAACTAAAGATAACATTGATATTGCAATTATGGACGGCTGCACTCCAGCCCACATGCCTGATGTGCTTGAGATGCCATATCGCCCAAATATCATAAATTCAAGCACGCCTGATCAAACAAAATATAGCACCCTCACAAGCCAATATCTTTATCGAATTGGCGGTCTATCTTGTCTTGCTGGCGATGTTGCTGGAGATTACCAATTTAATGAGCCTTTAAAAATTGGTGATAAAATTGTATTTACTGATATGGCAATATACTCAATGGTAAAAACCAATACATTTAATGGTGTTCAGCTTCCATCAATTGCTTTAGTAAAAAAAGATAGTAAAAAAGTTGAGATGGTTAAAGAATTTAGTTACTCTGACTTTAAAAATAGATTATCATAAGTCAAATAGATTGAATTACCATCTAACTTTATGCTGCACAGTGCAGTAGGAAATTAACCACTTAAAGAGGAAATAATGGATAAAAAAATTTCAGGATTATCTTCGTCAGCAGCCCTTGAAGCTAAAAAAAATCATGGATCAAACCAATTGACAAAGCATGAAGTTGAGAGCTTTTGGGATAAATATAAGGGCAATTTTGATGACCCTATTATCAAAATACTTCTTATAGCCCTTACAATTAATGTAGTTTTTGTCTTTATTGGCAAAGCTCACTGGTATGAATCAGTTGGAATTGCGGTTGCGGTTTTGCTTGCAACGCTTGTTGGAACATGGTCTGAGCACAAAAACGAGGCAACATTTCAGCAGTTGCAAGAGGATGCATCAAAGATCAAATGTAAAGTCTTTAGAGATGGCAATATCTCTGAAATTGATATTGACGAGATTGTTGTTGGTGATTTTGTTCTGCTTCAATCTGGAGATAAAATTCCAGCTGATGGGATTATCTACAGTGGTGATATTAAAGTTGATCAGGCAACTTTAAATGGAGAGTCAGCAGAGGCAAAAAAACTCCCACCGCCGCAAAACTCCCCATATTACAAAGATGGCAAATTAATTGAGAGCTTTGATCCAAATTTTGATAAAGAGACCGATTTTCTTGATCAAAATAAACTATTTCGTGGAACTGTTGTCTGCTCTGGTGAGGCTGTGATGATGGTTAAACGGGTTGGCGATGCAAGTCAATACGGTAAATTGGCTCTTGAGATGCAGGCAGAGGATAGAGAAAGCCCTCTAAAGCTTAAACTTAGCCATCTTGCTGACTCTATAAGTCTGTTTGGTTATATTGGTGGTGCTTTGATTGCTGTTGCTTTTATCTTTAAAAAGATTGTGTTGGAAAATGACTTTTCTATGTCAAAAATTATGGACTATGTTGTAATCTGGCAAAATCCTGCAAATGATATTGTTAATGCTGTAATTCTTGCTGTTATAATTATTGTTGTTGCTGTGCCTGAGGGGCTGCCAATGATGATTGCTATGGTGCTCTCTTTGAATATGAGAAAGATGCTAAATGACAATATTTTGGTAAGAAAACTTGTTGGAATTGAGACATCTGGCAGCCTTAACATTCTATTTTCAGATAAAACAGGTACAATCACAAAAGGGCAGCTTGAGGTTATAACATTTATAAACGGTGAAAATAGATCGTTTAACAAATTCCAAGATATTGTTCCAAATATTAAAAAGCTCCTCAACATATCAATCATGCAAAATACCAATGCTCTATTTTCTAATGAGGGTGGATCAACAAAAATTATTGGAGGCAATGCAACGGAGCGGGCATTAGTTGGCTTTATTAATCTTGATGAGAATGGCAAGCTCTCACAAAACGCTAACCTCTCTATTGACACTACGAGTAACTTTGAAAAGGTATTTTCTATCCCATTTAGCAGCGATAAAAAATACTCTGCAACTCAGATTAAAGGAGATTACAACTTAACCTTGATTAAGGGTGCGCCCGAAAAAATTATTGAAAAGTGCACAACATATTATGATGACAATGCAGAGGTAAAAGAGCTTACTAAATCTGATATAGAAGAGCTTGATAAAACAATGAATGAGCTTGCAGCAAGGGCAATAAGGGTTATAGCTATTGCAACTTCAAGTGAGCCACTTAAAGAGGATACCCCTTTAGATAAGATGACACTTTTGGGTATTGTTGGCATACGAGATGAGGTACGACAAGAGGCAATATCTGCCATAAAAGAGGTGCAAGGTGCTGGTATTCAGGTTGTTATGATAACAGGCGACAGACGAGAGACTGCCATTGCAATTGCAAAAGAGTCGGGATTGATTCAAAGCGACAAAGATATAATTTTAACTTCTGAGGAGCTTCAGACAATCTCTGATGATGAGCTGAAAAAAATCCTTCCAAAAGTTAGAGTGATTGCTCGTGCCCTGCCCACAGATAAGAGCCGTTTGGTAAAGGTTGCTCAAGAGCTAAATCTTGTTGTTGGAATGACTGGCGATGGTGTAAATGATGCACCTGCACTTAAAAAATCTGATGTTGGATTTGCAATGGGTAGCGGAACTGAGGTTGCTAAAGAGGCTGGAGATATTGTTATTCTTGATGATAACTTTATCTCAATTGAAAAGGCTGTGCTCTACGGACGCACAATTTTTAAGAGCATCAGAAAATTTATAATATTTCAATTATCAATTAATGTTAGTGCTGTTCTTATCTCATTTATAGGACCATTAATTGGTCTTGTGCAGCCCCTCACAATTACACAGATGCTCTGGGTGAATCTTGTTATGGATACACTTGCAGCACTTGCATTTGGAGGTGAGCCAGCTTTAAGACGATACATGAATGAGTTGCCTAAACGCAGAGATGAAAAGATCGTATCTGATGATATGTGGAGTGCTATCTTGATGGGTGGCATATTTATATCTGGATTGAGTATATTTTTCCTCACATCAGATTGGATAGCTGACTTTTTCAGATTTGGACCTGATGGCAAGCATGATATGTACTTATACACTGGATTCTTCTCATTCTTTGTCTTTATAAGCATATTGAACGGACTGAATGCAAGAACTGAGACCATGAACCTGTTTGAGCATATTACCAAAAATATGGGATTTGTGAAGGTTATGTCCTCTATTTTATTAATACAGATTATAATGACATACATGGGCGGTGTAATATTAAGAACACACGGGCTTGTCTTTAAAGAGTGGTTGCTAATAATCGCGCTTGCACTCTTGATCATACCTCTTGATCTGTTGCGAAAATTTATCATGCACTCAATATTAAAAAAGAGTTGATGATAACTTAAATTTGATTTTTAAACAAAAATAAGGATACAAATAATATGAAAGATGTTGTCATTGTCTCAGCTTGCAGAACCGCAATTGGTGCATTTGGTGGAAGTTTAAAAGATATGAATGGGGCTGCTATTGCAAGCGTTGTTATGAAAGAGGCTGTTCAAAGAGCTAAAATTGATCCAGCTATAATTGATGATATTAGATTTGGCTGCTGCATGGAGCATCACGACACATTAAATACAACCCGTGTAGCTGCCCTTCTTGCTGGCATACCCAACGAAGTTCCAGCAGTTACAATAAATCGAGTCTGCATATCAGGCATGGAGGCTGTAATCTCTGGTATGGCAATGATTCAGGCTGGAATGGCTGATGTAATTCTTGCTGGCGGAGTTGAGCACATGTCAGGCGTTCCCTACACTGTTCCAAATGCACGTTGGGGGTGTCGCCTTCAAGATCAGGTGTTTGTAGATGCAATGATGCACTTTCTCCATTGTGGCTCGCATCTTATCCCATTTTCTGAAGATACGCCAGTCAATACCAAAGAGGCTCCTGCAAGTATGTTGCTTGGCAAACCATATATAATGGGTCATACAGCAGAGTTTTTAGCACAATATCTAAATATCAGCCGTGAAGAGATGGACGAAGTGGCATTAAGAAGCCACAACAACGCAGAGAGAGCCACAAATGATGGCTCTTTTAAAGATGAGATTGTCCCTGTATCTGTTCCAAGACGCAAAAAAGAGCCTCTTATTTTTGATAAAGATGAGCACTTCAGAGCTGGAATCACACTTGATCAGCTAAAAGAGCTTCCACCTGCATTTATCCCAAAAATTGGAAAAGTTACTGCTGGTAATGCAAGCGGAATCAATGATGGTGCATCTGCCATGATAATTATGTCTGCTGAGAAGGCAAAAGAGCTAAATCTCACTCCAATTGCACGAATCAAAGCATCTGCACGGGGGGCATGCCACCCAACTATTATGGGAATATCGCCTGTGCCTGCTGTAAAAAATCTACTGAAAAACAGTAGCTTAAAAATCAGCGACTTTAATCTAATAGAGGTTAATGAGGCGTTTGCAGCTCAATATCTTAGCTGCGAAAAAGAGCTTGGCTTAAACCGTGAGATAACCAATATTAATGGCTCTGGAATTGGTCTTGGTCATCCGATTGGCTCAACTGGTTGCAGAATTATGGTTACTTTAATCCATGCTATGAAAAAACAAGGCAAAACTTTAGGGCTTGCTACTCTTTGCGGAGGGGGTGGGGTTGCTATGGCTGCTGCTATAGAGATGCTCTAAATTAAAATATCTTTTAAAAAAAATTTTAGGGGCAAAAAAGCAAACAACAGCTTAATTGCCCCTATTTTTTTATCTAAACTTTTCAGATAGCACTAATCTTTAGGAAATATTCTTGATGCAAGCTCAATATCTTCAGGAGAAAATACAAACAGACATTTTCCACCTGACGATGATACAGAGCCATAAACATAATTTATATTAATACCCTCTTCCCCAAATTTTTTTGTAACCTCAAATAGCTTGCCAGGGTTATTATCAAGCTCAATTGCAATAAGCTCTTTTGTGTCAAAAAGATAGTTTTTCTCATTTAAAAGCTCTACTGCCCTGTCAGTATTATCAACAAGCATTCTGATTAATGCAAATTCAGCAGAGTCTCTTCTTATTGAGCTGTAATTTGCTGATGATGCAATTCTTTTTAGAGATTTTCCCCTTGCCTCAAATAGATTCTGAACATAGCTGGACGCATCTTGAATTGTAATAGCATCAATATTTACGCCTGATTCACCCATAAGCTGAGCAAGTTTAGCAAGCTCTCCTGGAACATTTTTTAGAAAAAGGGATATTTCTGTTCTAATCATATAATCCGCCTTTTTATTGTATCTAATAATTATCTGTTATTTTACGATTCTGCTGCAATCTTTAAACCTTCATCAAAAGCCTGCATATTAAGCGGAATCAGCTTTGCTTTAGAGGCAAATTCCTCTTCTACACACTTTCTCAAAATTTCAATATCAACCATACCGCTCTTAGCTGCAAAAGCACTAACAGCAATAATATTGGCACATTTTACACTTCCAAGAGCTACTGCTACTTCATTTGCTGGAACAATCAACTCTTGAATATCACTTCTGCCACTTCTCACTGAAATTAAAGAGCTGTTGATAAGCACAACTCCATCTTTTTTTACAACAGGTGCAAATTTCTCAAGCGATGGTCTATTCATAGCCACAAGATGAGCAGGATTCTTAATAATAGGCGAACCTATTAAGCGATCACTTACAACAACTGTGCAGTAGGCAGTTCCGCCCCTCATTTCAGGTCCATAAGATGGAATC
>JADFZO010000022.1 GCA_015232465.1 Desulfamplus sp.
GATTACGCTGGTCATTACGCTGACTTGTACATATTTCAAGATAAAATCCTTGATATTATCTTCTCATTTGACAATCTATTTTATCTAACTGGAGGAACAGCTCTTACAAGGTTTCATAAGTATAACCATAGATACAGCGATGATTTAGATTTTTTTACAAATAAAAATAATAACTTTAAAGCTGAATTTAGGGAGTTTAAAGAGCTGGTAGAAGAGCAAGGTATGCTTTTTGATATATCTGTTGAGAGTAAAGATTTTATAAGGGTGGGGTTTAAAAAAGATGGGGTTATTCTTCAAGTCGATTTTGTAAACGATTATGTAAAAAGGGTGGAAAAAGCAAACATCATAAATGGTTATAAAATAGATACAATAAATGAAATCATCTCAAATAAGTTTGGGGCTATAATTAACCGAGATGAACCCAAAGATATAGCAGATATTGTAGAGGCATACAGACAGGGCTACAAAGATTGGAACAGAGCTTTTGAGATGGCTATGCTAAAACAGAGTTTTTCTAACGAAGATTTAATTTTAAGATTGGAAACCTTTCCAGTAAGGCTTTTGGAAAAGATACGATATGTTGATAGCTCTATAAAAGATATACATCTGATAAACTGCAAGAGCACTCTATCCTCTGTTATTGATCTTATCTTAAGCTAATTTACTTTAAGATACTTAAACTTTATGCCGATATATTATATTAAACTAATCGCACGGTAATTTAACGGCAACTTTTAAACCTGAGGAGGTGCCTTATGGCTTCAGGAGGAATTACAAGTCTTGGGGTTGGTTCTGGTCTTGAACTTCAAAGTATGCTTGAGCAGCTTCGAGAGGTGGACAGCAAACCCATAGAGACAAAAAAAACAAAACAGACTGAGCTAAATCAGAAGGTTGAGGAGTTTAACTCCATAAAATCCTCGCTCTTATCTATAAGATCAAAGGCTCTTGAGCTATCTTTGGGATCAAACTTTATTGATAAAAAAGCCAGTGTCTCTGGAACATCTATTAACGCTACATCTGTATCTGGAGCAAGGGAGATTTCACACAGTGTCAATGTAACCTCACTTGCCACAAATAGCACTTGGGCTTCTGAAGGGGTATCGAGCAAAACTGCTTCAATAGCCTCTGAAGCTGGAACATTTTCATATAAACTTGGACAAACTGGCAGCACAATTTCTCTTGATATAAGTTCTGGCACTACTCTTCAAGGTCTTGTTGATAAGATAAATAGTGATAAATCTAACCCTGGAGTTATTGCAACAATAGCAGATACTGGTTTTGGAGATAATCCATATAAATTGGTTCTATCAAGCAAAAATACAGGCGAAGAGAATAGAATTACTATGGAGAGTCAGCTATCTGGATTGAAATTGACTGAGACAAACGGAGCGGGTCGTCTGCCTCCAGTTAGTGATAGCCCCGTAACTATTGGTGCGAATAACCCCATAACTGTAGGTGTTGGTGCAATACCAGTAAGTGATAATGGCATAACTATCAGTGCAACAGACCCGCCTGTATCCATTTCAGAGGCTGGGGGCAATAATAAAATAGTATTTCGTGAGCGTCTTGAAAGTGGTGAGCTTGGCGAAGAAAAAACAGCAACAATTGCAGATGGCGACTACACTGATGGCAATGCCCTTGCTGCTGCTATAAAATCAGCAATGGAGGCTGCATCAACAAACGGGACTAAGTTTGCGGTTGGTTTTGATTCTGTTACAGGAAAATTTACCATAAATGAAGATGGTGCAACTCTGCATGAGCTTCAAATTGCATGGGATAAAAGCAATGCTGCATCAGCACTTGGATTTGATGCAAAGGCAGATATATATAAACCCTATGGCAATCAAGATAATAACAAAATAGTGTTTCGCGAGCGTCTTGCAAATGGTGAGCTTGGCGAAGAAAAAACAGCAACCATTGCAGATGGCAACTACACTAACGGAGATGAGCTTGCTGCTGCTATAAAATCAGCAATGGAATCTGCATCAACAAACGGCACAAGGTTTTCTGTACTTTTTAACTCAGATACCAAAAAGTTTACCATAAAGGAAGATGGCTCAAATCTGCATGAGCTTCAGATTGCATGGGGTAAGAGCAGTGCTGCATCAGCACTTGGATTTGATTCAACAACAGATGTCTATGATCCGTATAACTCAAAATCAATATTAAATGCCCAGTTTACTGTTGATGGTATTGATTATCAGAGACAATCTAACAATGAGATAACTGATGTTGTCTCTGGTATAAACCTATCTCTTAAAGAGACTGGCTCATCATCTTTTAATGTTGATTCTGACTTTGAGAAGGTTCAGACAAACTTAGAGGAGATAGTATCCACTCTCAACACACTAATAACAGATACAAAAGCTAAGAGTAAGTATGATATTAACAATAAAGAGAAGGGGATACTCTTTGGAGAGAGTTCTGTGCTTCGTATTAGTGAAGATATAAAAACCCTCATGGGTCAAAAATTTGATGCTGGAGGCGAGATTAGCACCCTGTATGATTTAGGTCTTGAGGTTGAAAAAGATGGAACACTATCAATAAATACAACAACATTACAAAAGGCTTTCTCTTCAAACTCTGAAGATGTAATAAAGTTCTTCACAGGAGATTCAGAAAAAAAGAGAGATGGGTTTGGAGATATGCTCTATGAGAAGATGACAAAATACACAGGCTCAACTGGTTTGATGACAGTAGAGATAGACTCTGCACAGGCAAGAATCAGTAAGATGGATTTAGAGATTCAAGAAGATACAAAAAGGCTTGATCAGCGTTACGAGTCTTTAACTAAGCAGTTTGTCAAATTAGATTCATTTATGAGCCAGATGAAATCTCAATCATCTTTTCTTGATATGATGTTCAATACAAATAAAAAAGATAAGTAAAAGAACAAAAGAGGCAATTTATGGATAGTAATCTCTTACAACAGTGTTTTGTAGATTTTGTAAAGATTCAAGATATGCAGATAGATATGTTTAATAATTTAGGCTCTAAAAACTATCCTGACTTAGATACCATTATTTTTGAGCGTAATAGAGCCTTTGAAAATTTAAGAAGTGCAATCTCTCTTGCATCACCATCTGATCTTGATAGGTTTAAACAAGAGGCTGATACAATTCTGCATAAAGATAAAATCTTTATGCAGACTCTTGAAGAGCAAAAAGATGAGTTGTTAAAAAAAATTAATAAAGGGGCAAAGGGAAAGCAGCTTCTTAAAGGTTATAATGTAGGCACATCTAACTCTTTGAGATTTATGAGCAATAAAATTTAAAGAAAAAACTTAATAAATATGGGCAAAGTGCCGAAAAGTTATCTAAAATCAAATAGAGATAAAAACTAAACTTTAACGACTAAGAAACAGATAGAAAATTAATTCTGGAGGGCTTAAATGATGAGACCAAACGCTGGAATGCAAAAATATATGAATAACCACTACGAAGGTATGAGCCCAGAACAGCTTATTTTGATGCTTTATAAAGGTGCTCTTTTTAAACTTCAACTTGTCAAACAGGGGATTGAAGAGAATAACATACAAAAACGTGGAGAGAACCTAAGCAAGGTCATATCTATAATTGCAGAGCTAAATGCCTCTATAAATCCTGATATAGCTGACGAGAGCACCAATTTTCTAAGAGGTCTTTACAGTGCAATACTCATAGAGCTACCAAAAGTCTCTCTTACAAACGATATTGAAATTGTAAATAGAACAGAGAGATATATCTCAAAACTAAAAGATATATGGGAAAATGATGTTATGGGTAAAAAGGCTGCACCTGTAGCAAAGCCATCTCAAAGGGCAAGTGCTGTAACAGAGCATCAAAAGAGGTCTTTCTTGGGTATGTTGACAGGTAGTAATAGTAATAGCAGTTACGGACCTTCTGCTCAACCTAAGCTACAGGCATTTGCTGTATAAATACAATTTTTATGTAAAAATATGTTGACAAGAACTCTAAAACAAGACAATTGTAGATAACAATTATCTATCTTAAATATCTAAATATATAAGTGAAGATCAAGGAGGATATCATGAATATTAATCCAATAAGACATAGCGACTCAATAGATATAGTCTCTTCGCTAAAAACTCAAGTTAAGCCAGAGAAATCTGATGCTGTAGCTACAAAAGCAACCCAAAACAGCGGGCTTAACAATCAGGCAACAAGAACAGAGTCTGACAACAGAGTTAAGGCGGAACAGAATAAGGGGTTAAAGGGCGAATCAAAACTCAACGAGAATCAAAAAGATGATAAAAAGCAGCCATCAATGACAGATGCCCAAAAGATGGTTGATGAGCTTAACGACTACATGGACGAGCTTCATACATCTCTTGGTTTCTCAGTATCTAAGGATCCTAATAATCAGGTAATCTTTCAGATAAGAGATCGTAAAACCGATGAGGTAATAAGGCAGATACCTACAGAGGAGATTCAAAAGATAAAAGAGAAGATGACAGAGTTGACTGGACTTCTTTTAGATCAGCATGTGTAAAAAAGCGGGCTATCTGGTCTATTTGATTATTTATATTGATAAATCCTTGAGTAGTATTGAAAAGCCAATATCCTAAGCCATTTTAAGCAGTGCTACTGACTCAATGTGGAAAGTGTGGGGAAACATATCAACAGGTTGCACCTCAACAACTCTATATTTTGATTTCATAAGGGCAAGATCACGCGATAAAGTGGCTGGATTGCATGAGACATAAACTATACGTTGTGGGGCAAGCTCAATAACCTTAGCAACTACATCTTTGTGCATACCTACTCTTGGAGGATCAATGACCATAACATCATCACAAGAATAGCCTGACACAATAGATGGCAATACATCTTTTATATCTCCTACATGAAACTCACAATTTGTAATATTATTAAACTTTGCATTTCTCCTTGCATCTTTAACAGCACTCTCAACAATCTCAATTCCAATAACCTGTCGGGCATCTTTTGATAACCATATCGGAATGGTGCCGGTGCCAGAGTAAAGATCAATAACATATTCTTTCCCTGAAAGCTCTGAATATTTAGAGACCAACGAGTATAGAGCCTCTGCCCCTTTTGTGTTGGTCTGAAAAAATGAGTTTGCTGAAATCTCAAATATAAACTCTCCAAGCCTCTCCTTAATACAACGGTCACCAGCAATAACCTTTTCATATTCGCCAGTTGCGATAGATGCTTTACGTGCAGTAATATTATTAACAACAGAGGCAATCTGAGGAAACTTTGCCATCAATTGGTCTGCCAATGGATTTAGTAGCTGATCGTTCTCCTGATTTGTAACCAAATTGACCATCCACGTTCCAAAGGCTGACGAGCTTCTGAGCATCACAAAACGCCAAAAACCCTCGTGAGTTTTAAGGTTGTAGGCTTGAAGCCCTGACTCTTTAATATATTGGCGAATGTGATTTAAAATCTGGTTTCCAATATCTGGCTGAATTAGGCAATTTTCAATATCAATTATTTTATCAAAAGTTCCCGGCACATGAAGCCCTAAACCAAAATCTTTTTTAATTTCAGGGTTTTCAAGCTCCTCAGATGTGAGCCATCTGCTATTGCTACACGAAAACTCCATCTTATTTCTAAATCCAAAAATCTCTTCTGATGGTATAACATCTTTAACCAAAACCCCCTTTAAAAGTCCAATATGTTCAAGAGAGTCAATAACATGCTGCTTTTTGTACTTTAGCTGCTCACTATAAGGCAGAGCCTGCCAGCGACAACCTCCGCAATAATCAGCATAATAGCAAGGTGCTTTTTGTCGCACTTTTGATGGCTCAACCATCTCCAAAACTCTTGCTTCAGCATAGTTTTTCTTCTTTTTGGTGATTTTGACCATAACTCTATCGCCCGGAAAAGCTCTCTCAACAAAGATCGGAAAGCCCTCTGGTTTTGCAACTCCCATTCCGCCAAATGCAAGGTCAATTATCTCAACCTCTACTATTTTTCCCTTTTGAAATCCCATTTTTATCCCTTTTTTGTCTTTAAATATATTTTGTTAAGGGGTTGAACTCTTATATTATCTGTGCCATAAAAACAAGCATGAATAGAGATAACAGACAAAATATTGAGATACGATTTTACTCAGGTAAGAGCCTGCTTCACGGTATGCTACATCTGCCAGATAGCTTATTATTATCCTCTCTTCCTCCCCTTGTTGTTGGCTCTCATGGCTTTGAAGGGTCAATGGAGTCAGCTAAACAGCAGTTATTATCAAAAATTTTACCCCAAAATGGGTTTGCATTTTTAAGATTTAGCCACAGAGGGTGCAAAAAAAGTGAGGGTGATTTTGTTAAAGATACATCTATTGCAAAACGGGTAGAGGATTTAATAAGTGCTGTTGATAACGCCCTAAAACTGCAACTAACAAAGAAGAGGCAAATTTTTTTATTTGGAAGCAGCCTTGGAGGCTCAACTGTTATTGCAACATGGCAAAGCCTTGCAGATAAAGGACTTTCCCCTTTAGGTGCCATTTTATGTGCTGCCCCTGTAAATAGCATGACCATTCAGAGAATACCCTTAAATGGCAATGATCTTCACCCTCCTCTGCCAATCAGCTTTTTTGAGAAAAACCTTCTGTTTGATTTAACAGATAGATTAGCGAATTTGAGCAATATCCTTATATTTCATGGGGATCAAGATAAGACAGTACCTATTGAGAATGGATACACAATTTATAAACATGTAAAAGAGCCTAAAGAGCTAATAATCTTAAAAGATGGGGATCATCAGATGTCAAACAAAAAAGATCAAGAGCTTTTTAAGGTTGAGGCTCTTAAATGGCTCAAAAAAACTATCAATCAAGATTGAGAATCTCACGCCTTAAAATATCCATAGCCTTAATTGCAAACATCTTTTTGTTCATTGCTCTATCGCCGTATGTAAATGTGTAACGATAACCCTTTGTAAAATCATCACCATTAACATCAACCCCAGCAACACCAATGCAGACTGTTCCAACTGGTTTATCGTTGCTACCGCCCCCAGGTCCTGCTACTCCTGATGTTGCAAATCCATAATCAGCCCCAGCAACTCTTCTGACCCCTTGAGCCATCTCTTTTGCTGTCTCTTCATGCACAGCACCATACTCCATCAAAGTCTTTTGATTAACACCAAGAATATCCATTTTTGCTTGGTTGGAGTAGGTTACTGCTGATAAAATAAAATAGTCTGAACTTCCAGCAACATCAGTTAGCATACTGCCAATAAGTCCGCCTGTGCAGCTCTCAGCAACTGCAACTGTTTTTCTCTTTAAATTAAGAAGCCTGCCAAGCTCTTGTTCCATGTTCAGCCCTGTGTATGAAAAGATATAACCCTCAAGCCTTGATGAGACCCATTCTTGAGCTTTTGCCATCTCATTTTTTACAAAAGATAAATTGCTACCCACCCCGCTAAATTTCACCTCAATAATGGGAATAGATGCCCGAAATCCAAGTTTAAGGTCAGGAAACTCACCATTAAAACCTTTGAGCCGACTTCCAACCTTTGACTCAGGAAGCCCAAAAAGCTTAAATCTTGTGATAAGATGGTGTGCTATCTCACCAGTTGAGCCATCTGATTGCAAGCTACTTTTAAAAAATCGCTCTTTAATAATTGGCAAAACAGTTAGTTCATACATTGGCTTCATCTCTCTTGGAACCCCTGGCATAAAAAATATGGTTGTTTTGCCAATCTCAATATAAAATCCAGGTGCAGTGCCATTTAGATTTTCCATAACAGAGGCTCGTGATGGAAGCATTGCCTGTTTTATGTTGTCATCTGAAAGAGCCCAATCTCTTTTTTTAAAATATTCCTTCATTGAGCTAAGGGCAATCTGGTTTAGCTCAATTTTATCGCTAAATGCCACTGCTGCAGCTTCTGCCGTAAGATCATCAGAGGTTGGTCCAAGCCCGCCAGTAACCAATAAAATATCTGCCCTACCTCTTTGTGTTATCTCCTTTATTATACCAGATATATCTTCAATCAAATCCCCAACAGAGCTAATCCGAATAACCTCAATATCAGATTCACGCAATTTACGAGATAACCAACTTGAGTTTGTATCGTCAATATCACCCCACAAAACCTCATCACCAGTCGATAGAATCTCTGCTTTTATGGCATTACTATTCATAATTTTTATTTCCAAAATTTATCAAGAATGCGATCAATAGATGCTTTAAGTGTCTCTGGTTTAAATGGCTTTATAACATAACCTAAAGCTCCAGCCTTTATAGCATCAATAACCATCTGCTCCTGACCGTGTGAAGTAACCATTATTATCATTGCATCTTTATACTCGCTACATATATATTTTGTTGCCTCAATACCATTCATATCAGGCATAGTTATATCCATCGTAACCATATCAGGATTTACAGTCATGTATGTCTCAATAGCCTCTCTTCCAGTTCGTGCTACCCCAACCACATTATGCCCAAGCTCCTCAAGCACTTTAGCCATTTTTCTTGTGGTGATACCAGAATCATCTACTATCATAAAATTTAAAGATGTTGGTTTTTGCTCTTTCATCTGTCCCTCATTACAATTAGATTTTATATAGTGTTATGCCAGTTAAACTTCAAAAAGCTCATTTGGACATACACAAAATATACTCATATCTCCGTTGGAAGTTTTAAGATTATTGACAAAAAATTTAACGCTACGGCTCTTTGCAATGCTCTGAGCATTCGAGATTACAATTGGAGGAGAAAGAGAGATTGCAATGCCATTATTTTCAAAATCTGCAATTGAGTTACCAACAATAATATTAACAATATCTCCAGCAGTCTCCTCAACATACTCAAGACGCTCCTCATCTAATATCTCTAACTCTTCTGTATATATATCAAATATTTTATCAATAATGTTTTTTGTATAACTAAATATTACAAATATGTGAGGCGTAGAACCAACTGTAACTACAGATGTGAGATAGTTAAGCTCAAGACGGTTATTCTCTACCAATCTTATATCCTGCTCATTTACCGCGATCCCCATCTCTTCATTAAAAAAATCTACTGTTCTTGTTGAAATAATATCCATCAGATGTTTTATACTTATGTTCACTATATTTTTCTCCTTTTCAAGCTATTTAGGGGCTAACTAAATGGTTTCAGGGCTTTTTTTATCTTTGATAACATATTATCCTTAATATTAACAACAAGAAATAGGTCTCCATTCTCTCCACTTTGTGGGTTCTCCATACCAGCCCCTTTTAACCTTATTTTATGACCATTTTGGATATTTGGAGGAATCTTAACAATCAACTTTTTATCATTTTGTTTGTGGTAGTAGGCATAAGGTCCGCCCTTCTGTGCATGTGCAGATGATAGTGTTATAGTATCGTATATATCCATTTTAGTTGAGGCTGATAATCCATCTAACATATCAGATTGAGAGATATTGAGCTTTTTTAACCCCTCATTTACAAATTTCTCAACAACTTTTTTAAAAATTTTACCACCAACTTCACGAATAATCCTCTGGTGAGGCTTTAATTTAGCAAGCTCATCTTTAGAATAGGAGCTATACCCACTTTGTGGCTGCTGTCCAAATGTGCCAAAAAAGAAAAATCCTCCTCCATGAACACCTTGATTGCCAAAGTTACTGCTACTAAAATTGCCTGTGTGTGTGTTGATATTTATGTTAAAAATGTCGTGTAACCCTCTGATTCCAAAGCTATCTGCAATCTCTTGAAAGATTTTTTCAAGATCAGAGTTTTTTAAAATATCGTCATAATTATTACTCTGCCTAAATCTTCCAGCAGCATCATCACCAAAGCGATCCTTTAAAATATCATACTCTCTTTTTTTCTCTGGATTTGAGAGCACAGCATAAGCCTCATTTAAGGCTGCCATCTTTTCAGAGGCTTGCGGGTCATCGGGGTTTCTGTCTGGGTGGTATTTTATGGCAAGATTTTTATAGGCTTTTTTTATATCAGAAGATGTAATATTTTTATCAATGCCAAGTATTTTGTAGTAGTCCTGTTTTTCCATTTTTCTTGTCTCTTATATCTTAATCTATGTTACTTTTATGAAGAAAGCGTAATACATCAGTTGATTTTAAAAGATTTTTCATGTTAGAAGATTAGAATCTTTCTGCTTTTATGTTAAAATAGAGCATATTTCAAGCAAAAGGCTTTTTTACTAACCAATTCTAAGTTTAAGGGGGTAACATGAAAAAAGATTTTTTTCAAAGTATCATCAAAATTATGTTAGCAGCAGTTATTATTAGTTGGTTTAGTTATAACAATTTGTTTTCGTATCAAAATGATAAAACAACAAATCTAAAAAATTCAGTAGATAGAGAAAATTGTATATTACTTGCCGACAACCTAAATATAAATATGTGCGTCATCTATAACGGTGCTAAATATGGCTTTGTGTTAAAATATGCACCTGAAATCTCTGATCTTGTCTGGAAAATGGACATCTCAACATTTATAGCAATCAACTCCCCAAATATTGCTTGCATACCTATTGATAGCACATTAGCTCTTGAAGTGCCATGTGTTGAATATGGCGAAAATCAATATAAAATAAAAATGGAATACCATATAAATTCTAATGATCCTAATGGGTTATATTGGAAATTAGCCAATATTGAGCTATTAGAGCCACAAATCCCTACCCCTGAAGAGCCTACTCTGCCAGAGGCTGATTTTACAATCACGCTTGGAGCTAAAGATGGAAGAGAGATAAAGCCTCTTAATTCAGTATGTGCAGGACCTATTACATCAGATATTCCATCAAATGCAGATTTAACAGAACAATATAAAGAGCTTGGTATCAAGTATGTGAGAACACACGATTTTTATGGACCTTTTGATATGTCAGAAATTTATCCTGATAGAACCAAAAACCCTTTAGATTTAAATTCCTACAACTTCAAAGATAGTGATACAAACTATGAGGCTATAGTAGCGGCAGATGCAACTATATATTTTAGACTTGGCGATAGCTACAACAACCCAACTCCTCCAGAAAAATCAGAGCTTAGTAACTGGATAGAAGCATCAATAAATATAATTGCACACTATTACGAAGGCAAATGGGAGGGTTATAATGGTAAATTTGAGTATGTAGAGATTTGGAATGAGCCAGACAATAGCCACTTTTGGCCCAATAAATCTCTGATTGATTTTTTTGTCCTCTTTGATGCTACTGCAAAAAGAATAAGACAGGAGTTCCCAGATATAAAAATAGGGGGACCTGGCTTTACCCAAAATCTTAATTTTAATGAGGATCGCAAAGCTATTTTAAACGATTTCTTAGATTATATCAAAAATAACAACACCCCAATTGATTTTATATCATTCCATGAATATACAAATGAACCATCTGATATAACAGAAGCGACAAATAGCCTGAAGAGCACTCTTAAAGAAAAAGGATTTGAAGGACTATCCATGCACATAACAGAGTGGAACACAGATGCTGAACAGCCAAAAGAGGAGCAAAGTTCAGAAGAAAAAGCAGAGCTAAGGCTACACTCAAGAGGTGCAGCAGTTAATACTGGAACATGGATTGAGATGCAAAATAATGGAATAGATATGGCATTTTTCTTTAGAGGCAATGACACAAATATAGATATGCCCCTATTTTATGGCTTATATTTAGCAGATGGCACACCTAAAAAGACAGCTTTTGCATTTAATTTTTTCAATCAAATATCTAAATATAAAGATAGATTAGAGGCATCTGTTGAGGTTTCAAACAATGGCTCTCAATCAGATATAAATAGCTCAATATATTTTATTGCTGGCGAGAATGGTAAAGGAGATAAAGCTATTATAGTATCTAATCTTACAGACAAACAATACAGATACACGTTAAAAAATAGTAAAGATGGACAAACAGCAAATATTGTTAATAGCAACATTATTTCAGCCTCAGGAATCAGTGATGATCACAGCAACATCTATGATATAGTCACTTCAACTCAAAATAGCGATGATGAGGTTAGATTTGATCTTCCAGCTTACGGGGTTCAGCTAATAACTGTTGAGCAACTTTAGAGAAAAGCTCAACTTATGGAGGTTTTATGAAATTTGTAATTATTGGCGGAGATGCAGCTGGTATGAGTGCTGCAAGCAAAAGCAAAAGAAATAACCCAAACATAGAGGTTACTGTTTTAGAAAAGAGCCAAGATGTCTCGTACAGTGCTTGTGGTATGCCCTATAATATTGCTGATCCCAACAGAAGCATGGACGATCTGATTGTTAGAACTGCTGATGAGTTTAGGTCAAAAAACAGGATAAATCTCTTAACAGGGCACAGAGTTGATAAGATCGATCCAGTTGGCAAAACCGTATCTGGTATCTCTTTTGAAAATGGCAAAGAGAGCCAAACATTTTCATATCAATTTGATAAACTTCTGATTGCAACTGGAGCAGCCCCGATTATTCCTAATATTTATGGAGTTAATCTCTCTGGCGTGATGCCTCTAAAGAGCCTTGAAGATGGTCGGGCTATCAAATCTTTTATTGACTCTAATTTAAATTCAAAACCTGTAAAAAAGGCTGTAATTATTGGCATTGGATATATTGGGCTTGAGATGTGCGAGGCTTTAAAAGAACGCTCAATTGATGTATTTATGGTAAAACCCAGTGAGCAATTTTTGCCATCTTTTGCTTCTGAGCTTGCTGATGTTGTTAAACAGGAGCTTGTTGATAAGAGTGTTAATCTATATTGTGGCTATAATATTGATAAGATTGAGCAAAATAGCAATTTAAACAGCTCTTCACTTGTAGTTGTTTGTAAAAATAGAGCATCAAATGAAATTGTAAATTTAGATGCTGATATGGTTATTGTGGCATCAGGGGTTAAGCCATGTAGCCAAATTGCCATTGAGGCTGGTCTTGAAATCGGTATCTCTGGAGCAGTTGCAGTTGATAAAAATCTAAAAACTTCAGATGAGAATATCTATGCAGCAGGTGATTGTGCTGATGCTTTTCATGTAGTTACAGATAAAAAGTGTTGGATACCTTTAGCTTTAAGGGCAAATAGGGCTGGTTGGGCTGTTGCTGATAATGTGTGCGGCATCAATACAACTTTGCCTGGGGTGGCTGGAACTGCTGTTTTTAAAATTTTTGATCTTCAGGTAGCACGCACAGGTCTTACAGTTAAAGAGGCTCTTGAATTTGGCTTTGAGCCTGCTCAAATTGTTATTCAGAGCAGATCAAAAGCACATGGACACCCTGGCTCTAAAACTATCCATGTTTCAATGGTAGGGGATAAAAAAACAGGGCTGTTGCTTGGGGTTCAGATGGTTGGAAAAGATGGCGTGGTTCATCGAATAAATGCAGCAGCAGTTGCACTTCATGCAAAAATGAGGGTTGTTGATTTTGCTCAGTGCGATCTTGCGTATGCCCCGCCATTTGGTCCTGTGTGGGATCCGCTTCTAACTGCTGCCAATCAGCTTATTAAAAAGTTGGGTTAAATTTTTAGGTGTTCAAAAAGGGGGGCATCTATTTGATAATATTTTACATATTCTCATCAATTGCCTCCTGATGAAAATCCCCTACAGATGCAGCCTCTCCCAATGATTTAGATAGCAGAGCAGCATTAAAAAAGTGGGGATAGACCTCAATACAGGCTTTAAGAATATTGTCAAATGGGAGATCATCAAAATGCCCATGTTCTGTAAGATACTCCATGTGGCGATTCCCCTTTGTGTCAAACTCATGGAAGAGCGAATCATTAACACCATCAAACTCTAAAGGCTTTACATTAAAATTGGTGCACAGAGTGATGTTAAAGGCTGGTGTAGCCTTAACCCATCTACTATTTAGAAAAAGCTCAACATAGCCATGATACATAAACACATCAGTTTTCATAAGTTCCCTCAAACGGCTGGTTGAGAGATGATTTTTCACATCAGCAAATCCAAGTCGTGCTGGAATCCTATGAAACCTTGCAACAGATGCAAGCACAATCGCCTTTGCAACGCAGTAGCCTCTCATCTTTTTTAGCGTAGTGCTTGCCTTAAAATTTAGTTTATCATTCTTAAAATCGTACGGGTCGTAACGAATCTCATCTCTTACAGCATAATAGAGTTTTATCGCTTTTGCTTTATCGCTGTCGCTTTTGCTGCATCTTGTTTGAGCAAACTCAATAACCTCTGGAGATTCAAAGTCCATAAAATATGTAGGCTGAAGATAACACTTAAACGAACTTAAATCTGATTTACCTGGTTTCATATCTCTCATTATCCTTCTAATCTTGTTTTGAAAATTGATAAATTGACAATAAAATAGGCGGTTGTTATACCATGATAGAGAGCTTTTAAAAAGGGGTTCAAATTTTAAACTTGGCTATTATTATTTCAAAATTGTAAAAAAGGAAAAAAGAAGGGGTAAAAAATGTCTATAAGTAAACAAGATGAGAAAAAAGATATGGATAATCTATACTCTAAAGAGCAAGGAGGGCTACTTTTAAAACTTGCACGAGCTACAATTGGTGCAAAACTTGGCATAAAAAACGATCTTGCAGAGCCATCTAAAATAACGGAAAAATTAAAAGAGCAGGTTTTTGATCTAAATTTGGGGACTTTCGTTACAATACACATTAACAAAAAGTTGCGAGGCTGTATTGGCTCATTAGAGACACAAGAGAGTGTAAAAGAGGGGATAAAAGAGAATGCTATCAGTGCTGCATTTCATGATCCAAGATTCCCCCCACTTACGCAAGAGGAGTTTGATAAAAGCCATCTTGAAATTAGCATTTTATCTAAACCAGTAAAGCTAAAGTACTCAAATTCAGACGATCTTTTATCAAAACTTATCCCAAAAGTGCATGGTGTTATTATCAAAAAAGGGGGAGCAAGAGCAACCTTTCTTCCGCAAGTGTGGCAACAGCTTCATGATAAAGAGAGCTTCTTATCAAATTTATGCCGAAAAGCTGGGCTTTCAAGCGATGATTGGAAAAGTGGGGCATTAGATGTTATGACCTATACTGTCCAATATTTTGAGGAGTAAGGCAGTATCAGCCATTTGTGAGCCATATTTAACTATATGTTTAAAGAAATATTATTGAAGCAATGTCTCATCTTGAGCCACTTTACGTATTAGCTCTTTGTAATCTAACGCTCCGTTGCAGCCTGGGGCATATTCAAATATTGTCTTTCCATAAGATGGGGCTTCGCTAAAGTGCTCATTATACCTTATTGGCTTGCAGATATATTCACTGTAAAGCTGCTTTAACTTTTTAAAAATCTCCTGCGGATGCTTTACTCGGGTGTCCATAAATGTTGGCACAATATACTTCAATGCAACCTCTTTACGATATTTATGTATTGAGCTTAAACTCTTTATAAATTCAGTAAGCCCCTGATAAGGCATAGCCTCTAAGGCAACTGGAACAAGAACCTCAGTTACATAAAACATAACATTGATTGTAAGAGAGTCCCAACCGGGTGAGGTGTCAATAATAACAAAGTCATACTGCTCATCAACCCCTGTAAGTGCCTCTGATAGAGTCCACTCTTGCCCAATTGTCTTTTTATCAATAATACGTTTAACACCAGCAAGAGACCTACCTCCTGCTAAAAGCCATAAATTTTTACGCGCCTCTATTGTTGCCTCTTGTGCTGATAACTCACCTGTCAGTAGTTCAGTTAGCCCAGCACTCGGTTTTTTACCAAGATTGTATGCAGATTGACCTTGTGTGTCAGTATCAATAAGAAGAACTTTAAAACCAGCAAGGGCAAGGCCAGCACTTAAATTAACCGATGTGGTTGTTTTACCCACTCCTCCTTTACTAAGAGATACAGATATTCTACGGGTAAAGGCTGTCTTTTTATCTAAAAGCTCGTCTGGCTGAGTTATGATTGGCTGCGATTGCGGAGGTTCAATAACCTTTTGAGCAGATGATTTTAAAGCTTCCTCAACAGAAGATGGCTGCGTGGCAAGAGAATTTAGAGATTCTAAAGGGGCAGACGCAGCAGACTGAGAAAGGTGATTAACAATAATGGGAAAGCTGTGACCGCACGCTTTACAGCGGGCAACAATCCTCTTACCAGTAGGGACATTAGAAATATTTACTTGGTGTTGCTTTGAACACTTAGGGCAGACAATGACAGTCACTTGTCCTCCTTTTTGAATTTTGTTAAAAATTGCATCAATGTTCGAGTTAATCTGATATTCATATCGTTATACCTATGGGGGGAGGGGAGTTAATCAATATTTTCATCAGTATCATCAACAGACTCTTTAAGCAGGTTACTTTTCAACTCACTACAAATATCTTCAATCTGCTTACCTTTGGCTGATCTCATTTTATTATCCATATTTAGCCATTTTACACCTAAAATGGGTTGAGAGCCTTGTGTATAGCTAATATGAACAATTTGGCACTCAACGCTATTAAATTTATCCTCTTCAATAACCAACTGACAATCAGACAGAAGCTGCCCATTAAAAAAAGAGTGATCTTCAACCATTAGTATCCCCGAACCCTTTGCATTAATATCTTCAACAGGAAAAGATGAGCCATGTATAATCATACAGACGCTCCCCTTTTTACGTATCGGGATACGAAAGGACTTCCTAATTTTTGCAGCAGGCTCTAATGATTGGGTATCCAATGCCACAATATCAATTGAGTCTCCTTGCAAAATCTCAACTAAATCGTCATTAAGCTTTCCCATTGAGGATTCATCTTCAACTGTTGAATCTTGAAATATTTCAATTGACTCTTCTGTTAGCTCTTCATTTAATTGCTCATTCATAGGCTATACCTTTACATATATTATTTTTTATAAAAATAATATATCAATATAGAAATTTACAGGCAAGAAAAAATAATAAAAATATCAATATTTTTATTATAAAAACTGTAAGGGGCATAAATTAAATAGATGCCCCTTAATATTTCATTTAAACCAAATAGGAATCAAAAACACTAAAAACTTTTATTACATAAACTGGCTATAAAAATCATTGCCCTTATCATCAACGATTATAAAAGCTGGAAAATCCTCAACCGTTATCATAAAGACAGCCTCCATTCCCAACTCCTCATACTCTACAAGCTCAACTTTTTTGATAAAATCTTTACCAAGTCGGGCAGCAGGACCACCGGGTGAGCCAAGATAAAAGCCACCAAACTCCTTGCAGGAGTCTGTAACCTGTTTTGAGCGATTACCCTTTGCAAGCATAATCATTGATGCCCCCTCTTTTTGAAACAGAGGAACATAGGTATCCATTCTACCAGCAGTTGTGGGACCAAACGAACCAGATGCCTCACCCTCTGGAGTTTTGGCAGGTCCCGCATAATAGATAATATGATTTTTAATATAATCAGGTAGCCCCTCGCCTCTATCAAAACGCTCTTTAAATTTAGAGTGTGCAATATCTCGTGCAACAACAATTTTGCCTGATAAAAGAAGTCTTGTTGCAACTGGATATTGACTCAATTGTGCAAGTATCTCTTTCATTGGGCGATTTAGATCAACTTTAACAGGCTCTGACATCTCTGGCTCTTTTGCAGGCAGATATTTAGAGGGGTTCTCCTCAAGTTGCTCTAAAAAGATTCCATCTTTTGTTATTTTACCCTTAATCTGACGATCAGCACTACAGCTTACACCAATACCAATTGGGCAAGATGCACCATGTCTTGGCATTCTAATAACTCTGACATCAAGGGCAAAGTGTTTGCCTCCAAACTGAGCACCAAGCCCAAGTTTTTGGGCACGCCCCATCACCTTTGCCTCAATAGCTTTGTCTCTAAATGCGTGTCCGCTCTCATCACCCTCTAACGGCAGATTATCTAAATATCTTGCTGATGCAAGTTTTACAGCTTTAAGATTAGCCTCAGCAGATGTGCCACCAATAACAAATGCAATATAATATGGCGGGCAGGCTGCTGTTCCTAATGATTTCATCTTTTCTGTCATAAAATCGAGCAAAATATCTTCAGAGTTTAAAACAGCCTTTGTCATCTGAAATAGAAAAGTTTTATTTGCAGAGCCTCCACCCTTTGCCATAAATAAAAAGTGATACTCATCGCCCTCTGTAGCATAAATCTCAACTTGGGCTGGCAGGTTATTTTTGGTGTTTTTCTCTTTATACATGGTAATAGGAGCATTTTGAGAATATCTCAAATAATTTTGAGTATATGCCTCAAAAACCCCTTTAGATAGAGCATACTCATCATCGCTATCTGTCCAAATCTGCTGCCCCTTTTTACCCATAACAATTGCTGTTCCAGTATCTTGACACATTGGATAGACTTTATCAGCAGAGATAACAGCATTTTTAAGAAGCTCCAACGCAATATAGCGATCATTATCTGAACTCTCTGGATCGTCCATAATACGTTTAAGTTTTTCAAGGTGCTCTGATCGATATAGGTGGGCAACATCTTTAAAGGCTGCTCTTGAAAGCTCTGTCAAGGCTTCAGGCTCAACAATAACCATCTGCTTGCCATTAAATTCACCAACTTTCACATATTTATTAGAGATAAGTCTGTATGGGGTGGCATCTTTCCCAAGCGGAAACATTGTTGTGTATTTAAATTCAGTCATTACTATTATTTTCCTCGTTAAAAATCAGTGCAATCTGTGTAATCAGGTTAATCAGTGATTCTGAATCACTGCTTGCCACAGATTAAAGGATTTCACAGATTAAAACGTTAGTCCAATCCTATCAATCCTTTAATCTTGAAAATCCTGATTCAGACAATTAATTATTTCACAAGTGCCATTTTTCTTCTTAGATAGGCTATTTGTGTCTGGTGTGGTAAATCTTTTGGACAGTAATCTTGACAACCAAGAAGGGTCATGCAGCCAAAAACTCCATCATCATCACCAATGATCTCATAAAACTCCTCATCTGATCGTTTATCTCTTGGATCAAGGGCATATCTTGCAAGACGCATAAATCCCACTGCACCTAAAAAGCCATCTCTCATTCGTTTGGTCGCACATGCTGATATACAGCAGCCACACTCTACGCAACGCTCAAGCTCATATATTTGATCTGCTATATCAGGATCCATTCTCTCTTCAAGTCTATCTAAATCTACGCTATCAGCATAGGTGTCATGTATCCAGCTCTCTACACGCTCACTCATTGCACGCATAAATTTACCAGTATTAACAGATAGATCGCCAATAAGCTCAAACCCTGGAAGAGGCAGAAGTTTTATCTCTCCATCTGGAAATTTTGAGGTTAATGTGCGGCAGGCAAGATCAGGGCGACCATTTATTATCATTGCACAAGAGCCGCAAATTCCAGCACGACAGATAAAATCAAACTGCAATGATGGGTCTTGAGTCTCTCTTATGTCATTTAATGCAATAAAGATTGTCATGCCAGGAGCCTCTTTGACCTCATAAGTCTTCATGGTGGGCACATCACCCTTAACCTGAGGATTAAACCTTAATATATGAAACTTTAATATTCTCTCATCACTCATTATCGTAGTATCTCCATAATAGTTATTTAAAACCAATCCCGATTCTTTCGTTTTTGCCTCTGAACTTTTCTGGTATCTCTATTGGATTTAAAAGACGCTGAAGCTCAAATCGGTCTGCTGATGGATTTGTTTTTTTAATCTCCTCAATCTCAGCAAGCCTTTTTTCTGTGTCAGGATGGTGAATGGTGTTATCAACGCCGTATCCTCTTGCACCTGGTGCTATCTCCATCTTCATAATATTTAGCTCTTCATATTTGACCTCTGGCAAATCTTCATCTTCATTTTTCCAAAAGGTTAATGTCCTCTTTAGCCAATCGCGATCGTTTCTTTCTGGATAGTCCTCTCTTGAGTGTGCCCCACGACTCTCTTTTCTTAGCATAGCTCCATAAGCTACGCACTGGGCAAGGCGTATCATCTTTGGAACTCTAATCGCCTCTACAAGTTCAGGGTTGGCAGCTCTTACTTTATATCTTAGTGCAATATTTTTTGATTTTTGATGCAAAACCTTTAACTCTTCAACAGCTTTAGAGAGATCAGCCTCATTTCTAAAAATTCCAACCTTATCCATCATAATCTGCTGCATCTCTTTTTTAAGTGCAAAGGCACTCTCGCCCTTGTCACGGCTCAAAAGAGTTGAGATTTTTTCCTGCTCTTGATTTACAAATTTTTCAATAAGCTCTGTGTCGATTTTAAGAGGATTAGAAGCACAGTAGTCAGCAACATATTCACCAACAATCATGCCAGCAACAACAGTTTCAGCAACAGAGTTACCACCTAATCGGTTAAATCCGTGCATATCCCAACAAGAAGCCTCTCCAGCAGCAAAAAGACCTTTTAAAGTTGGACTCTCTCCAGTAGGTTTAGTGCGAACTCCGCCCATTGAGTAGTGCTGTGTTGGTCGAACAGGGATATACTCTTTAACAGGATCAATCCCAAGGAAATACTCACAAATCTCTTTTACTTCACGCAGATTTTTCTCGATATGTGCCCTTCCAAGCAAGGTAATGTCAAGCCAGAGGTGATCTCCATATCTTGATGGCACACCTTTGCCCTTTCTGATATGTTCAGTCATGCGGCGAGATACAACATCGCGTGATGCAAGCTCTTTTTTACCTGGCTCATAATCTGGCATAAATCTGTAACCATCTTTATCAAGCAAAAGCCCACCATCACCACGACAACCTTCAGTGGTCAAAATGCCAACTGGAACAATGGCAGTTGGGTGAAATTGAACAGCCTCCATATTGCCAAGTGGAGCAACTCCAGTCTCAAGAGCTATTGCATTTCCAATACCTTCAGAGATAACAGCATTTGTTGTAACAGCATAGAGGCGACCATAACCACCAGTGGCAATTACAGTAGCTTTTGCAACGTATGCAAGCAGCTCACCAGTAATAAGATCACGAACAACAGCACCATAACAGACACCATCTTCGTGGATAAGGGCAACAGCCTCTTTTCTTTCATGAACCTGAATACCAAGCTCAATAGCCTTGTTATCCATTGCATAGAGCATTGTGTGCCCTGCACCATCTGAAGTGTAACAGGTTCTCCATTTTTTTGTGCCACCAAAATCTCTTGATGTGATTAAGCCATGATTCTCATCTTTCTCTGTGATTGTAACCTTCTGCCCATTGATTACAACCTCGCGATCCCCTTTTCTAACACGGCTCCATGGTACGCCCCACGCACAGAGTTGGCGAATAGCTTTAGGAGCAGTATTTACAAACATTCTTGCAACATCTTGATCGCAACCCCAATCGCTTCCCTTTACTGTATCTTCAAAATGGACATCTTCGTTATCACCCTCACCTTTTACGCTTGCTCCAAGACTTGCCTGCATTCCACCTTGTGCTGCTGCTGAATGGGAGCGTTTGGCTGGCATGAGCGATAAAATTATGCTGTCATACCCCCGCTGACGGGTTGCTATGGCAGTTCTAAGACCAGCAAGACCGCCACCTATTATGAGTGAATCTGTATATATTACCTTCATTTGTTCTCCTTCAATTATAACCTTATCCCAATCACAGTAAATACTAACCACGCCAAGAGTCCGAGTGCTAAAAAGAATATTGTGAGCCGTTTTTTCAACACCTTGAGATATTTTCTTGCACCACCACGCTCATCTTGATTAAACCAATCAACTTTATCAAACCAGCCCCACTTCATAGCAAGTCTATAAAGTCCAATTGTTCCATGAAGCTCAACAGCAAACAGAAGAACAAGATATAGAGGCCACATACTGTGAGTTACAAATCTTGCTGCTGATAACTCAGCATTAATTTGACCCGGATTTGTTAGCATAACGTAAAGATGGACAGAACCAAGAAAAAACATGATAAAACCAGTTACCACTTGAACATACCAAAAATTTGTATCTTCGTGGTTCATTATTCCCATCTGGTTTCTAATAATTGCATGTTGTTTCCACGAAATTGGGAACTTTCTTACGCCAAGTGCAGCGTGAACAATAAAAAGTGTAAAGATTACAAGCACAGCAAAAAATACCGCAGCTGGATAGCCATGCCCTGAGCTTGAGAGAAAGGATAGCTCCATAGTGCTTGCTACAAAGTTAAAAACCCCTTTTCCAAGCACAATACTGCCAACAAGCATCATGTGAACCCACATGAACAGCCCCAAAATAAGCCCTGTCCCGCTCTGAATGAGATCAAGTCTTGCAGGCAGCCTGCTTTTTCTAATTTTGTCGTTAATGATTAAACTCTCCATTTTACCTCCATTAATGTTATTAAAATATAGTTGTCTGAACACAGATAAATCAATGATAATCAGTGATTAGACCTTTATTAAACCCCTTTTTTAGATTAAAAAACCTTTTTTGCAATCTCGCCTATCTCGCCCAAATTTTCGCAAACATGAATGCCATTTTTTTTCATAGCTTCAATTTTTGCCTGACCAGTTCCACTGCTTCCGCTTATGATTGCTCCTGCATGACCCATTCTGCGTCCAGGAGGAGCTGTCAATCCAGCAATAAAGCCAACTACAGGCTTTGTTAGGTTATTTTTTATATATTCTGCTGCCTCCTCTTCAGCATTTCCGCCAATTTCGCCAACCATCACAACCCCTTTAGTCTCAGGGTCATCTTGAAATGCTTTTAAGACATCAATAAAATTTGTGCCATTAACAGGATCCCCACCAATGCCAATACAGGTAGTCTGACCAAGCCCCTGCTTTGTAAGCTGATCAACAACCTCATAAGTTAAAGTTCCAGAGCGAGATATAACCCCAACAGGTCCTCCAGCTTTATGGATTTTGCCAGGCATGATTCCAATTTTGCACTCACCCGGAGTTATGATTCCCGGACAATTTGGACCAATTAGACGACATTTTTTCGTTGCAAGAAAATTTTTAACTTTAACCATGTCAAGCACGGGTATCCCTTCGGTTATGGCAACAATAACATCAACACCAGCGTCTGCTGCCTCCATAATAGCATCAGCCCCAAATGCAGGGGGAACAAATATTAGGCTTGCGTTTGCTCCAGTTGATTTAACGGCTGATTTCACAGTATTAAACACTGGAATATCGTCCATATTTTGACCACCCTTGCCAGGTGTAACTCCAGCAACAACATTTGTGCCATACTCAACGCATTGTCTTGTGTGAAATTGTCCTTCACGTCCAGTTATCCCCTGAACAAGAAGTCGTGTGTTTTTGTTTACAAATATGCTCATGTAAAATATTCTCCTTTAAGCCACTGCAGCAGCAATTTTTGCTGCTGCATCTTTAAGGTCAACTGCACTTGTCAGATTTAACCCAGATTCAGCAAGAATTTTTCTGCCAGTCTCAACATTTGTCCCCTCCATACGAACAACCACAGGGATATTGATACCAGTCTTTTTTGCAGCTTGAACCACACCTTCAGCAAAGACATCGCATCGCAAAATACCGCCAAAAATGTTAATCAAGATAGCTTTTACCTTCTGATCCATCAGAATAATTCTAAGTGCATTTTCAACCATCTCAGCAGTTGCACCGCCTCCAACGTCCATGAAGTTGGCAGGCTTTGCACCAGCATTTTTAATAATATCCATTGTTGCCATTGCAAGCCCAGCACCATTGACGATATTTCCAACATTGCCATCTAAGTTAATGTAGTTTAGGTTGTATTTCGATGCCTCAACCTCTTGTGGATCCTCTTCGTCAAGGTCACGGTAGGATAGAAGGTCTTTGTGCCTAAACATGGCGTTGGAATCAATATCAACTTTAGCATCAAGTGCAAGAACCTGATTGTCAACCGTCAGAATGAGGGGATTTATCTCTACAAGCGAACAATCATTGGCAACAAACAGAGTATAAAGATGTTTGACCATTACAGAAAATGGCTTCATGGCATCAGAGGGCATATCAAGCCCAAAAGCCAAATCCCTGATATGATAAGCCTGAATCCCGCAAAGCGGGTCAACATAAACTTTGATAATTTTTTCAGGGGTTTTGGCTGCAACCTCTTCAATGTCCATGCCTCCCTCTTGACTTGCCATTATGACGATTTTTGCACTCTGGCGATCAACAAGCATACTTAAATAAAGCTCTTTTGCTATCTTTTGACCAGCCTCAACGAGAATCTTTTTAACTTCTTTACCAGCAGGCCCAGTTTGATGAGTAACCAGCGTCATTCCTAAAATCTGATTGGCAAGAGTTCCAACATCTTCGCGTGAAGAGGCAAGTTTAACTCCCCCACCTTTGCCACGTCCACCCGCGTGTATTTGAGCTTTTACAACCACTGGATATCCACCAAGCTCATCTGCAACAGCTTGAGCCTCTTCTTTTGAAAAGGCAACCTTTCCTTGAGGAACTGGAACATCATATTTTCTAAACAGCTCCTTTGCTTGATATTCGTGTATTTTCATACGATTTCCTTTTTAAATTCAATTAGTTAAACTTAACAATATCTGAGCCGCTGCTGTTGGCGAAATCATCTGTTTTTCAACCTTCATTGCGATTTCTGGCAGACGTTCTGTAACATGTATATTCTCTTTAAATCGTAATCTTAACCCCTCATCAATCAGATGCCACATCCACTCTAAAGATTGCTTTTTTCTACGCTGCTGCAATTCACCCGTCTCCATCATCTTTTGACGATGCAATAGCACTGTTTCCCAGACATTCTCTGTGCCATTAGGTAGCACTGAACTGCATGTCAGAACAGGCGGTCGCCATGTGGGGGATTCAGGAGTTATCATGTGCATAGCAATTTCGTATTCATGACGAGCCTTTGCTGCACGCTCAAGGTTATCGCCATCTGCTTTGTTAATTACAATTGCATCAGCAACCTCAAGTATCCCTTTTTTGATCCCTTGAAGTTCATCGCCAGCTCCAGCTATCATCAATGCAAGAAAAAAATCAACCATTGTGGCAACAGTGATCTCAGACTGACCAACCCCAACGGTCTCAACTAAAATAACATCAAAGCCCGCAGCTTCGCACACAAGCATTATTTCGCGTGTTCTTGCTGCAACTCCGCCTAAAGTGTCGCCTGACGGAGATGGTCTGATAAATGTGTTTGGGTGAGATGAGAGCTTTTCCATACGGGTTTTATCGCCTAAAATACTGCCTCCGCTTCGCCTGCTTGAAGGGTCAACAGCAAGAACAGCAACTTTATGACCCTTTTCTGCAAGGGCAAGCCCAAGATTTTCGACAAATGTGCTTTTACCAACCCCAGGAACGCCTGTGATTCCAACACGAATTGAATTGCCCGTGTGTGGAATAAGTGCGTCCATAACGCGAGCTGCAATTCCTCTGTGTGCTGGCAAAACGCTTTCAATTAGTGTGATTGTTTTGGCAAGAGTGCGGCGGTTACCTTCAAGAACACCTTGTATGTAATAATTTTGTGGTTGCATATTTATCTATTTAATTTGTCTGAATCACTGATTAATCTTATTACACAGATTTCACTGATTTTTTAATCTGTGCAATCTTTCAATTCGTGAGAATCCGTGATTCAGATTTCAATAATATTTAAGGTGCGATTAGCCGATTCAGTAACCACAGTGCCCGGACCAAAAATATCTGAAGCCCCAGCCTGTTTTAGAAAATCATAATCTTGAGGTGGGATAATTCCACCAACCACAACTTTTATATCATCAGCTCCTTGCTCTTTTAGTGCTTTTATCAATGCTGGAACAAGAGTTTTATGTCCAGCAGCAAGGCTTGAGACGCCCACAACATGAACATCATTTTCAACTGCCATGCGTGCAGCCTCTTCTGGTGTCTGAAACATTGGGCTAATATCAACGTCAAACCCAAAATCAGCGTAAGCTGTGGCAATCACCTTAACACCTCTATCGTGTCCATCTTGTCCCATTTTGGTCAATAAAATTCTTGGGCGTCTGCCTGTTTTTGCCTGAAAATCTGCTGTTCGTTTTCTTAATGAGGCAAGAATCTCAGAATCGCCAAACTCAGAGGCATAAACACCAGAAATACATTGAGTTGTTGCCACAAATCGTCCAAAAACCTTTTCCATTGCATCAGATACTTCTCCAACAGTTGCTCTTGCTCTAACAGCTTCAATTGTTGCAGCAAGAAGGTTAGAGCCATTTGATGTTGCTTGTGTAATATTTTCTAATGCTTGTATAGCCCTATTGTTATCGCGTTTGGCTTTTATCTCTTTTAACCTTGCAATCTGCTCTTCACGAACAGAATCAGAGACCTCAAGCACATCAATTGGTCGTTCATCTGCAATTTTATACTTATTTACCCCAACAATTACGTCTAATCCCTGATCAATACGAGCCTGTCTTCTTGCTGCAACCTCTTCAATTCTCATCTTTGGCATACCAGTCTCAATTGCCTTTGCCATGCCACCAAGCTCATCAATCTCTTTTAAAATCTTGCGAACCTCATCAACAATATTTTGAGTTAAAGACTCCACATAGTATGAGCCTCCAAGCGGGTCAACAACTGAGCAGACCTTTGACTCTTCTTGAACTATTATTTGTGTATTTCGGGCAATTCGAGCAGATGTTTCAGTTGGCAGACCAACTGCCTCATCAAAAGAGTTTGTGTGAAGTGATTGTGTTCCACCAAGAACTGCTGACATGCACTCCAATGTTGTTCTTATGATGTTGTTGTATGGGTCTTGCTGTGTTAAACTCCAGCCAGATGTTTGGCAGTGAGTTCTTAGCATTTTAGATTTTGGGCTTTTAGGATTAAATTTTGACATAAGCTCTGCCCACAAAAAGCGAGCAGCTCTAAGCATTGCAATATCCATAAAAAAGTTCATGCCAATACCAAAGAAAAAAGAGAGTCGCGGGGCAAAGGCATCAACATCAAGACCAGCAGCAATAGCAGCTTTTACATACTCAACGCCATCAGCAAGGGTAAAGGCGGTTTGAAGAACAGAGTCAGCACCAGCTTCCATCATGTGGTAGCCGCTGATACTTATTGTGTTAAATTTTGGCATATTTTCAGAACAGTAGCCAATAATATCAGCCACAATTCTCATTGATGGTGTTGGTGGATAAATATAGGTGTTACGAGTTAAATACTCTTTTAAAATATCATTTTGGATTGTGCCTGTAAGCTGCTCCTGCTTTACACCCTGCTCTTCTGCGGCAACAATATATCCAGCAAGAATCGGCAGAACCGCACCATTCATGGTCATTGATACAGACATCTTATCAAGCGGAATCTGATCAAATAAAATCTTCATATCTTCAACAGAATCAACAGCAACGCCAGCTTTTCCAACATCGCCAAATACCCTTGGGTGATCTGAGTCATAACCTCTGTGGGTTGCAAGATCAAAGGCAACTGAAAGCCCCTTTTGACCAGCAGCAAGATTTTTACGATAAAAGGCATTTGACTCTTTTGCAGTTGAAAATCCAGCATACTGGCGAATTGTCCATGGCTGGTGGGTGTACATTGTGGCTCTTGGACCTCTGACAAAAGGCTCAAACCCTGGTAAAGAGTCTTTAAACTCAACAGACTCAAGGTCTTTGGCTGTATAAAGAGGCTTTACTGTTATCCCCTCTGGTGTTTTTTTATGTAAAGAGTCTAAAGAAGCACCTCTAAGCTCTTTTTCTGCCATCTTTTTCCAAGCGTCTAAATTTGACATTTTAAGAAATCTCCTGATTGTTTTATTAAGGGTTATATCCTGACGATAACTATAAAACTATATAGACGCATGGTCATGCGTCTATATTGCTGATAGATACCCTCATTTTTTGGTTGATTTACAATGTTCCGCTACCCATAGACAGGCTAATTTGGTCGCTCCCAACTCATGGTAATAACGGTTTTTCAACTCACTTGATTTAATGGATGATAAGTGCCTTGCACTCATACCAATGCTTTCAGCAAACGATTTTTGAGTAATCCCCTTCGCTTGCAGCTCTTTCAGCAAATAATCTAATGTAACACCTTGAAGATAGAAATGAATATCCTCAAGAGTTTTTATTTTTGCTTTGGTCTTGGCAGGAAGGAGTTTGAATGCCTCCGCATTGTTTATGAAAGTAAAAGCTAATGCTTCACAATGATGGCAATACCCATCACTTCCGATGTAACAACTACAAGCCGCATCAATGCCAGTATCAGCAGCTTGAATAGAAACAGTATAAGTCCCGTAATTCCCCTCCACCTTGGCTTTGATTTTTGTGTCTTGCCGAGTTTGTTCAAAAAATCGCCCTACATAGTTTTGGGCTTTGACACTGGGGGGATAAGACCAGCGTCTTTGGATAATGCCCTTGAGTTGTTCAATTTCTATTTTAGTCATTTGATCCTTTTTGCAAATTAATATTCACCAATTTTTGCTGATCCAATCGCAACCTCAATATCCCGGAACTCTTCATCTATAATCTTACCTTTACCTCTCATACATCCAAGCCATGACTCTTGTTCAGTATACGAAATAGGAACAATCTTTACTAAAAATTTTCCTTTGTCCCTTATTATTACAGGTTGATGAGAATTGATTACGGAGTTGATAACATCGTAAACATTATTCTGAAAATTAAAAAGCTGCACCTCTTCCATTATATTCTCCTTATCTTATGACACAGCACTACGGCAACCAGAGACAACGATTAACCACAAACCAACACGCCGTAGGGCTGTCCCCTAAAACGCTGGGTTATGCCAATTTTTAACTGTAATATTTTTAAGAATTGAATGTTGGAGCGTTTTTATTAGCTCTTTCATTTCGCCAATCTGAATATATTTTTAATGCTTCCCTGTTTATCTCTTCTATTGTTTTATTTTTTCTTTCTTTATGAAGTTCATGTCGTATTTCATGTAATGCCCATAAAATTTTATCTTCTTTTTCGGAATAATTATTTTTATAAATTTCCATATTCTGCACCTCCAAATAATTCCAATGAACCTATTCCAATAATTGGATAACCTAATTTAGTGTTGATTTCATATATTTTTCTTATCGGATTCATACTTACAATATGTTTGAAATTCCATGATGCCAAAGCGTCAATGCAATTAACAGATGCTATTGCTACATGACAGGCATCTTCTGGTTCAGACTTAGGAATTGCCCCTTTTCTCATATATTCATCTGCCAATTTTACAGCTTCTTCAGATAATTCAAGAATTTTAACATTATGATCAAATATCAAATCTCTTATATTCTGTTTTTTGATAAGATTCTCAAGTTTACTTATTTCTTTGAGTGCTATCGAACCAATATACAAATCATATAATGATGCTTTATTTTCAAACCATTTCTGGGTGATAAGCTGTCTTAATGGTTTTGAAGTGTCAAAAAAAGCACTTGGAATGGATGTATCAAGAAACAATTTGATCTTCTTTTCTTCGGTCATCTTATACCTGCTCAATGTCGGTTATTACTTTCACTCTCAAGGATTTCAAGAATTTTGATATTGTCATTAAGAAGTTCACTTAAAAAGCCTTCTAATATTTCAAAATTAGCCTTGCTTCTCAAGAGTTTTTTCATTGCCCAGTCAAAGCTGATTAGTTTTCTTTTTGACATTAATTTTATCTCTTTATGTTGACCACAAACTAACACGCCGTAGGGCTGTCCGCTGAAATGCTGGGTTAGAACTTCTGTACCAATTAAAATTAACCTTATCTGGATATAAGATTCTCAATATTGGTTAAAATAGCAGTTGCTTTATCAGATTTTGACTCTTCTGTTTCCCATTTAACGTCATCTTCAAATATTCTAACAACTGGCTTTAATCCTACTCGAGGGGCTAAAATATCACGTATAGAATCATAAAAAGCTCTTTGCTCATCACGGTAAATAGGACTGTTGTCCCCTGCTCTAATTTGGTCTGATAAATTAATCCATCTTATCTTGTCAAAACCAAGTTTGGTGTCATCTGAATAGGCATTCAGGGCTATAGCACGTAATGGCGTAAAATGTTGTCGTTCATCAAATTCTATTGGTAGGTTAATGCTTGGAATAAAAAAATCAAAGGCAAGGACAAAATTCTTTTTCCCCTTAACCGTTATTTGTCTATGAGCCTGAATTGCATCTAATATCTTTAACAAAGATGGTTCTATGGTTGATTTGTCGGTTAAATCTGGCACAAAAACACCTTTTATTCTTTTCTCTATTTCCACATCACTCCATAAATTTAATAAAATCTTTCGTAAGGCTTCTCGTCTTATGCTTTTTATCTTATTTCTTTTCCCACCTGCTACATGTTGTTTTTCGTATATAGCGTTATTAAAGCCTAAATTTTGTAAAACGCGAATACTTGCCTTACCGCCTGTAAGGGTTTCAGGGTGGGGCATATGTCCAGTCGCAATTTCAAAAGCAAGGCGGATAATAAATTTAGCGGGCAACTTGTGTTCTTCATGGATTAAAAATGCACTTCTTGCAGAATGGCGATTATCAGGTGAAGATAGATACTTTTCAATGGCTGCTGTTACATGCTCTTTTTTAATGAGTCTTTCATCAAAATCCATAAAAGCTCCTGTAATTATTTTAAATTTTTAATCTAAATTGTAGTAAGTTCTTGTATATAAAAATGATTTTCTAAGCACTGTCTCAACTCAAATTGAGCTATCTTATTAGAAGATAATATATCTGTGATACTATCAAAAGCCTGAATTATAGAACTCCCTTCTTTTGTAGTAAAAACAGGACCTTCATTAATAGCACATGGTGCGTATGATATCCATTGATCAAATTGCAAACTACCTTGACGGGCAAGAATGTTGGCTGTAGTCATCTCCTCTTTGGAAAGATTACCATTACTTATGTTTAATGACTTAATCATATTCCGAAGATCTAACTCTTTAAACTGCCATCTCTCTGTTGTTGGATGAAGTAGAATATGCTTGAATGCTGTAGTTCCGCAGGCTTTTATAAAAGAATCTTCTGAAACTATAATATTTTTTCCAACCAAATATTTTTGTGCTGCTTTAAGTCCCATTCGATGAGAACGTAATAATTTAGCCAATCGTGAAGTATAATTTGAAGTATAATGTTCATGAAAATAATATAATTCATGTCGAACGGGATGGATAAAAAAAAGGCAATACCATATGATTCGATACTCTTCTTTATGTGTTATATTAAACAATTCATTAAATTGCTGCTTTAATACTTTAAAATTACTCTGTGCTACTTTTTTAATAATTGGTAGAGTGATCCCATTCCAATGAGCTGAATGCATATTGAATTTAAACTGTCTTTGAATCCCATCTACTTTAATTTTCTTTTTTTCTATACTTTGAATAACATCATCGTAAGTTGAAAAATTTCCTGCCCATTCTGTGTACCTCTTTTGGAGAAGTGCGTAGCTTTCGGATATCTCATTAATCAAATATTGTTGCTGTGTGGTTAGTCTCGACATTGCATTGCCCTTATTTTTGTTCTATTCGTTCATTAGCTTACCTACCCCAAAATGCTTAGTTCTAATCATAATATTATCAAGCCTCTATGTTCATTAATCATAAAATTGAGCTTTAATCACGTTGGCAAAGCTCAACCAAAACGCCAGCAGTTGCCTTTGGGTGAATAAAGGCGATCTTTGCACCACCTGCCCCAATTCGTGGAGTTTCGTCAATCAGCTTGATACCTTTATCTTTTAACTCTTGCAGAGCCTCTTCGATATTTTCAACCCTGAATGCAATATGCTGGATCCCTTCGCCCTTTTTTTCAATATATTTTGCAACTGGTCCATCAGGAGATGTTGATTCAAGAAGCTCAACTTCGCTCTCTCCAACTGGAAAAAAAGCAGTTGTAACCTTCTGGGTCTCTACAGTTTCAGCTCCTTCAAATTTTAGCCCAAGCACGTCAGACCAAAAGCTCTTCCCATTTTCAATGCTGTTTACCGCTATTCCAAGATGATCAATTTTTGTTATTTTCATATAATCTCCTCTCTGTTTTTTTGTGAGTAAAAATGCTAAAAATATAAATTTGTTATTGATGCTCTAAAGATCGGTTAAAGTCAACCACAAATGATGTTTACAATCCAAAACAGTTTATATTTTTAATTAAAAAATAATTCAAGGAGTAAGTTAATGAAAGAAGTTAGAGAGAGTGCAAAAAAATTGATGAAAAATTTTTGTCGTATCTGCCCACGATGCGATGGGAGAGCCTGTGCTGGCGAGGTGCCAGGTATGGGTGGACTTGGGACAGGCTCATCTTTTAAGGCAAATATTGAGGCTCTTGATAGATTGAAATTTAACATGCGTCTAATTCACGATGTTGTAGAACCTGACACAAAAATCAATCTACTTGGAATTGATATGGCTCTTCCGCTTTTGGCTGCACCTATTGGTGGTGTATCTTTCAACATGGGCGGAGGAATCACTGAAGAGGCTTACATAAAGGCTATAATTAATGGCTGCAAAGCTAAGGGTATAATTGGCTGCACAGGCGATGGTGTGCCTGAGTTTATCCATAAATCTGGATTTGAGGCGATAAAAAATGCTGATGGGCACGGCATACCATTTATAAAACCTTGGGAAGATGAGGAGCTGTTCCAAAAAATTAATTTAGCTAAAGAGAGTGGCTGCTCCATTATTGGCATGGATATTGATGCTGCTGGTCTAATTACTTTGCGAAAAATGGGGCGACCTGTATCGCCAAAAAATCTTGATAAGTTAAAAGAGATAATCAAGAAAATAAAAACTGTTAATAAAACAGGTAATATTATTAAATTTATCTTAAAAGGGATAATGACACCTGACGAGGCAGAGCTTGCAGTTCAAGCTGGAGTTGATGCTGTTGTTGTATCTAACCATGGCGGAAGAGTGCTTGATTTTACAAAAGGTGTGGCTGATATTTTAGAATCTGTTGCTGATAGAGTTAAGGGGAAAATAACCATTTTAGCAGATGGTGGAGTCAGAACTGGCGGTGATATTTTAAAACTTCTCGCACTTGGTGCAGATGCAGCATTAATTGGCAGACCATTTGCAGTTGCAGCAGTAGGTGGGTTGAAAAATGGGGTTGAAAGCTACATTGATGCAATTCATAGCGAACTTAAACAGACTATGGTGCTGACTGGAACTAAATCAGTTAAGTCAGTGAGCAGATTGATCATAGCCAGATAAAAAGGCAAATTATAAAAAAAACCAAAACTAAATTTTAAGGAGAGAGCCATGAAAAAAGTATTGATTACTATGTTTGTTGTAATTGCTGCATTGTCATTTTCCCCAATTCAAGCAAGGGCAGATTGCGCATCTGTAAAGGATAATCTAACTATTGAGATTCAATCTGCTGAGTTTGAATCCATCAAACTCAAGATTGAGCTTGAGCTTTATAAAAACTCCTTAGACTCATCTGGCTTATATTTTAAACTTGGTGAAATTGATTTTTCTCTATTAACCTCATCATCAGCTACTATTGCAAAAAACCTTGATATTACTGTTAGTTGTGCCACATTTCAAGGTGTTAAATATACCCTCTACCTTAAAAGTTACTTTAACATAAAAGATATGGATTGGTTCTACTGGAGGCTTGCTGATGTTGGCTATGTTAATGATGGTGGTCAAAATCGCAAACCAGTTGCAGATTCTCTCTCTTTAAATGTTGACTCTACTGTTCCATATATTGTTCAGCAGTTATCTGCCCGTGATCCAGATAACGACACAATAACCTATGAGCTTGTATCTCCAACAACAGGCATAGGTTACTCTTCAGCCTACATTAATCCATCAAGCGGAAGGCTATATCTCACACACATACCTGATGGTAATAACTCCTTTAATATTGAGTTTAGGGTAACTGACGGCAAACTATTTAGCGATCCTGCAAATGTCAATGTATCAGTAACATACCTATCTGATGAAGATAAGGGGACAGGACAAATTGAGACACCTGCTGAGGAGTATGCACGTTTTTCTTTGAGCACACTAAATGCCAATCTATTTGGAACAGTAGGCGAACAGCCCACAGCCCCACGATCAGTTGATCTTAGTGCCAATTTTCCAAATCCAGGTGATCAGGGAAATCAGAGTAGCTGCGTCGGTTGGGCAACTGCTTATGCTTTAAAATCGTATCATGAGAAGGTTGAGTTAGGCTGGACTTTAAATACCCCATCTCAACTATTTAGCCCAGCTTTTATCTACAATCAGATAAATGACGGGCAAGATCAAGGCTCATATATTTATGAGGCTTTAGAGCTTGCTGTCAATAAAGGGGTAGCAACCCTTGCCACAATGCCCTACTCTGCAAAAGACTATATAACACAGCCATCTGCTGCTGCATTTTCTGAAGCCTCAAAATTTAAAGCAGCAAGCTGGAAAAGGGTGAGCGGTAGCACTCAGATCAAGGCAGCACTTGCAAATAGAAAGCCTGTTGTGGGTGGAATCACTGTCTATCAGCAGTTGATGGAGCTATCTGGTTCAAACTCTGTCTATAATACAGCCTATGGAAATAATCAGGGTGGACATGCAATTACAATTGTGGGTTATGATGATGATAAGTATGGCGGTGCATTTAAGGTTATCAACTCATGGAGTCAAAATTGGGGAGATCGAGGCTTTTTTTGGATGCCGTATAGTTTTGCAGCAGATGGCATTTTATCAGAGGCATACGTGCTTGAAGATGCCAAAAATTCAGAGAATATAACTCCAGAAGAGCCGACAAAACCAGAGCCAAACTACAACACACTTCCAAATCTTACAGTCATAAATTGGGACGCAAAATATGATCCACGTCCAAGAGGGGCTGGTGAGCTAACCTATAATATTAAAAACACAGGTGCAGCCATAGCCCCATCTGGTGTTGATGTAAATCTGATGCTATCTGAAGATAGAGAGATTGATACTAATGACTACTATGTGATCTATGAGTCAATCCCATTTGAGCTTAAAGTCGGGGCAAGCGTCTATAGAGATGCAAATAACTCTATCTCGTTTATGTTTCCAGATAACTTAAGCTCTGGCACATACTACATGGCGTTGTGGGTTGATGATCTTGATCTGATTGAAGAGTCAAATGAGGAGGACAATATATCTGTTGGCAGCAGCAAAATCACAATTGAAAATACCCTTTCTGATCTTGAGGTAAAAACTTGGTATGCCAATTGGGATAGTTACGGAAACGGCACTCTCACCTATGAGATTGTCAATAGTGGGGTATCTTCTACAACCAGCACAGATTGGTATATAAATTTAATTTTAGATACGGATCAAGTTGCTGGCAATGGTAACGAGACATACCTTTTTTACGAGCAGGCTCAATTTATACTGGCACCAAATAAAACCATATATCGCAAAGCAGGTGTAAATCCAGCATACTTTAACCTATATCAAACCTATGATGGCTCTTTTGTCCCCTCTGGCACCTACTACATGGCTTTATTGGTTGATGATATGGACTCTGAAGCTGAGAGCAATGAGCTAAATAACGGCTCTTACAGTTGGGGCACTGTACCTGTGAAGGGTTATTATGCTACAAACCGTTTTAGTCAAGCTGACAACTTCTCTGATGAGGTTTTTGGCTCTGCATACAACGGCAAAAAATTACCCACATCTAATCTTGTTTGGAAAAAGGTTGAGATTAACAGGGCAGAAAATGGCGATACAACCCTAAAAGTTATTGAACCAGAAACAGAGGCAGAGTCAAAATCAACATTGAACCAAGACTTAGAAGGGGAATTTGTTCAGGCTATGAACGAGCAAGCTACTGATGATAACAGCTCTGAACCAATATACTCAAAGAGAATTGAAGCAGCATCTAAGATGATATTTCCAACAACCTCATCAACTCCAATGCCGTCTAAATAGTGCATCAATCTTATAAAATAAAAATGCTCAGAGTGAAGCCCAAAAGGGGACGCTCTGAGCATTTGCTATTTTTTACAAGATTATAACGAAAATTATGTTATCCCCCCTGACCAGATAACTTCTCCACAATCTCCAACGCATCCTTAAACTTATATTTTCCAATCAATCTATCAAGTTCTTTTAATTTAGAATTCACATCGTCAGACCAGCTAAAAGTGCCTATCTCCTCCATTATATCCTTGCATGGTTTGGGCTTTTTCTTGTGTAGAGCTGGTCCAAGTTTTTCTAAAAATTGCGATAAAAGGGCAGAGTCTCCCTGTTTTGAAGAGCCTTGATTTACAACATTTTCTTGATCTGCCTGTACAAAGATAATTAGTTCCAATGTTTTGAGGATTTGACTTATAGAAGCATCTAATTTGGTTATTAATTGAGAGTGATCTGCATTAATATCAGACTTTAAATCTGCCTCTAAACTGCCTACTATGGCTTGTACCTCTTCTGCACCAATAGTTCCCGCAACCCCCTTTATTGTGTGGGCTAATCTTACCGCAAGCTCTTGATTATTTTGCTCAACAGCTTTTAATATCTCTTGAATTACATTCTGATTATCTCGGTGAAATTTTTTAAGCAGATTGATATATAGCTTTTTATTGCCGCTTACCCGTGAAAGACCTGCATCTGTGTTTATTCCATCTAATTTGGGAATTTTAATCTCTGTAGCAGCTTGATTAGATGAGTTAGACAAATCCTCTATTTTTGAGTTTATCTGTTTGATGTATTCATCAGGCAATTGGCGTTGAGCTGGCTTTATCCATTTAAAGAGAGTTTTGAACATCTCTGACGGCTCTATGGGTTTAGTTACGTAGTCGTTCATGCCAATACTTAAAACCTCTTCACGAACCCCGCTCATTGCATCTGCTGTCATGGCGATAATGGAAATTTGCTCATCAAAATTATTGACACTACCTTCTGTTCTATTATTGCGAGCTTTCTGTTTATTTTCAGCCTCCAAAGTTCGTATCTCTTTTGTTGCTGTTCGTCCGTCCATAATCGGCATCTGCAAATCCATCAACACAACATCATAGGGCTTCTCTGTTGTTCTCTTGACCATATCCACGCCAATTTGACCGTTACCTGCCACATCAACAAAAAAACCTTGTTCAGTTAATAGTTCAATAGCTAACTGCTGATTAATCTCGTTATCTTCAACAAGAAGAATATGTGCACCTCGAATATTGTCAAATCCATTGGGAAGCTCGTCTTTACTTATATTTTTAATGTTGTCAGCACTGAAATTACCATCTTTTACAATATTTTGACCCATTCCAAACTTGGCAGTAAACCAGAATGTGCTGCCCTCTCCTGGCACACTATCTACCCCAATTTCACCGCCCATCATTTCAGATAACTTCTTGCTTATAGTGAGCCCTAAACCTGTTCCACCATATTTACGGGTAGTTGATGTGTCTGCCTGCTGAAACGATTGAAAAAGTTTTCCCTTCTGCTCTTGGCTAAGACCTATGCCAGTATCTTTGACTGCAAAATGGATAATTGCTGATTCATTATCTGACTCTATCTGTCTGATTATGACTGTTATCCCGCCCTTTTCAGTAAATTTTACAGCATTGTTAGCAATATTTAATAGAACCTGTCCAAGTCTCAATGGATCGCCTTTTAAAGCCTTCGGCACATCACAAGCCACATCAAAATTGAACTCAAGACCTTTCTCCTCTGTCTTCATGCCAACCAAACTTGCCAAATTGTGCAATACATCATTAAGATCGAAATCAATGGTCTCCATGTTTAGCTTGCCAGCCTCAATTTTAGAAAAATCGAGAATATCGTTGATTATTCCCAAAAGGTTTTGAGCAGAAAGATGGACTTTATTGATATAATCCCGCTGCTTAGGGTTAAGGTCGGTTTTGAGTGCCAAATGGCTCATTCCAATAATGGCATTCATCGGGGTTCGGATCTCATGGCTCATGTTTGCTAAAAAATCGCTCTTTGCACGCGTTGCAGATTCTGCTATCTGTTTTGCATCTTCAAGCTCTGTGTTAGCAGCTTCAAGAGCAGCAAAAGAGTATTTTAGCTGCTTTGTCATGGTGTTGAAAGCATCTGAAAATTCACCCATAAAGCTGATACTCTGATTAAGATCGCCTGTTGCAATTTGCTGGGTTGTCCATGTTAAATGTTTCAAACTTGCCTGAAGGCTCTTGAGCGACTGGACAACCAGCAGATTTATTTTTGGCGGTGCCTGAAAATTTATATCTCCCCGTGCCAATGAGTACGCTATATCAGTAACAGCACCGTATTCATTTAAAAACCGATTAATATAGCTTACCATCTGGTAAATCTCATTTTTAGGATAATCTTCAGGCAGCTTTATAGCCTCTGGTTTTTTACCCTTTAGCAAAAGGTAAAAAACCTCAGTGATTTTATCAATCTCCTCTTCTTTAACAGAAAGCATGATTGCTCCTAAGCCGCTGGTTTTGCCTCAAATCTACACACCCTATCTCCTGAACACCAGCAGTCAACCTCTTTTACATTAAAAGGTTTATTTGTGTACTCTTCTAAAATTCCAGCAATAAAACCCTCATCATAAGTGCAGACA